>NZ_JAKRGC010000151.1 GCF_022347745.1 Streptomyces sp. OfavH-34-F
CGGTCCCGGTCCAGCCGCCCCACGCCACCAGCGCGGCCAGCACCACGGCCAGGGCCCGCCGCAGGAGGCTCCGGCGCTCCCGGCTCCGGGCAGCCGCCCGGTCGGTTGTGATTCGCATGGCACCACCGTCCCCCGGCCGCCCGCCCCGCGGGGATCACGGCCCGGATCTGTGGACGACCAGCCGGTTGTGGACAGCGCCGTCACCCGGCACCCGGACGGTCCCGTACACTTCTTCTGGCGATCCGGGTCACCGGGTCGACTTCGCACGCCCCGCCACCACCCGCTCAGCGGCGGTGGCCGCGCCCCTCGGTCCCTCGTGGCACGGCGCACCGGGGCGTCAGGCGCGACAGCAAACCCGCTGGCGCGACAACCGAGCACCTCAAGGAGTACGGCCATGGCCGTCGTCACGATGCGGGAGCTGCTGGAAAGCGGCGTCCACTTCGGTCACCAGACCCGTCGCTGGAACCCGAAGATGAAGCGCTTCATCTTCACCGAGCGCAACGGCATCTACATCATCGACCTGCTCCAGTCGCTGTCGTACATCGACCGCGCCTACGAGTTCGTCAAGGAGACCGTCGCGCACGGCGGCTCCATCATGTTCGTGGGTACGAAGAAGCAGGCCCAGGAGGCCATCGCCGAGCAGGCGACGCGCGTCGGCATGCCGTACGTCAACCAGCGCTGGCTGGGTGGCATGCTCACCAACTTCTCCACCGTCTACAAGCGCCTCCAGCGCCTGAAGGAGCTGGAGCTCATCGACTTCGAGGACGTGGCCGCCTCCGGCCTCACCAAGAAGGAGCTCCTGGTCCTCTCCCGCGAGAAGGCCAAGCTGGAGAAGACCCTCGGTGGTATCCGCGAGATGCAGAAGGTGCCGAGCGCCGTCTGGGTCGTCGACACCAAGAAGGAGCACATCGCCGTCGGTGAGGCGCGCAAGCTCCACATCCCGGTCGTCGCGATCCTCGACACCAACTGCGACCCCGACGAGGTCGACTACAAGATTCCGGGCAACGACGACGCGATCCGCTCCGTCACTCTGCTCACCCGCGTGATCGCCGACGCCGTCGCCGAGGGCCTCATCGCCCGCTCCGGCGCCGCGACCGGCGACTCGAAGCCGGGCGAGAAGGCCGCCGGCGAGCCGCTCGCCGAGTGGGAGCGCGACCTGCTCGAGGGCGACAAGAAGGCCGACGCCGAGGTCCAGTCCTCCGTCGAGACCGAGAAGGACGCCGACGCGGACGCCAAGCCCGAGGCCATCGCCGCCGAGCAGGCCGAGGCCCCGGCCGCGGACGCCGAGCAGGGCTGACACCCGTCACGGTAGAAGACGGCGGGGGAGGGCGCCCCGTGACCTGTCCCCGGACAGGCCGCGGCGCCGCCCCCGCCGTCCACCCGTAGATCTTTCAGACTTCGAGAAAGAACACAGACTCATGGCGAACTACACCGCCGCTGACGTCAAGAAGCTCCGTGAGCTCACCGGCGCCGGCATGATGGACTGCAAGAAGGCGCTCGACGAGGCCGACGGCAACGTCGAAGGCGCCGTCGAGGCGCTGCGCATCAAGGGCCAGAAGGGCGTCGCCAAGCGCGAGGGCCGTTCCGCCGAGAACGGCGCGGTCGT
Organism: Streptomyces sp. OfavH-34-F; assembly: GCF_022347745.1. GTDB lineage: Bacteria > Actinomycetota > Actinomycetes > Streptomycetales > Streptomycetaceae > Streptomyces. Next base: position 1,607 of record NZ_JAKRGC010000151.1, read on the forward strand.
CTCCCTCGTCTCCGACGACAACACCTCCGGCGTCCTGGTCGAGCTGAAGTGCGAGACCGACTTCGTCGCCAAGGGCGACAAGTTCCAGGCCGTCGCCAACGCGCTGGCCGCGCACGTCGCCGCGTCCTCCCCGGCCGACCTGGAGGCGCTGCTCGCCTCCGAGATCGAGCCCGGCAAGACGGTCCAGGCGTACGTGGACGAGGCCAACGCCAACCTCGGCGAGAAGATCGTCCTGGACCGCTTCGCGCAGTTCCAGGGTGCCTTCGTCTCCGTCTACATGCACCGCACCATGCCCGACCTGCCGCCGCAGATCGGTGTCATGGTCGAGCTGGACAAGGCCGACGCCGACCTGGCCAAGGGCCTCGCCCAGCACATCGCCGCCTTCGCGCCGAAGTACCTCTCCCGCGAGGACGTCCCGGCCGAGGTCGTCGAGGCCGAGCGCCGCGTCGCCGAGGAGACCACCCGCGCCGAGGGCAAGCCCGAGGCCGCCCTCCCGAAGATCGTCGAGGGTCGGGTCAACGGCTTCTTCAAGGAGGCGACCCTCCTGGGCCAGCCGTACGCGCTGGACAACAAGAAGTCGGTCCAGAAGGTTCTGGACGAGGCCGGTGTCACCCTGAAGCGCTTCACCCGCATCAAGGTCGGCATCTGAGTCCGTCCGCGAAAAACGGCGGACCCGGTAGGGTCTGGTGCAGTCGACGGCCGCACACCGCCGTACGACCGCAGATCTGACGAGGAGGCCATTGCCGCTGAGGGACACCAGACCCACCGGCAATGGCCTTCTTCGTATGTGCACGAGGAGAATCCCCATGAGCAAGGGCGCGGACGCCGCCAAAGACGACGACAAGCGCGAGGACGGCAAGGTGCCCGGACGCTTCATGCTGAAGCTCTCCGGCGAGGCGTTCGCCGGAGGCGGGGGACTCGGTGTCGACCCCGACGTCGTGCACGCCATCGCCCGTGAGATCGCGGCGGTCGTCCGGGACGGCGCGCAGATCGCGATCGTCATCGGCGGCGGCAACTTCTTCCGCGGCGCCGAGCTCCAGCAGCGGGGCATGGACCGGGCCCGCTCCGACTACATGGGCATGCTCGGCACCGTGATGAACTGCCTCGCCCTCCAGGACTTCCTGGAGAAGGAGGGCATCGACTCCCGCGTCCAGACCGCCATCACCATGGGCCAGGTCGCGGAGCCGTACATCCCGCTGCGTGCCGTGCGGCACCTGGAGAAGGGCCGCGTCGTGATCTTCGGCGCGGGCATGGGCATGCCCTACTTCTCCACCGACACCACCGCCGCCCAGCGCGCCCTGGAGATCGACGCCGAGGCGCTGCTCATGGGCAAGAACGGCGTGGACGGGGTCTACGACTCCGACCCCAAGACCAACCCCGCCGCGGTGAAGTTCGACGCGCTGGAGTACAGCGAGGTGCTCGCCCGCGACCTCAAGGTCGCCGACGCCACCGCCATCACGCTCTGCCGTGACAACGAGCTGCCGATCCTCGTCTTCGAGCTCACCGCCGCCGGCAATATCGCCCGCGCCGTCAAGGGTGAGAAGATCGGGACGCTCGTGAGCGACCAGGACACCCGCGCCTGACGACGGGCGCTTCCACCGGTGAGGCCCGGTGGGAGCCGGGGCACCGGACCGCCCCGGAAACTGGACAACGGCCTGCCGGTCGGACACCGTGCAGGTGAGGACGCGACGCAGGACCCGCCGGGCCCGCCGGGCCCGTTCACAACACGCAGGAGCACGTGGTGATCGAAGAAACCCTCCTCGAGGCCGAGGAGAAGATGGAGAAGGCCGTCGTCGTCGCGAAAGAGGACTTCGCCGCGATCCGCACCGGCCGTGCGCACCCGGCGATGTTCAACAAGATCGTCGCCGACTACTACGGCGCGCCGACCCCGATCAACCAACTGGCCTCGTTCTCGGTGCCCGAGCCCCGTATGGCCGTCGTGACGCCGTTCGACAAGAGCGCGCTGCGCAACATCGAGCAGGCCATCCGCGACTCGGACCTCGGGGTCAACCCCAGCAACGACGGAAACATCATCCGGGTCAACTTCCCCGAGCTGACCGAGGAGCGCCGCCGCGACTTCATCAAGATCGCGAAGACCAAGGCGGAGGACTCCAAGATCTCGATCCGCGCCGTCCGCCGCAAGGCCAAGGAAGCGCTCGACAAGCTGGTGAAGGACAAGGAGTCCGGCGAGGACGAGGTGCGCCGCGCCGAGAAGGAGCTCGACGACACCACCGCGAAGTACGTCGCGCAGGTGGACGAGCTGCTGAAGCACAAGGAAGCCGAGCTGCTCGAAGTCTGATGAACGACTCTTCCCGGAGCGCTCCGCAGGGCGCCGGCCACCGGGTCGCGCCGGAGATGCAGGGAGCTGCGGCGGGTCCTGCCTACGATGTGCGGGACGCCCAGCAGACTCGGCCCATGCCCATCGTGCCGGACGTTCCCGACGCAGGTAGAGACGCTGAAGACCGTGATCACCGGAACCAGGGGGCCGGACGCCTGAGCGGCGGCCCCCTGTTCCGCGACCAGAAGCCGCAGGAGCCCATGCCCACCGCGCCGCCACCGCCCCCGCAGAAGAAGCGCGCGGGCCGTGATCTGGGAGCCGCCATAGGGGTCGGCCTGGGACTCGGCGCGCTGGTCGTCGTCTCGCTCTTCGTCGTCAAGGCGGTCTTCGTCGGCGTCATCGTGGTCGCCGTCGTCGTCGGGCTGTGGGAGCTGACCTCCCGCCTCCAGGAGCGCAAGGGCATCCGGGCCCCCCTGATCCCGCTCGCGATCGGCGGCGCCGCGATGGTCGTCGCCGGATACGCGCGCGGGGCCGAGGGCGCCTGGATCGCCATGGCCCTGACCGCCCTGGCGGTGCTCGTGTGGCGGATGGCCCAGCCGCCCGAGGACTACCTCCGGGACGTCACGGCCGGCATCTTCGCCGCGTTCTACGTGCCCTTCCTGGCCACGTTCGTCGCGCTGCTCCTGACCGCCGACGACGGGCCGCAGCGGGTGCTGACCTTCCTGCTGCTGACCGTGGTCAGCGACACGGGGGCGTACGCGGTCGGCTGGCGGTTCGGGAAGCACAAGCTGGCCCCCCGCATCAGCCCCGGCAAGACCCGCGAGGGCCTGTTCGGCGCGGTGACCTTCGCCATGGTCGCCGGGGCGCTGTGCATGCAGTTCCTGGTCGACGGCGGCTCCTGGTGGCAGGGGCTGCTCCTGGGCCTCGCGGTGGCGGCCAGTGCCACCCTGGGCGACCTGGGCGAGTCCATGATCAAGCGGGACCTCGGCATCAAGGACATGGGCACCCTGCTGCCCGGCCACGGCGGGATCATGGACCGGCTGGACTCACTGCTGCCGACCGCCCCGGTGGTCTGGCTGCTGATGGTCCTCTTCGTCGGCTCCGGCTGACCGGCTCCGGCCTGCGGTTCTCCGCACGAAGGCCCGTCGTCCACAGGGCGGCGGGCCTTCGCCGTTCCGTCTGCGACACTGGAAGAACCATGCCTAAGCCCGGAGAACTGATACGGACGCAGCGCGAAAGGGCCCCTCGCCTGCCGTTCTCCTGACAGTGAAGAGCCCTTCGGCACCGCTGGGCCGTCACGGGGCCGTCTTAAGGCGGACGGTGGCGGCTAGATCCGTGAGTTACGCTGCGCCAGTTTCTCGTACACGACGAGGAAAGGCGCCACGTACCCCGAAGCCTCGGCTGGCGAAGCATGCCCGGTCATGATCAGCGCCGCGCCCGAAAGCAGCGCACCGACGTAAGTCAGTCCAGTTAACCACCCGGCGGGCTGGCCTTGTGGCTTGTCTTCTCCCATACTTGCTGTGCTCCTGTCGTGAGATGGCATTCAAGGGGCTGGCGGCCACCCGTCGTTTCCTAGGCCACGGGTGGCCACCCCAAAGCGGCGCGACACATGCAGCGGCATCGCCCCCCGCAGTGTCCCCCAATCGACGCTTCTTCGTCAATCCGCGCAATCTAAGGCTGAAGCTGCGTCATGCCTTCTTTGTCTAGGTCAATCCCAGCAAAGGTATTGCGTACGCAATGCAATAGCGGACATTGGCCTTGATATCTAAAATCGCGCGAATCGGGCATACGTTGCTATTCGTTGCCCGTGGTGGTCCTGAGTACGGCGTCCATGGCGCGGCGAGCGCGTTCTTGGCTCGACGGCATCAGATGCGCATAGACCCGCAAGGTCAGCGTCGGGTCGGCGCGTCCGAGGTACTGGCTCACGGCCTTGATGCTCTCCCCGGCGTCCAGCAGCACCGATGCGTAGAAGTCGAGCAAGGCATGCATGCCGTGCTCGCGCGCTGACTTGTACCTGCCGCCAGGCCCAGGGGCTGGGATGAGGCCGGCCGTGGCGAGTGCGGGCTTCCACTCCTGGATGTTGGAGTTGCTCCGCCAGACCACTCCAGCCGCTGAGTTCGTGAACAGGAGACGAGCCGTCACCTTCGGGCCGTCAGGCTTCCACCACGGCAGGGTGAACTCAACCGGCTTGCAGGCGTCCATGTGTACCCGCAGGGCTTCGGCCACCGAGGACGGAAGCGGGACGTCTCGCTCCTTGTTGCATTTCGGCAGGGCGAATACGGTCGTGCCCTGAATGAGCTTCGCCTGTCGAACGACCCGAAGGATGCCAGCTTCGAAGTCGATGGCGTCCTCAGCGAGTCCCACAATCTCACCCTGCCGGAGCCCGCAGCCAGCGCCTGTGTCCACCATGGTCCGGTAGCGCTGGGGAAGGGCTCGGCGGACTGCGTGCACCTGTGAGGCCAGCCACGGGGTGACTCGTCGCCGTTCGACCGATGGCGGCCGCACGGATTTTGCGGAGCAGGGGTTGCGAGGGAGGAGCCCGTCGTCCACGGCGGCGCTCAGCACAGCTCGAACCTAGCCGTAGATGTTGCGGGCGTAGGCGCCGCATTACTCACGGGTTGACCTCAAGGGCGCTCACCAGCTCGCGGAGATGTTCCGGCCGGAAGGAGTGAAGCGGGCGCGATCCGAGGACGGGGAAGTCGTGCAGGCGTAGCCGCTGCTCGGTGACGATCTGGCTCGACAGGTCCGCGCTGTGCGCGTTGAGCCATTTCTCGGCGTAGCCCTTGAACGTGATGCGGGCTGCGCGGGGCTCGATGTACTGACCCTTGGACATGTCAGAAGCGATGTGACTGAGCCAGTTTTCAGCGAGGCGCTTCTGTCGGTCGGGGAAGGACTTGGACTTCTCGGTGCCGTCCGGGCCGATGTATCGGGCCCGGTAGCGGAGCCCGATGCCGTACCGGTCGCTCTTGACTCGTACGGGCTTGCCCTCGGCGTTGGTCTCGGTCTTGTACCAGCGGTCTTGGCTGTGGCCGGCCAATGGGTGCTCCTGTGGGCATGGGGCAGGGGCACGACCGGGTGGTCGTGCCCCTGCTGGTTTGGTGGGTGTCAGGCTGCGGCTTCGGTGTTGCTTTCGACCCAGGTGCGGACTGCGCCGGGGTCGTAGCGCAGGTACTTGCCGATGCGGATGGCGGGCGGTCCTGCGCCGGTCTTGCGCCAGGCGGAGACCGTTTCGACGCTGGGCAGGCCGAACATCTGCTTCAGGTCGTCGGGGGTGAGGCAGCGGTCGGGGAGGCCGGCGTGCAGGGTGGTCTGCGGGTCGGTCTCGGGGGCACGTTTCTGGGCCACGGTGCGACTCCTTGGGGAAGGGGCGGCTGTGCCTGTCCTAGGTGCAGACTTCTGCGTCACAGCGTCACCAGCGTCACGCGGGCCGCTGACCTGCGGTTCTGCGTGACGCGGCGGTGTGGGCGTGCGTCATCGGTGCGTCACGGGGTGCGTCACGGCCTGACGCAGGTGACGCAGGATGACGCAGAGCTTTACCGTCTGCGTCACGCCCATCACCGCAGGCCAGGGGTTGTTTTTGCCGTCCGTGTGACGCTGTGACGCAGGCTTCCCTACTTAGGGAGAAGGGAAGGGGTGTCTGTAGTGGTGGCGGTGGCTCTCAGGGCGCGAAGTGAGGGGCCGCTTCGCGGCACGACCTTTGGGCGGCGTTCCGCCGAACAGCAAGAAGAGCACCCGGCCGGGCGTGCTCTTCTTGCTTGTCCAGCGAAGCGGCGGTGCGGGTCAGGGCGTCTCCGGCTGCTCGTACTCGGGCGGTGCGGCGGCCGGTCGGGCCATTTCGAGGTAGCGGCCCTCCTGGGTGCGCCCGGAGTCGATGAGGACGCCCCGGGCGGCGAGGGTGGGCTGAAGCCGCATGAGCCGATCGGAGAGCACCTTGCCGGTGGTCGGCCACCCCTTGGGCAGGGGACGGCGTTCGTCGCCGCTGTAGAGGCGGCTGAGGTGGTGCAGCCACTCGGTGGACGTCATCCGCTGCTCGCTGCCGGGGGCGACGTCCTCGGCGTGCTTGAGGACGGTCTGCGCGAGGAGATCCCCCTCGATCACTTCGTCGTTCAGGTCGTCCAGGCTCGCTAGGTACGCGGCGAGTGCACCCAATCCGGTGGCGGAGTCGAGCTGCGCGCACAGGTGCGCGAAGTCCGCCATCCGCAGATCCGTCGGCGTCTCCGTCTCAGCCGCCCGCACCTTCACCGTCAGGTCCAGGAGCGACCCGAGGATGACGGGCAGGGCCTCTTCGAACTCGGCCCAGAGTTCGGCTTCGGTGCGCCGGATGCGGGGGCGTTCGAGGCGCAGGGGCAGGAGGCGTTCGGCGAGGTCGGGGCGGATGACGCCGACATCGATGCCGGTCAGGAGCAGGGGGCGGCGGTAGCGGGCGCGGTGCACGTCTCCGTCGGTGAACAGAGCGCGCTTCACGGACTCGGCCCCGTGACGATGCAGCACATGGGGTCGGACAGGTCCGGCGTCATGTGGGACAGGTTGTCCAGCGCGGGGGCCACGATTGGGCGAGCCGGGCGACATTGCGGAGGGGACGACTCGGTATCTCGCTGATCTGGGCATCACGCAGATCGGGTACTTCGATGGGATCGCGACCCGGATGCCCACTCCGGAAGAGGCCCGTCTGTTGGAGATCGGGGCGGGGGTTCCGGTCCTGCTGTGAACTCGCACCGGCTACTCGGGCGAGCGCCCCATCCGCTGCACCGTCACCACGTTCCGGGGCGACCTGAACCGGATGAACTACGAGATCGGCGACCTGTCCGCCCGAAGTGAGAACGAGCCACAGCGAAGATCACCCTTGCTCAGCCAAGCGACCTCCCCAAGCTGCTCGCCTTCCGAAAGGAGGCGGCAGCCTGGCTGAGGACTCTCGGAATCGACCAGTGGAGCCGTCCCGGCGGACCGGCTGTTGGCCACCATCGAGGCGGGCACGGTCTACATGCTCCGTGACGGTGAGGTGACAGCCGGACGTCCCAGGAACTGGCGGAGCCTTCCATATTCATAAACAAGCTCACCGTTGCTCGGGCGTACGTGGGTCGCGACATCGGGGGGCAGGCTGCTCGACGGGGCGGCGGACCGGGCGCACGGCGCCGGAGCGGCATGGCTTCGGCTGGATGCCTGGACCACGACTGACGGGCTTCAGGAGTACTACCTGCGGCACGGGTTCCGGCACGTGAGAACGGTCACCGAGGGTGGCACGGTGAACGGCGGCCCGCGCGATTCGGGGTGGCTGGCCCAGCGGACGACCAGGCCGACGGCACACGGATTCACCGACGAAACCGCTGCTCCGCGCGCCGTGCCCCTCGCTGGCTGAGGGGCACGCCGGGCCGTCTGGGGGCCGTCGAAGGGCCGCCAGTGACCACCGGCCACCACCAGTAACGACCGGGTTCGAGCGGCAGTCACCCGGGCTGAGCTGGGCGACGATACGGGGCACCTCGGCTTGTCTGCGACACTGGAAGAACCATGCCTAAGCCCGGAGAACTCACTTTCGTCGCGCCCCGCGGAGCCAAGAAGCCGCCGCGGCACCTCGCCGACCTCACGCCCGCCGAGCGCAGGGAGGCCGTCGCCGCGATCGGCGAGAAGCCGTTCCGCGCCCAGCAGCTCTCGCAGCACTACTTCGCGCGGTACGCGCACGACCCGGCCGAGTGGACCAACATCCCGGCCGGATCGCGGGACAAGCTCGCCGAGGCGATGTTCCCCGACCTGATGTCCGTCGTCCGGCACATCAGCTGCGACGACGACACCACCCGCAAGACGCTGTGGAAGCTGCACGACGGGACGCTGGTCGAGTCCGTCCTGATGCGCTACCCGGAGCGGGTCACGATGTGCATCTCCTCGCAGGCCGGCTGCGGGATGAACTGCCCGTTCTGCGCGACCGGGCAGGCCGGGCTCGACCGCAACCTGTCCACCGCCGAGATCGTGCACCAGATCGTGGACGGCATGCGGGCCCTGCGCGACGGCGAGGTCCCCGGCGGCCCCGCCCGGCTCTCCAACATCGTGTTCATGGGCATGGGCGAGCCGCTGGCCAACTACAACCGCGTCGTCGGCGCGATCCGCCGGCTGACCGACCCCGAGCCCGACGGCCTCGGCCTCTCGCAGCGCGGGATCACCGTCTCCACCGTCGGCCTGGTCCCCGCGATGCTCCGGTTCGCCGACGAGGGCTTCAAGTGCCGCCTCGCCGTCTCGCTGCACGCCCCGGACGACGAGCTGCGCGACACCCTCGTGCCGGTCAACACCCGGTGGAAGGTCCGCGAGGTGCTGGACGCCGCCTGGGAGTACGCGGAGAAGTCCGGCCGCCGCATCTCCATCGAGTACGCCCTGATCCGCGACATCAACGACCAGGCATGGCGCGGCGACCTGCTGGGCCGGCTCCTCAAGGGCAAGCGGGTCCACGTCAACCTCATCCCGCTCAACCCCACCCCCGGCTCCAAGTGGACCGCCTCCCGTCCCGAGGACGAGCGGGCGTTCGTCGAGGCCATCGCGCGCCACGGCGTGCCGGTCACCGTCCGCGACACCAGGGGCCAGGAGATCGACGGCGCCTGCGGACAGCTGGCGGCCTCCGAGCGCTGAGGACGAGCGGCCCCGGACCGCCCCCGGGCGATGCCGGCGGCCGAAAACGGCCGTGTAGCCTGGGGCCGAAATCAACTGCATATTCCGACAGGGGAGCGCCACAGCGCTGAGAGTGCGGCACCGAGGACAGGTCGGCCGCAGACCCTCTGAACCTCGCCCGGGTCATTCCGGGTAGGAAGTTCGGACCATACTCAAGCTGTTGCGCCCTGCCCGCTTCCGGTTCCGGCCGGTCGCGGGCGGGGCCGCGTCTCTTCCTGGTCAACTCCAGGAGGAATCATCCATGAGCACCACCCGGAAGGCCGCCGCCGCGGCCGTCGCCGCCGCGCTGGGCGTCACCGCGCTGGCCGGCTGCGGCAGTTCCGACGACACGTCCGCCGACGCGACCAAGGGTTCCGGTTCCAAGACCGTCACCCTGGTCAGCCACGACTCCTTCAACGCCTCCAAGGACGTCCTGAAGGAGTTCACGCGCGAGACCGGCTACACCGTCAAGGTCCTCAAGAGCGGTGACGCGGGCGCCGCCCTGAACCAGGAGATCCTGACCAAGGGCTCCCCGCGCGGCGACGTGTTCTTCGGCGTCGACAACACCCTGCTCTCGCGCGCCCTCGACAACGACCTGTTCACGCCGTACGAGGCCAAGGGCCTGGACCGGATTCCCGCCGACCTCCAGCCGGACGCGGCCAAGCACCGGGTCACCCCGGTCGACACCGGCGACATCTGCGTCAACTACGACAAGAAGTACTTCGCGGACAAGAAGCTGGCCCCGCCGAAGACCTTCGCCGACCTGGCGAAGCCGGAGTACAAGGACCTGCTCGTCACCGAGAACGCCGCGACCTCCTCGCCCGGCCTCGGCTTCCTCCTCGGCACCGTCGCCGCCTTCGGCGAGGACGGCTACCAGGACTACTGGAAGAAGCTCGAGGCCAACGGCGTCAAGGTCGTGGACGGCTGGGAGCAGGCGTACAACGAGGAGTTCTCCGGTTCAGCGGGCGGCAGGAAGGCCAAGGCCGACCGCCCGCTCGTCGTCAGCTACGCCTCCAGCCCGCCCGTCGAGGTGCTGTACGCCGACCCGCGGCCCGACACCGCGCCGACCGGCGTCGCCACCGGAACCTGCTTCCGCCAGATCGAGTTCGCCGGTCTGCTGGACGGCGCGAAGAACGAGGCCGGCGGCAAGGCCCTGCTGGACTTCCTGATCGGGAAGAAGTTCCAGGAGGACATGCCGCTCACCATGTTCGTCAGCCCGGTGGCCGGCGACGCGAAGGTGCCCGAGCTGTTCACGAAGTTCGGCGCCACCGCGGACGACCCGGCGAGCCTGGCCCCGGACACCATCGCGAAGAACCGTGAGCAGTGGGTCCAGGCATGGTCCTCGCTCGTCGTGAAGTAGCCGGGGGCCCCGTACGCGGACCGGGCGCGCGCGGGAGGTCCGCGCGCGCCCGGTCCCGGCGGGGGGCCGCGGTGCGGCTCGGCCTGATGGCCGTGCCCGTCGCGTTCTTCGCCGTGTTCTTCGCCTACCCGGTGGCCGCGATCGTCGGCCGGGGGCTCAAGGCGGACGGCGGCTGGCAGTTCGGCCGGTTCGGCGAGGTGCTGGCCCAGCCGGAGATCCGCGACGTCCTCTGGTTCACCCTCTGGCAGGCACTCGCCTCCACCGCGCTGACCCTGCTCGTCGCGCTGCCCGGCGCCTACGTCTTCGCCCGGTTCGACTTCCCCGGCAAGCAGGTGCTGCGCGCCGTCGTCACCGTGCCGTTCGTGCTGCCGACCGTCGTCGTGGGCACCGCCTTACTGGCGCTGCTCGGGCGCGGCGGGCTGCTCGACGAGGTGTGGGGGGTACGCCTCGACACCACCGTGTGGGCGATCCTGCTGGCCCACGTCTTCTTCAACTACGCGGTCGTCGTCCGCACCGTCGGCGGACTCTGGGCGCAGCTCGACCCGCGCCAGGAGGAGGCCGCCCGGGTGCTGGGCGCGGGCCGGTTCACCGCCTGGCGGCGCGTCACCCTGCCCGCGCTCGCCCCGGCCGTGGCCGCCGCCGCGCTGATGGTCTTCCTCTTCACCTTCACCTCCTTCGGGGTCGTGCAGATCCTCGGCGGGCCCGGCTTCTCCACGCTGGAGGTGGAGATCTACCGGCAGACCGCGCACCTGCTCGCCCTGCCCACCGCCGCCGTGCTCACCCTCACCCAGTTCGCCGCCGTCGGAGCGATCCTCGCCCTGCACGCCTGGACCGTGCGCCGCAGGGAGCGCGCCCTGAAGCTCGTGGACCCGGCGCACACGGCGCGCAGGCCGCGCGGCGCGGGGCAGTGGGCGCTGCTCGCCGGGGTGCTGCTCAGCGTGACGCTGCTGATCCTGCTGCCGCTCGCCGTGCTGGTGGAACGCTCGCTCGGTGGCTCCGGTTTCGCCTACTACCGGGCGCTCACCTCGGCGGAGGCCAACAGCGGTACGTTCCTGGTCGCCCCGATCGAGGCCGTCGGCAACTCGCTGCGCTACGCCCTCGTCGCGACGCTGATCGCCCTCGTCGTCGGAGGGCTCGCCGCCGCCGCGCTCACCCGCCGGGCCGGCCGGCTGGTCCGGGGGTTCGACGCGCTGCTGATGCTGCCGCTCGGGGTCTCCGCCGTGACGGTCGGCTTCGGCTTCCTGATCACCCTGGACAAGCCGCCGCTGGACCTGCGGACGTCCTGGATCCTGGTGCCGCTGGCCCAGGCCCTGGTCGGGGTGCCGTTCGTCGTACGGACCATGCTGCCGGTGCTGCGGGCGGTGGACGTCCGGCTGCGCGAGGCGGCGGCGGTGCTGGGGGCCTCGCCGCTGCGGGCGTGGCGCGAGGTGGACTTCCCGCTGGTACGGCGGGCGGTGCTGGTCGCCGCCGGGTTCGCGTTCGCCGTGTCGCTGGGCGAGTTCGGCGCGACGGTGTTCATCGCCCGGCCCGACAACCCGACGCTGCCGGTGGCCGTGGCCCGGCTCCTCGGCCGTTCCGGCGAGCTGAACTACGGCCAGGCGATGGCCCTCAGTACCGTCCTGATGCTCGTGTGCGCGGTGTCCCTGCTGCTCCTCGAACGCATCCGCACCGACCGATCCGGGGAGTTCTGACACGATGCTGACGCTCGAATCGGCCACCGTCCGCTTCGGGGACCGGACCGCGCTCGACGGGGTGGACCTGGAGGTCGCCGACCACGAGACCGTCTGCGTGCTCGGGCCCAGCGGCAGCGGCAAGTCCACCCTGCTGCGCCTGGTCGCGGGCCTTCAGGAGGCGGACGGCGGCCGGGTGCTGCTCGACGGCGCCGACCAGGCGGGCATCCCCGTGCACCGCCGCGGCCTGGGCCTGATGTTCCAGGACCACCAGCTCTTCCCGCACCGGGACGTCGGAGCCAACGTCGCCTTCGGCCTGCGGATGCACGGGGTGGGCCGGGCCGAGCAGGCCCGCCGGGTCGCCGAACTCCTGGACCTCGTGGGCCTACCGGGCGCCGAACGCCGGGCCGTCGGCGCGCTCTCCGGCGGCGAGCAGCAGCGGGTCGCCCTCGCCCGGGCCCTCGCCCCCCGGCCCCGGCTGCTGATGCTGGACGAGCCCCTGGGCCAGCTCGACCGCAGCCTGCGCGAACGGCTCGTCGTCGAACTGCGCGCCCTCTTCGCCCGGCTCGGCACCACCGTGCTCGCCGTCACCCACGACCAGGGCGAGGCGTTCGCGCTGGCCGACCGGGTCGTCGTGATGCGCGGGGGCCGGGTCGCCCAGGCCGGCACCCCGCTGGAGGTGTGGCAGCACCCCGCGTCAGCCTTCGTGGCGCGGTTCCTCGGCTTCGACAACGTGGTCGAGGCGACCGTCGCGGGGGAGTCGGCGGACACGGACTGGGGCGCGGTGCCGGTGCCCGCCGGGTCACCGCAGGGGGCCTGCGCGCTGCTGGTGCGGCCGGCCGGGGTCCGGATCGGCGGGCCGGAGAAGGGGCTGCGCTGTCTCGTGGAGGCGCGCACCTTCCGGGGCAGCCATGTCGCGGTGACCCTGCGCCCGGAGCGGGGCCCGGTGCTGGACGCGGAGTGCGCGCTGCGCGGGACGCCCCGGGTAGGGGAGCGGGTCGGGGTCACCTTCGACGCGTCGGAGAGCGTGGTGCTGCCGGCCGCGGTCTGACGGGCGCCCTGCCCGGTGCCCGGGGCCTCGCCCCGCACGAACTGCGCCGCCTCGGCCCCCC
>NZ_JAKRGC010000152.1 GCF_022347745.1 Streptomyces sp. OfavH-34-F
CTGCGGCGGGGCGTGGGCGCGGACGAAGCGCGCATGGCGGACACCTTCCGTACAGCGGTGGGGGAGGGGCGAGGGGGAGGGGCGGCGGGGCGCGGGAACTCAGCCCTTCACGGCGCCGGTGAGCATGCCCTTCTGGAAGTGCTTCTGGACGAACGGCGACAGCACCGCGACCGGGATGAGGGCCAGGATCATGACGGCCATCTGCACGGCCAGGCTGTTGATCTGCCCGCTGCTGACGGCCGCGCCCATGGCACCGGGCGGCACCTGGTGCTGGAGGACCAGCTGACGCAGGATCATCTGGAGCGGGTACTTGTCGCTGTCCTGGATGTAGAGCATCGCGTTGAACCACTGGCTCCAGTAGCCGACCGCGTAGAACAGCGAGATGACGGCGATCACCGCGCGCGACAGCGGCATGATGATCTGGAGCAGGATGCGCCACTCACCGGCCCCGTCGATGCGGGCGGCGTCGATGAGTTCGGGCGCGGTGTCCATGAAGAAGCCGCGCAGCACGAGCACGTTGAACACGCTGATGGCGCTGGGCAGGATCATCGACCAGTAGCTGTTGCTCAGCCCGATGCCGGTGACCAGCAGATACGTCGGGATGAGGCCGGCGCCGAAGAACATGGTGGCCATCAGCGTCATCAGCAGCGGGCGGTGCGCGAAGGAGTCGCGGCGGCTGAGCCCGTACGCGCACAGGATCGAGACGACCATGCTCACCGCCGTACCGACGACGGTCAGGCCGACGCTGACTGCGGCGGCGCGGGTCACCGCACCCCCGCTCAGCAGCTCCTTGTACGCCACGAAGGTGATGTGCTTGGGCCACACGACCAGGCCGCCGGCCTCGTTGATGGCCTTGGTGTCGGAGAGGCTGGTCACCAGCACCACCCAGATCGGGACGATGATGACGGCGCAGATCGCGACGAGGCCGAAGCCCTTGAAGGCCAGGCCCGCCTTGGTGGGCTCCTCCTCCCACACGGGGCGCGGTTCCATCCGCAGGGCACGCTGGAGGCGGGTCTCGGTGCGTTCGGCCGGCTCCGCCGGCCGGTTCAGGAGAGTTGTCATTTCTTGGAGTACACCCCCTGCTCGCCCAGCATGTGGGCGACCTTGTTGGCACCCAGCACCATGGCGACGCTGAACAGTCCCTTGAAGATGCCGGCGGCGGCCGCGTAGCCGAAGTCACCGGTCTTGATGCCCGTCCACCAGATGTAGGTGTCCAGGATTTCCGAGGCCCCGGCGCCGACCTGGTCGCGCTGGAGGAGGATCTGCTCGAAGTCGAGGTTGAGCGCGCTGCCCACCCGCAGGACGAGCAGCAGGGCGATGACCGGGCGCAGCGCGGGCAGCGTGACGTGCCACATGCGGCGCCAGCGGCCGGCCCCGTCCACGGCGGCGGCCTCGTACAGATCGGTGTTGACGGCGGCCAGCGCGGCCAGGAAGACGATGACGCCCCAGCCGGCGTCCTTCCACACGGCCTGCGCGCTGACCAGGAACTTGAAGAAGCCCGGGTCGGTCATCAGGTCGAAGCCCTCGTGGCCGTGCTCGCGCAGCCACTGGGCGACGAGTCCGGCACCGCCGAACATCTGCTGGAAGACGGTGACGACGAGCACCCAGGAGAAGAAGTGCGGCAGGTAGACGATGGCCTGCACCCAGGCCCGGACCCGCGAGCTCATGATCGTGTTGAGCAGGAGCGCGATGGCGATCGGGATGGGGAAGAACAGGACCAGCTGGGTGACGAAGATGACCAGCGTGTTCACCAGGACTTCCCAGAAGCGGTAGTCCTCGAAGATCCGGGTGAAGTTCTCGAACCCGATGAACGGGCTGCCCGTGATGCCCAGGTCGTACACGTCGTAGTCCTGGAAGGCCACGATGTTCCCGAGCAGCGGGATGTAGTTGAAGATCAGCAGCAGCGCGAGGGCCGGCATGGTCATCAGGATCAGCGTGCGGTCGCGCCGCAGCCGCTGGCGCCAGGTGATGCCGCCCGCCCGTGCGCCGGATTCCGCCTGCCCGCCGCGCTTGCCCCTGCGGGACGCGCGCGACCTGCCCGCCGGGATGTTGCTCGTCTCCTCGCCGTCACCGTCCCCGGCGCCGCTGCCGCCTGCCGGGGCGTTCGCCCCGCCGGCGGTCCGGTCCGGGTCGGCCGCGACCGTGGCCCGTGACTTCACCCTGTGCTCCCCATGTCGTGCTCCTGACTACGGCCGCCGGGCCGGTGCGCCCGGCGGCCCCTTCCCTCGTGTGCGTACGGACGGTGTGCGCCGTCCGCGTCAGTTGCCGGAGCCGTTCTTGTCGAGAATGTCCTGGTACCAGGCGCGCAGCTTGTCGCCGCCGCTCTTCTTCCAGGTGTTGACCGCGTCGTCGACGTCGCCGACCTTCTTGCGGCCGCGCCGGATGTCCTTCTGGAGGTCGTCGAACGGCGTGTACAGGGAGGCGTAGCGCTGCGGTTCGACGACCTGCATGCCGAAGAAGAGGGGCTTCTTGACGTGCGGCGCCTGGCGCGCCATCCAGCCCGCGTAGTCCTTGGCGAGCTGCGGCTGGTCCGGGTAGGCGATCGAGGTGGGCGGCGAGGCGACGAACAGGAACGTGGAGGGCTGGGCCTCCTCGACGCCCTGCGGCGTGTACGTCGGGGTGCCGTCCTTGATCGTGTAGTGGGTGCCCTCGATGCCGTAGTTGGTGAGCATGAACTCCTCGGTGCCGAACGGCGCGGCGGCGTAGTCGGCGATGCCGAGGAACTCCTCGATCTTCTCCTTGGGCAGTTCCTTGCTGAGGAAGGTGAAGATGCCCGCCGGGTCGTCCTGCCACAGCAGCGGGTCGCCGCCGTCGTGGTTGAAGAAGTCGAGTGCGTGCATCTCGAACTTCGGGTTGACGCTCGCCTGTTCGGTGACCATGCCCTTCCAGCCGCCGGTGCCGTCGTTGTACATGACGACCCGTCCGCTGGTGAAGCGGATCTTGGCGTCGGCGTCCTTGTTGGCCTCGGCGTCCGGGTGGACGTACCCGCCGTCGTGGAGCTTGCGGGCGAAGGCCAGCGCCTCGCGGTACGCCTTCGTCTCGATCTTGTGGACGAGCTTGCCGTCCTCCAGCTGCCAGTAGTGCGGCGCGTCCGGGAGCAGGCCGAAGATCTTCTGGATGCAGACCCACAGGTCGTCGAAGGCCCACACCTTCTTCCTGGGGGCCGTGTACTCCTTGCCGAAGGCCAGCAGGTCGTCGGCGCTCGCCGGGAGGGCGCCGGAGCCGATCAGGTCCTTGCGGTAGAAGATCGCGTTGCCGATGATCGGCGTCGGCATGGGCAGGCCGCGCAGCTTGCCGCCGAAGACCGAGTACTGCCAGGCGCCGGTCGGGATGTTGGCCAGGTTGGGGTACTTCTTGACGGCGTCGCCCGCCAGGTACGGGGAGAGGTCGGCGAACTTGGCGGTGATGGCGTTGCGGATCTGCCCCTGCATGTTCCAGCCGGGGATGGTCATGACGTCCGGGATGTCCGAGCCGGCCAGCACCGCGCCGATCTTCTCCTGGTACGTGTTGCCGTCCTGCGGGTCGAACGTCAGCGTGGCGCCGACCGCCTTGTTCACCGCCTTGTAGTACGGGTTGTTCTTCTTCGGGACCGTGCCCCACAGCGGGGTCATCACCCGGAACTCGGAGCCCTTGCCCGGCACCGCCTTGACCGACTTGGCCAGCGGGTCCGGCAGCTTGGTGTAGCCGGGGCTCGACCCGTTGACGCCGGGCACGTCCGGCTCGACCAGGTTCAGCGGGGCGTAGCTCGGGACGACCTTCTTCAGGGCCTTGCCCGTGGTCGTGCCCTCCTTGCCCGACGAACCGGAGCCGGAACCGCCGCACGCGGCGAGCAGCGGCACCCCGCCGGCCACGGCTACGGCGGCCACCGCGCCGGTGGCGAGGAAGCTTCTCCGGCTCGGGGCCGTGGCGGAGGGGGAGGAATTCGGCGTCATTGCGTCAACCCTTCGAGGCGCACCAGGACGACACGCGGCGGGGCGACCGCCGTTCGGTTCCTGTGTCTGAGGTGGAGCGTTGCTGGCCGGGCCGGTGTCACCGGCCCCAGGTGAAGCGGTTCAACAGGGAGGCGGGAGGAGGTGCCGCCGTCCCGGATTTCCACGGGCGCCGGGCGCCCCATCGAAGCTCCGTCGAAGCGCTTCGATGTTGCAGCGAGGTTAAGTGAAGGGTCTGTGTGGCACAAGAGTTCGTTGCCGGATTCCTCCGACCCGTTTCCGAAACGTTTCCTGGCGACGAGACGCCGTGCCGGAAGCGGGCACGGCCCACCGCCCCTTGACACGCGCGGGGTTGGCCGTCGAGCATCGAAGCGCTTCGAAAGATCGTCCGAGGCCCCGGACGGGCCCGCACGATGCGCCGGCACCCACAGACCTCCCACCTCTGAAGAAGGACCAGCACGTGACGGAACAACCGCAGCCCTTCCGCGACCCGCGGCTGCCCTTCGCCAAGCGCGTCGACGATCTGCTCCAGCGGCTCACGCCGGACGAGCGCGTCGCGATGCTGCACCAGTTCGCCCCCGCGGTCGACCGGCTCGGCGTCGGCGCCTTCCGCACCGGCCAGGAGGCCCTGCACGGCGTCGCCTGGATGGGACCGGCCACCGTCTTCCCGCAGGCCGTCGGCCTCGGCGCCACCTGGAACGACGAGCTGGTACGCCGCGTCGGCGAGGCCGTCGGCAACGAGGTCCGCGCCAAGAGCGCCCACGACGACCGCGTCGGCCTCAACGTCTGGGCCCCCACCGTCAACCTGCTGCGCCACCCGCTGTGGGGGCGCGGTGAGGAGGGCTACTCCGAGGACGCCGGCCTCACCTCCGCCATCGCCGTCGCCTACACCCGCGGCCTGCGCGGCGACCACCCGCACTACTGGCGCACCGCCCCGGTCCTCAAGCACTGGCTCGCCCACAACAACGAGACCGACCGCGACACCTCGTCCTCCTCGGTCCGCCCCCGGGTCCTGCACGAGTACGACCTGCGGGCCTTCCGCGACGCCGTCCGCGCCGGCGCGGTGGCCGGGGTGATGCCCGCCTACAACCTGGTCAACGGCCGCCCCAACCACGTCTCGCCGCTGCTCTCCCAGCAGCTGCGCACCTGGACCGAACAGCCCCTGGTGGTCTGCTCCGACGCCGGCGCCCCCAGCAACCTGGTGGACTCCGAGCACTACTTCGACACCCACGAGGAGGCGACCGCCGCCGCCCTGCGCGCGGGCGTCGACAGCTTCACCGACCACGGCCAGGACCCCACCGTCATCACCGCCCGCGTCCAGGGCGCCCTGGCCCGGGGCCTGCTCGACGAGCACGACGTCGACACCGCCGTCCGCCGCCTGCTCCACATGCGCTTCGCCCTCGGCGAGTTCGACCCCGAGCTGGACCCGTACGCGGACACCACCGCCCTGGACACCGAGGAACACCGGGCGCTCGCCCTGGAGGCGGCCGAGCAGGCGGTCGTCCTGCTCAAGAACGACGGGCTGCTCCCGCTCGACCCGGCGGCCGGCCGGACCGTCGCCGTCGTCGGACTCCTCGCGGACGCCTGCAAACTCGACTGGTACAGCGGCACCCTGATGCACCGCTCGACCCCGCTCGACGGGCTGCGCGAGCGCTTCGGCGCCGACCGCGTCGTGCACGCCGAGGGCGCCGACCTCGTCCGGATCAAGTGCGCCGACGGCTGGCTGCACATCCCCGAGGCGGACCCGGACGCCGCCGGGGCACGCGCGGAGGAAGGCGCGCTCGACCCGGCGCTCCTCGCCGGCCGCACCGACCTGCCCCCGCTGGTCTGCGCCGGCACCCCGTCCGAACTGGCGCTCGTGGACTGGGGCGGCGGCGTCGTCACCCTGCGCGAGCCGGCGGGCCGCTATCTCTCCGTGGCCGAGGACGGCCGGGTCCGCGCCTCCGCGGACGAGCCGGGCGGCTGGATCGTCCAGGAGACCTTCCGCTGGGAAGCGGTGGACGGTCATGCCGGTGGTCACCGCCTTCTGCACATCGGAACGGGTGGGTATGTCTCAGTCGCCGCCGACGGCGTAAAGGTTGCCGCCCCGGACCCTGGAAATCCGGCCGCCGCCGGGACCGTCTTCGAGATCGAGGTGACCGAGCGCGGCGAGGACGCCGTCGCCCGCGCCGCCGCCGCGGCAGACACCGTGATCGTGGTCGCCGGGAACGACCCCCACATCAACGGCCGCGAGACCGAGGACCGCGCCACCCTGGACCTGCCCGCCCAGCAGGAACGCCTCTGGCGCGCCGCCCACGCCGCCAACCCGCGCACCGTCCTGGCGGTCACCTCCGCCTACCCGTACGCGCTGACCGACGCCGCCGCCACCCTGCCCGCCCTGCTGTGGACCGCGCACGGCGGCCAGGCGGCGGGCACCGCGCTCGCCCGCGTCCTGGCCGGCGACGTCTCCCCGGCCGGCCGGCTCCCGCAGACCTGGTACGCCTCCGACGCGGAACTCCCGGGCCTGCTCGACTACGACATCATCGGCTCGCGCCAGACCTACCTCTACTACGAGGGCACCCCCCTCTACCCCTTCGGTCACGGCCTCACGTACAGCGACTTCGCCTACGAGGACCTCACCGCCGAACGCGAGGGCTCCCTGCTGCGCGTCGCGCTGACCGTCACCAACACCGGCACCGTCGCCTCCGACGAGGTCGCCCAGCTCTACGTACGGGCCGTGGCCCCGTCCGTCCCCCAGCCGCTGCGCCGGCTCATCGGCCACCGCAGGCTGCGGCTCGCACCCGGGGCGGGGGAGCGAGTCACCTTCACCGTGCCGGTCGAGGAACTCGGGCACTGGGACGTGGCGCACGGCCGCTGGACCGTCGAGCCCGGCGCGTACGAGATGCTGGCGGGCGCCTCCAGCACGGACATCCGCCTCACCGCGGTCGTCACTGTCGACGGCGAACCGGCCGGGCCGCGCCCGGTCCTGGACCGCGGCCTGGAGGCGGCCGACTACGACGAGCAGCTCGGCACCGAGATCGTGGACCGCGCCAAGACGGACGGCGACGCGGTCACCGCCACCGCCGAGCCCAGCGAACTGCTCTACCGGCGCTGCGACTTCGGCGCCGGTACGGAGGGCGTCGAGGTCCTGGCCGCGGGCGAGGGCGCCGTGCTGCTCACCGTGGACGGCGCCACCGTCACCGTCCCCGTGCCCGCGACCGGCGGACCGTACGACTACCGCGCCCTGCGGGCCGGGCTGACCGTCTCCGGCGTCCGCGATCTGCGGATCGGCCTGCGCGGCACGGTACGGCTGGCCCGGCTCGGCTTCACCGGGGCCGGCGAGTGAACCGCACCGCCGCCCGCCTCCCCCTTCCTCCCCCTCCAGTTGCCCCCGGCAAGGAGTCCGCATGAAGTTCACCGACGGCTTCTGGCTCATGCGTGAGGGCGTACGCGCCTCCTACGCGACCGAGGTCCGCGACCTGCGCGTCAGCAGCGACCGGTTCACCGCGTACGCCGCGGTCAAACGGGTGGCCGCGCGCGGCGACACCCTCAACACCCCGCTCCTCACCGTCGAATGCTTCTCCCCGGCCGAGGGCGTCATCGGCGTCCGCACCACCCACCACGCCGGGAAGGCCCGCCGGGGCCCGGACTTCGCGTTCCCCGGCCTCGACCCGGCGGCCTCCGGCGCCCGCACCCGGCAGGACGGCGCGGTCACCGAACTCACCAGCGGCCCCCTGACGCTGCGGATGGACGCCGACGGACCCTGGGGCCTCAGCTTCCTCGACGCCGAAGGGCGCCGGCTGACCGGAGTCGACCCCAAGGGCACCGCCTTCGCCACCACCCCGGACGGCGCCCACCACATGGTCGCCCAGCTCGCGCTCGGCGTCGGCGAGAACGTCTACGGGCTCGGCGAGCGGTTCACCCCGTACGTCAAGAACGGCCAGAGCGTGGACATCTGGCAGGCGGACGGCGGCACCAGCAGTGAACTCGCCTACAAGAACATCCCGTTCTACCTGTCCTCGCGCGGCTACGGCGTCTTCGTCAACCACCCCGGCAAGGTCTCCTTCGAGGTCGGCTCCGAGTCGGTGGGCCAGGTCCAGTTCAGCGTGGAGGACCAGGAGCTGGAGTACTACGTCGTCGCCGGGCCGACGCCCAAGGAGATCCTGGCCCGCTACACCGCGCTCACCGGCCGCCCGGCCCTGCCCCCGGCGTGGTCGTTCGGCCTGTGGCTGACGACGTCCTTCTGCACCTCGTACGACGAGGCGACCGTCACCTCGTTCGTCGAGGGCATGGCGGAACGCGAGATCCCGCTCTCCGTCTTCCACTTCGACTGCTTCTGGATGCGCGAGTACCAGTGGTCGGACTTCCTGTGGGATCCGGACGTCTTCCCGGACCCGGAGGGCATGCTCGCCCGGCTCAAGGAACGCGGGCTGCGGATCAGCATGTGGATCAACCCGTACATCGCCCAGAAGTCGGCCCTCTTCGCCGAGGGCGCCGAGCTGGGGCACCTGGTCCGCCGCCCCAACGGCGACATCTGGCAGTGGGACCTGTGGCAGCCCGGCATGGCGCTGGTCGACTTCACCAGCCCCGCCGCCCGCGCGTGGTTCACCGGCAAGCTGCGCACCCTGCTCGACCAGGGGGTCGACTGCTTCAAGACCGACTTCGGCGAGCGCGTCCCCACCGACGTCGTCTGGCACGACGGCTCCGACCCGGAGCGCATGCACAACTACTACACGCACCTGTACAACAAGGCCGTCTTCGAACTCCTGGAGGAGGAGCGCGGCCGGGGCGAGGCGGTCCTGTTCGCCCGCTCCGCCACCGCCGGCGGGCAGCAGTTCCCCGTGCACTGGGGCGGCGACTGCTTCGCCTCCTTCGAGGCGATGGCGGAGTCCCTGCGCGGCGGCCTGTCCCTGAGCCTGTCCGGCTTCGGCTTCTGGAGCCACGACATCGGCGGCTTCGAGGGCACCCCCGACCCGGCCGTCTTCAAGCGCTGGCTCGCCTTCGGCCTGCTCTCCTCGCACAGCCGGCTGCACGGCAACGTGTCCTACCGGGTGCCGTGGGAGTTCGGCGAGGAAGCGGTGGACGTCGCCCGGAAGTTCACCCTGCTCAAGCACCGCCTGATGCCCTACCTGTACGGGGCGGCCGTCGAGGCCCACCGCACCGGCGTCCCGGTCATGCGGCCCATGCTCCTGGAGTTCCCCGGCGACCCGGCCACCCGTACCCTGGACCGGCAATACATGCTCGGCCCGGACCTCCTGGTCGCCCCGGTCTTCAGCGAGGACGGCGAGGTCGAGTACTACGTCCCCGAGGGCACCTGGACCCACCTGCTGACCGGCGAGACCGTGACCGGCCCGGCCTGGCGCCACGAGAACCACGGCTTCGACAGCCTGCCGGTCCTCGTCCGCCCCGGCGCGGTCCTGCCCTGGGGCGGCGACGACCAGCGCCCCGACGGCGACTGGCTCGACGGCCTCACGCTGCGCGTGTTCGGCGACGGCCCCGGCGCGGACGGCGCGACCGTCACCGTGCCGGACCTGACGGGCGCCACCGCCGCCACCTTCCGGGTGACGCGCGACGGCGACACCCTGACCGTCGCGTCCGAGCGGATCGACCGCCCCTACCGGGTGACCGCCGAGGCCACGGGCGTCACGGCGGAGGGGACGGGCGCGGTGTCGGTGCCGCTGGGCTGACCGGCACGCGAGAACGGCGGGGCGGCGGGGAGGGGGTCCCCCGCCGCCCCGCTTCCCGTTCTCCCGCACCCGCTTCCTTATGCCTCCCCGCATTTGCCTAAACCCCTTAGGCAGGCGCATGATGGCCGTCACCGGACGAGGAGGCGACATGGTGCGCGCGGGCCTGACCGCGGAACGTTTGACCAGGGCGGGCGCGGAGATGGCCGACGAGGTCGGCTTCGAACAGGTGACCGTCTCGGCGCTCGCCCGGCACTTCGACGTCAAGGTCGCGAGCCTCTACTCGCACCTGAAGAACTCCCACGACCTGCGGACCCGGATCGCCCTGCTCGCCCTGGAGGAGCTGGCCGACCGGGGCGCGGCAGCCCTCGCGGGCCGGGCCGGCCGCGACGCCCTGCACGCCTTCGCCGATGTGTACCGGGACTACGCCCGCGAGCACCCCGGCCGCTACGCCGCGGCCCAGTACCCGCTCGACCCCGAGGCCGCCGCGGCCAGCGCCGGCGGCCGGCACTCCCGGATGACCCGCGCCATCCTGCGCGGCTACCACCTCAGCGAACCGGACGAGACCCACGCCGTCCGCCTCCTGGGCAGCGTCTTCCACGGCTTCGTCAGCCTGGAGGCGCGGGGCGGCTTCAGCCACAGCGCCCCCGATTCCCAGGAGTCCTGGACCCGGTCCCTGGACGCCCTGGACGCCCTCCTGCGGAACTGGCCCGCCCCCTGACCCCGCGTCAATCACCCCCCCCACGCCCCCGCGATCCCAGGTGGAGCCATGAGCACCGACACCCCCGCAGCCCTGCCCTTCACCGCGCCGGTCACCGCCGCCCTGCTGCGCGGCGCGCTCGATCTGGAGCGCACCGACACCGGCCTTCTCCCGCACCGCCTGCCCGCCGCCGCCCGCGACCGGGCCCCGGACGGGCAGATCGCCTTCGCCGAGGCCCAGCCCTCCGGCGTCCGCCTGGCGTTCCGGACCCGGGCCACCGTCGTCGAACTGGCCGCCCGGCGCACCCGGACCGTCTACCAGGGCGTCCCGCCCCGGCCCGGCGGGGTGTACGACCTCCTCGTGGACGGCGACCTCGCCGGCCGCTCCGAGGCGAGCGGCGGCAGCGTCCTCGACGTCGACCTGACCACCGGGGCGACGGAACTGCGCCCCGGCCCGGCCGGGACCGTACGGTTCGAGGGCCTGGCCGCCCGCGAGAAGGACGTGGAGATCTGGCTGCCGTACAACGAGCGGACCGAACTCGTCGCCCTGCGCACCGACGCACCCGTCACCCCCGCCCCGGAACCGGACCGCAGGGTGTGGCTGCACCACGGCAGCTCGATCAGCCACGGCTCCGACGCCGCGAGCCCCACCACCACCTGGCCCGCCCGCGCGGCCCTGCTCGGCGGCGTCGAGCTGATCAACCTGGGCCTGGGCGGCGGCGCCCTCCTCGACCCGTTCACCGCCCGCGCGATGCGCGACACCCCGGCGGACCTGATCAGCGTGAAGATCGGCATCAACCTGGTCAACGCCGACGTGATGCGGCTGCGCGCCTTCGCCCCGGCGGTGCACGGCTTCCTGGACATCCTCCGTGAGGGCCGCCCGGACGTGCCGCTCCTGGTGATCTCGCCCGTGCTTTGCCCCATCCACGAGGACACGCCGGGCCCCAGCGTCCCCGACTTCGGCCGGCTGGACGAGGGCCGGGTGCGGTTCGCGGCGGCGGGCGACCCGGCGGAGCGCGAGGCCGGCAAGCTGACCCTCCGCGTCATCCGCGAAGAACTGGCCCATGTGGTCGAGCAGCGCTCCGCCACCGACCCGCACCTGCACCACCTGGACGGCCGCGCGCTGTACGGCGAGGCGGACGCGGCGGAGCTGCCGCTGCCCGACGCGCTGCACCCCGACGCCGCCACCCACCTGCGCATGGGCGACCGCTTCGCCGCCCTCGCCTTCGGCGCCGGAGGCCCGTTCGCCAGTTGAGGGACCGGCGGGAAACGCGCCGGGGCCATGCGTGCCGCCGGCCGTCAGACGCCCGGCGGTACGTGGGCCGGGCGGCCCCGGCCCCGGGTCAGCGAGTAGCCGAAGACGCCCGCCAGCGCGGCGAGCACCCCGCCGCCCGCCGTCCACAGCCAGCGGCTGGTCCACCAGCCCGACGACCAGCCGTCCTCGGGCTCGGCGGCCATCGCGGCCGGCCGGGCGGAGGCGTCCGTGCCCTCGTCCGACGCCTGCGCGGCCGAGGAGACGCCGGGGACCAGCGGCTTCGACAGGCTGCCGTCCACGTCGGCGGACCCGCCCTGGTCCCGGGAGGTGACCTCCACCTCGGTGCGCACCGGCAGACCGAGGTCGGCCTGGGCGAGCCCGACGACCGTGAGGCGGACGTAGTAGCTGCCCGGCAGCGGGTCGTTGGCCCACGGCTCCGCCAGAGCCCGGACGGTCCTGAGCACACAGGTCAGCTCGACCGTCGCGGCCTCGGTGGCGGCGGTGCCGGTCTGCTTGCCGTACATGCAGGACTGGCGGCGGCGCAGCCCGTCGTACACATCGACCTGCCAGGTCTGCGCCCCGTGCCGGGTGGCGCTCTCGGGCAGGGTGACCTTGGCCTTCACCGTGGCGCGCTGCCCGGCGTCGGCCGGGAAGACCCAGTACAGGTAGTCGCCGGTGGAGGCCCCGGCGGTGGCGGTCTCGCCCTGCTGGATCGCCGTGGCGGTCCGGAAGGTGGTGCCCGCCTCGGTGGGGCCGGACTCCTCACCGGAGGGGCTCGGGCTCGCCGTCGCGTCGTCGGCGGACGCGGCCGACGCCCCGGTGAGCAGGGCGAGGCCGGTCAGCAGCGCGCCCGCGAGCACGCGTCTCGTACGGGACATCAGTTGGTCCTCCAGACAGCGATGCGCCAGCGCGAGATCCAGCCGAAGAGGAGACCCACGATCAGGCCGGTCAGGGTGAGCAGGCCCAGCAGCCACCAGCCGTGGCCGAGCCCGAAGGCGGCCACGTCCGACACCGTGTCGGGGCCGTCCACCAGGTCGATGGTCAGCTCGACCGGCATGCCGGGGCCGGTCTTCACCGAGGCGGGCGCCGAGAAGGAGTTGGCCACCTGGAGGCAGACGGTCTCAGGGGTCTGCTCGTCGTCGTCCAGCTCCGCCTTGGGGTAGCGCAGCCCGGAGGAGATGGCGTCGGTGCGCCCGGTCCCGGCCTCGGCGCCCCGGACGATCTCGCGGCCGTGCACGGTCACCGCGCGCAGCAGTATGCCGTAGTCGTTGTTGACGGCGCGGTCGGCGAAGACGCTGACCGAGGCGCGCAGTTCCTGGCCGGGCCGCACCTCGACCTTGTACCAGCGGTGCTCGGCGAACTTCGCGCGGTCGGTGTAGAGGCCGGGCTTCAGCTCGGGGGCGTCGGTGCAGCTGTCGGCGCCCTTCGTGGCGACCGGGGTGACGACGGGCTCGGCCGCGCGGTCCACCAGCTGCTTGACGCGGCTGGAGAGTTCGTCGGTGTGCTGGACGGCCGTGTAGGTGCCGCCGGTGGCCTCGGCGATGCAGGTCAGCTGCTGGCGGATCTTCGCGTTGGGCACCAGGCCGAGGGTGTCGATGACCAGGTGGATGCCGCGCGCCGCGATCTCGCGGGCGACCTCGCAGGGGTCGAGCGGGCCGCAGGTGTCCTCGCCGTCGCTGATGAGGACGATCCGGCGGGTGGAGTCGCCGCCCTCCAGGTCGTCGGCGGCGCCGAGCAGCGCGGGGCCGATCGGGGTCCAGCCGGTGGGGGCGAGCGTCGCGACGGCGGTCTTCGCCTCGGTGCGGTCCAGCGGGCCGACCGGGTAGAGCTGCCGGGTGTCCTTGCAGCCCACCTTGCGGTCGTCGCCCGGATAGTCGGCGCCGAGGGTGCGGATGCCGAGCTGCACCTGCTCGGGCACCGCGTCGAGCACCTCGTTGAACGCCTGCTTCGCCGCGCTCATCCGGGACTTGCCGTCGATGTCGCGGGTCCGCATGGAGCCGCTGACGTCCAGGACCAGCTCGACCTTGGGCGAGGCCGTCGTGGGGGTTTCGTCGGCCGCGGCGGGCAGCGCCGAGCCGAGCCCGGCGGTCAGGGTGGCGAGCAGGATGCCCACCCCGACCGTCAGCCTTCTTCTTATGATCATCGCCGGATAGTAGTGAACATCAGTTCGCTAACCAAAACGGCTGGTTGGGCCCCTCGCCGAATACGGCCGGTGGCCGCCGTACGCGCTCCCGCCCGCGCACGGCGGCCCGTGACGGCAGGTCAGCGGGCGCGGTCTCCGCCGAGCAGCGGCCCGGCCGCCCGCTCCAGCACGGAGCCGATCCGGTCCCACGCCGTCAGATCCCGTTCCACGGCCTCCAGGAGCAGATCGTCGCCGGTGTCCCAGCCCGCCGCGACGGCCACCGCGTCCTCGCCGGTCGCCGCCGACGCCGCGAGCGCCGCCGCTCCGAGCGCCACCAGCTCCCCGGCGCCCGGCACGATCACCGGCCGCCCGGAGAGCCGCCGTACGGTGTCCACCCAGACGCGGCCCTGTGCGCCGCCGCCGATCAACCGCAGCGGCCGGCCCGCCACCTCCGGGTCCGCCGGGTCCAGCCCGCAGGCACGCAGCAGCTCGTCGAGCGCCCGCAGCACGGTCACCACCGCGCCCTCGTAGGCGGCGCCGAGCAGTTGGCGCGGGGTGGTGTCGTGCCGCAGCCCGGTGAGTAGGCCGGCGGCCGTGGGCAGGTCCGGGGTGCGCTCGCCGTCCAGGTAGGGCAGCAGGACCGCCTCGCCCCCCGGGTCGGCGTCGTTGCGGTCCAGGCCGAGCAGGGAGGCGACCTTGTCCACCGCGAGCGTGCAGTTCAGGGTGCAGGCCAGCGGCAGGTACGTCCCGTCCGCCGCCGCGAAGCCGGAGAGCGCGGGGGAGGCCGGGCGGGTGCGGGAGGCGGCGAAGACCGTGCCCGAGGTGCCCAGGCTCAGCACCGGGTGGTCCAGCAGCCCGGCACCGCCGAGGCCGAGGCCCACGGCGGCGCTCATGTTGTCCCCG
>NZ_JAKRGC010000153.1 GCF_022347745.1 Streptomyces sp. OfavH-34-F
GCCCCGCGGACGACGCCGACGACGCGGACGAAGCGGACGCCGACGCCGGGCCGGACGGCGCGGGCGACGAGCCCGCGGCGGAGAAGAAGGCCCGGCGGCTGCCCCTGCCGCGCCCCGGCCTGCCCGCCGTGCTGTGCGTCCTCACCGTGCTCCTCGGGGCCTTCGCCGCCTGGTCGTTCACCTCCGCCGCGAGCCTGCGCGACGACCCGGCCCGGCAGAACACCGCGCTCACCGACATCGGCACCACCAGCGAGGTCAAGGGCCGGATCACCGAGGCGGTCGGCGCGGTCTTCTCGTACGACTACGCCTCACCCACCAAGGCCGACACGGCGGTGAACACCTATCTGACCGGAAAGGCCGTCCAGCAGCACAAGGACATGCTCGCCGAGGTCCGGGCCCAGGCGCCCAAGCAGAAGCTCGTGCTCACCACGACCGTCACCCACAGCGCCGTGGAGATGCTCGACGGCGACCGGGCCCGGCTGCTGATCTTCGCCGACCAGCGCAACACCCGCACCGGCAAGTCCGAGGAGACCACGTACGCCGCGGCCATGTTCAGCGTGGACGCCGTACGCGAGGACGGCAGCTGGCGGATATCCGCGATCGACACGTTCACCCGGTGACCCGCCGGAGGCGACCCGACCAAGGAGGGCACGCATGAGGTTCAACGGCAGCATGCGCCGGGGACTCGGTGGCACGGCGGTGGCCGTCGCCGCCATGGCCGCGCTCACGGCGTCCCAGGCACCCCAGCTCGTCGCGCACGAGGAGAACCCGAAGCAGCGCCAGGAGACGGACGACGTCACCTGGTCCGAGGTCCCCAACGACGACTCGTACCACACCGAACTCCCGCCGCTGAAAAGCCCCAAGCCGCCGAAGAAGGGCGAGAAGCAGAGCCCCGCCGCCCGGCAGTCGTGGGCCGAGGCGGGCATCCCCGCCACCGTGCTCGCCGCCTACCGCAGGGCCGAGGCCACGACCCGGCGCAACGACCCCGGCTGCCGGCTGCCCTGGCAGTTACTGGCGGCCATCGGCAAGGTCGAGTCCGGGCACGCGTCCGGCGGCCGGGTCGACAAGGACGGCACGACCCTGTCACCGATCCTGGGCCCGGTCCTGGACGGCGCCGGGTTCGCCCACATCGCCGACACGGACGGCGGCGCCTACGACGGCGACGGGACCTACGACCGGGCGGTCGGCCCGATGCAGTTCATCCCCTCGACCTGGGCGCACTGGGGCCGGGACGGCAACGGGGACGGACGCCGCGACCCCAACAACGTGTACGACGCCGCGCTCGCCGCCGGCGCCTACCTGTGCGCCGGCTCGCGCGACCTGTCGATCCCCTCCGACCTGAACCGCTCGATCCTCAGCTACAACCACTCGGAGACGTACCTGCGCACGGTGCTCTCCTGGTACGAGTTCTACCGCAAGGGAATCCACCCGGTGGCGGACGGCCGGGGCATCGTCCCCAGGAGCCCCGGCGCCGGCGGCCCGACCGCACCCGAGCGCCCCGTGGGCGGCTCCGGCTCCGGGGGCGGCGGCGGCATCGAGGTCGGCCCGCAGCCCAGCACCCGCCCCACGGCACCCGGCACCCACGACCCGGACACCGGCACCAGCCCCACCCCGGGCACCTCCGGCTCCCCGGACCCGACCGCCACCACCGGCCCCACGCCCACCCCCACGGACCCCGGCTCCGCGAGCCCGGACCCCACCACCACCCCCGACCCGGAGCCGACCACCACCAAACCCGCGCCCGGCTGCACGACCACCGCCCCGGCGCCGGAGCCCGACGACACCTCCACACCCACCGGCTCGCCCTCGCCCGACCCCACGGAGCCCGGCGAGCCCTGCACCACGCCCACCCTGCCGCCCGGAGCGCACTGAACCGGGGCGCACCGAACCGGGGCGGCGGCCGGGCGGTTCGACCCCGCTCAGCCGCCGCCCGCCAGCACCTCCGCGAGGTCGTAGCGCACGACCTCCTCCAACTGCGCGTACGTGCAGCTCTCCGGCGCACGGTCCGGCCGCCAGCGGCGCCACTGGGCCGTGTGCCGGAACCGGTCGCCCTCCATGTGGTCGTACGCCACCTCGCAGACCCGCTCCGGCCGCAGCGGCACCCAGGACATGTCCTTCTTGCCCGACCAGCGGCTCGGGGCGCCCGGCAGGCGGGCCCCCTCGTGCGCCTCCGCCTGCGCCCAGGCACGCCACGGATGGTCGTCCGCGGCGATCAGCAGGGGCTCCAGCTCGGTGACGAGTTCCGCGCGGTGCTTCATCGGGAAGGCCGCGCACACCCCGACGTGCTGGAGCGCCCCGCGGGCGTCGTACAGCCCGAGCAGCAGCGAACCGACGACCGGCCCACTTTTGTGGAAGCGGTAGCCGGCCACCACGCAGTCGGCGGTCCGCTCGTGCTTGATCTTGTACATGGCCCGCACGTCCGGCCGGTACGGCGCGTCCAGCGGCTTCGCCACGACCCCGTCCAGCCCCGCCCCCTCGTACCGCTCGAACCACTCCCGGGCGCGCGCCGGGTCCGTGGTCGAGGGAGCCAGGTACACCGGCGCCGACGCCCCGGCGAGCGCCGCCTCCAGGACCGTGCGCCGGCCGGCCTGCGGGGTGTCGAGCAGCGACTCGTCGCCGAGCGCCAGCAGATCGAAGGCGACCAGCGCGGCCGGGGTCCGCTCCGCCAGCAGCCGCACCCGTGACCCGGCCGGGTGGATGCGCTCGCTGAGCCGGTCGAAGTCCAGCCGCCCGCCGTGCGCGACGACGATCTCGCCGTCCACCACACAGCGCTCCGGCAGGTTCTCCCGGACGGCGGTCACCAGCTCCGGGAAGTACCGGGTGAGCGGCTTGCCGGTCCGGCTGCCGATCACCACCTCGTCCCCGTCCCGGTGCACGATCGCCCGGAAGCCGTCCCACTTGGCCTCGTACTGCATGCCCGGCGGGATCTTCTTCACCGACTTGGCGAGCATCGGCTTCACGGGCGGCATCACCGGCAGGTCCATGGCCCGATTGTGAGCCGTACGGCCACCGGAGTCTCCCGATATGCGGCATATGTGTGCCCGGCCTACGGTGGCCGACATGGCAGCAGCGGGCACAGCGGTGGAGCTGGACGCGGCCGGGCGGGCCGTCCGGCTGTCCAACCCCGACAAGGTCTACTTCCCGGAGAAGGGCTACACGAAGAGGGACGTCGCCGAGTACTTCCTCGCCGTCGGCCCCGGCATCCTGCGCGCCCTGCGCAACCGGCCCACCACCCTCCAGCGGTTCGTGGACGGCGTCGAGGGCGAGTTCTTCTACCAGAAGCGCGCCCCCAAGAACCTCCCCGACTGGATCCCCACCACCGAGATCGCCTTCCCGAGCGGCCGGTCCGCCCGCGAGATGTGCCCCACCGAGGTGGCCGCCGTCCTGTGGGCCGCCAACCTCGGCACGCTCACCTTCCACCCCTGGCCCGTCCGGGGCGGCGACACCGACCACCCCGACGAACTGCGCATCGACCTGGACCCGCAGCCCGGCACCGACTACGCCGACGCGGTCCGCGCCGCCCGCGAACTGCGCGGCGTCCTGGACGAGCACGGGCTGCGCGGCTGGCCCAAGACCTCCGGCGGGCGCGGCATCCACGTCTTCGTGCCCATCGAGCCGCGCTGGACGTTCACCGAGGTCAGGCGGGCGGCCATCGCGGTCGGGCGCGAACTGGAGAGCCGGATGCCGGACCGGGTCACCACCGCCTGGTGGAAGGAGGAGCGCGGCGAGCGGATCTTCGTGGACTACAACCAGACCGCCCGCGACCGCACGATCGCCTCCGCCTACTCGGTACGGCCCTTCCCGCACGCCCCGGTCTCCGCCCCGCTGCGCTGGGAGGAGCTGGATGACGCCGAACCCCGCGACTTCGACATCCGCACCATGCCCCGCCGGTTCGCGGAACACGGCGACCTCCACGCCGGGATGGACGAGGAGGCGTTCCGGCTGGACTCCCTGCTCGAACTCGCCGACCGCCACGCGAGCGACGGCGGGCCCGGCGACCTGCCCTATCCGCCCGAGTACCCGAAGATGCCCGGCGAACCCAAGCGCGTGCAGCCGAGCCGGGCGCGCCGGGACCGGGACGGTGACGCGTGAGCGGTTCGCGCCCCGCGCCCGGCGAGCCGCACGGCGTGCACGGCCGGCCCCTCAGCCGGGCCCAGAAGTGGGCCGGATTCAAACGGTCGCCGTACTTCCCGGCGACCGTCCTGCTGCTCATCCTGGCCGCCGCCGCCGGCCTGTTCGCGGGCTCCTACACGTACGCCATGGCCAACCCGACGCCGCACCGCATCCCCACCGCCGTGGTCAGCGAACCGGACACCACGCGCGGCAGGGAGTTCGTCGCCGGGATGGACCGGGCGCTGGACGCCTCGCTGGTCATCCACGTCTTCGCGACGCCCGCCGCCGCGCGCGAGGCGCTGGAGGAGCAGGAGGTCTTCGCGATCGTGCGCTCCGGCGAGCGGGGGGTCGCCCTCGACGTCGCCTCGGCATCCGGGGCGGCCGTCGCCCAACTGCTCGCCGAGACCGCCGTGAAGGTCGGGGACACGCTCGGCCTCCCGGTCGCCGTACAGGACGTCAAACCGCTGCAGAAGGGCGACCCGCGCGGGCTCGCCCTGTTCTACATCTCGCTGGCCGCCGTGATCGTCGGCTTCGTGGGTTCCATCCAGCTCAGCGTGCACGCGCGGGGGCTGATGCCGCTGGAGCGGATCGTGTTCACCGTCGCGTACGCGCTGCTCGGCGCGTTCGCCATCGCCGCCGTCGTGGACTGGCTGCTGGGGGCGGTCGATCTGCCCTTCGTCCAGTCGTGGCTGATCCTGGCGTTCACCATGTTCACCTCCGGCATGGTCTTCACCATGTTCAACACCCTGATCGGGCGCTGGGCGATGCTGCCGACCTGGGGCGTGATGGTGCTCCTGGGCAACCCGTCGTCCGGCGGGGCCGTCTCCTGGCCGCTGCTGCCGTCGCTCCTCGGCCACATCGGCCGCTGGCTGCCGCCGGGCGCCTCCGTCAACGCCCAGCACACCGCCGTCTACTACCAGGGCCACCAGCGCCTCTTCCCGTACCTCGTGCTGGCCACCTGGGCGCTGGTGTCGGCCACCGTCTTCTGGGTGTGGCGCCACCGGCACCCCGGCGGCCGCGAGCACATGCCGCAGCACGCCGCCGCGCTCACCTGATCCGCCGAACGACCGGCGGCCCTCGAACGGCATTTCGCGACTCGCCCACGCTCCTGACGGCCTCGCGGTCACCTTGTTCTTACTGTGGGGCAGCCACGTTCCCCGGGCTCGTCACCGCCCGTCGCCACGTTCCCGGCAGCACCCGTCAGCAGTGGGGAGTTCGACATGGATCGCAGAACCTTCGGCCGGCGGATGCTGGTGGGCGGCGGGGTCGCCGCGGCGGCGGGGGTGACATCGTTGTCCCTGCCCGCCCCGACGGCCTCCGCGCTGCCCGCCGCCGTCCGCAGGGCCGGCGCCGGGGGAGCGGTCCGGCGCATCCGCATGTACGTGGAACAACTCCCGGACGGCCGGCTGGGCTACGGACTGGAGAAGGGCAAGGCGACCGTGCCGGGCCCCCTCATCGAGCTGACCGAGGGCGACACCCTGCACATCGAGCTGGTCAACACCCTCGACGTCCCGGCCGGGCTGCACGCGCACGGCATCGACTACGACACGGCCAGCGACGGCACCCGGATGAACGGCAGCACCGTCGAACCGGGCGGCACCCGCACGTACGTCTGGCGCACCCACGCGCCCGGCCCGCGCCGCGACGGCACCTGGCGCTCCGGCAGCGCCGGCTACTGGCACTACCACGACCACGCCGTCGGCTCCGAGCACGGCACCGGCGGCATCCGCAAAGGGCTCTACGGGCCGCTGGTCGTCCGCCGCCGGGGCGACATCCTGCCGGACCGGACCATCACCATCGTGTTCAACGACACGTCGATCAACAACACCCCGGCCGGTCAGAGCCCCGACTTCCGGGTCACCCTCGGCGACCGGCTGGAAGTCGTCATGATCACGCACGGCGACATGTACCACACGTTCCACGTCCACGGACACCGCTGGGCCGACAACCGCACGGGAATGCTCAGCGGACCCGACGACCCGAGCCGGATCGTGGACACCAAGATCGTCGGACCGGCGGACTCCTTCGGCTTCCAGGTCGTCGCGGGCGAACACGTGGGCCCGGGCGCCTGGATGTACCACTGCCATGTGCAGAGCCACGCGGACCGGGGCATGGGCGGGCTGCTGCTCGTCGCCGACCGGGACGGCACGGTCCCCGGCCACCACGACGGATGACATCGGCCGAAAACCGCCGACCGGGCGCGGGCGAGGCGCCATTGACGCGGCGTTGATCGGTCGTTTATCGCGACAGGGCACTGTGGCAACCATGCTGATCAACACCGCGACCGACCCCGCCTTCTCCTGGCAGGAGACCGCACTGTGCGCCCAGGCGGGGCCCGAATTCTTCTTCCCGGCCCCGGGCAGCTCCACCCGTGAGGCCAAGCAGCTCTGCAACGCCTGCGAAGGGCGTCAGGCGTGCCTGGAGTACGCCCTCGACAACGACGAGCGCTTCGGCGTCTGGGGCGGCCTGTCCGAGAAGGAGCGGGAGCGGCTGCGCAGAGTCGGCCGTACCTCGGCCTGACCCGCCCCGGGCGTGCGACACTGCGGCCTTCCGCACTTCGTCACGGGGGCCCGCGCGCGTCGCGTGGCCCCCGACGGCCAGGAGGAGAAGCCGAGTTGAGCGAGTACGACTACATCGTCGTCGGGGCGGGTTCGGCCGGCTGCGTGCTGGCGGCGCGCCTGTCCGAGGACCCCACCGTGCGGGTCGCGCTGGTCGAGTCGGGCGGCCCGGACCGCAAGCGGGAGATCCGCGTCCCGGCCGCCTTCCCCCAGCTGTTCAAGACCCCGTACGACTGGGACTTCAGCACCGTGAAGCAGCCGGCGCTCGGTGGCCGCGAACTGTTCTGGCCGCGCGGCCACACCCTCGGCGGCTCCTCCTCGATCAACGCCATGATGTGGGTGCGCGGCCACCGCGACGACTACGACGCCTGGGCCGGCGCCGCCGGACCCGACTGGGGCCACGACGCGCTCGCCCCCTGCTTCCGCCGCGCCGAGCGGTGGACCGGCCCCACCCGGCCCGGCACGGTCTACGGCACCGAGGGCCCGCTCCACATCGGCCCGCCCCGCAGCCCGTCCCCGCTGACAGCCGACTTCGTCGCCGCCTGCCGCGAGGACGGGCTGCCGTTCCTGGACGAGCTGAACGCCCCCGACCACAGCGGGGTCGCCATGACCCCCGTCAACCAGCGGCGCGGGCGGCGCTGGAGCGCGGCCGACGGCTACCTCCGGCCGGCCGCCCGGCGCGCCAACCTCGACATCCGCACCCACACCCGGGTCCACGGCCTCACCTTCGACGGGAGCCGCGCCACCGGCGTGCGCACGGCGGACTCCGGCACGCTCACCGCCCGCCGCGAGGTCATCCTCAGCGCCGGCGCCCTCGGCTCGCCGCACCTGCTGCTGCGCTCGGGCATCGGCGACCCCGGCGAGCTGCGCGACGCGGGCATCGAGGTGCGCGCCGCCTCCCCGGACGTCGGCCGCAACCTCCAGGACCACCTCTCCTACGCGGTGACCCTGCGCTGCCCGCGCCCGGTGACCATGACCGGCGCCGACACCCCGGCGAACATCGCCCGCTACCTGCTCACCGGGCGCGGCCCGCTCAGCTCCAACCTGGCCGAGGCCGTCGCCTTCGTCCGCAGCGCCGCCGCCCCGGCCGCCCCGGACCTCGAACTGATCTTCGCCCCGGCGCCGTTCGTCGACCACGGGCTGGTCCCGCCCACGGAGCACGGCCTCACCATCGGCGTGGTCCTCCTCCAGCCCGAGAGCCGCGGACGGCTCACCCTGGACCCGGACCACCCGGAGCCCGGCGCGGCCCTGCGGATCGACCCCGGCTACCTCACCGCCGAGGCGGACCTGCGCACCCTGATGGACGGCGTCCGCCACGCCGAACGGCTCTTCGCCTCCGCGCCCCTCGCCCCGCACACCGCGCAGCCCATGGGCCACTATCCCGGCCCGGTGGACGACGAGCGGCTGGCCGAGGCGGTCAGGACCGGCGCGGAGACCCTCTACCACCCGGTGGGCACCTGCCGGATGGGCGCGGACGCCGGCTCGGTCACCGATCCCCGGCTCCGGGTGCGCGGGGTCACGGGGCTGCGCGTCGTGGACGCCTCGGTCATGCCGCGCATCACCCGGGGCCACACCCACGCGCCCACGGTCGCCATCGCCGAGAAGGCGGCCGAGCTGATCCGGCAGGACGCCCGGTCCTAGGGAGCGTCCGGCGGGCAACGCCTGGCACGCACGCTCGCCACGGCCCAAGGGGGCCTCCGGCGGGCTACGGGATGCGGAACGTCTCCCCGTACATCTTCCAGGTCAGCGGCAGCGACAGATCCATGTTCTCGTCCTCCAGGAACACCCGCTGCGCGGTGTCGATGCGGGAGGTGTCGTGCTGCTGGTTCTTCTTCGACTTCATCACGGCCCGCGCCTTGTCCAGGAACATGTCCAGGTACGCCGCCTCGTCCCCGCCCTCCGCAACCGTGTCCACCTCGGCCAGCGTCGCCTCGCGGATGCCGTAGAACGAGTCCGCCTCGTGCCCCGGGCCCTGGAGCACCATGGCGTCGAAGTAGATGAACTGGCCCAGCGCGCCCAGCCCGTCCAGCTTCGCCAGCCGCACCGCCGGCTCGAAGTACTGCTTGTCCCGGACCTCCTCCTGCGCCTTGCGGAACGCCGGGTCCTCGGCCGCCTTCTTCCACGCGGCCGTGAACCCCGGGTCCAGGCCCTCGTGCGATCCCGTCCCGTCCACCTTGCGCAGCGCGGGCAGGAACGGGGCCAGCGGGTTGTCCGGGTGGTCCTCGGTGAACGCCTCGACGAACGCCAGCATGTCGTGCGTACCGGAGCAGAAGCCGACGAGACCGGCCGCGTAGCCGGTGCCGTCGCCGCTGTCCTCGATCGCCCCGTACTGGGTGCGCCAGTCCAGCGTGGAACCCTCCGCGCTGGCCAGCAGCTTCCAGGCGACCTCGCGCATCCGCGGGGTCGCCAGACCGGGCGGGGCCGCCTCGATCCGCTCGTTCATCTCCGCGCGCTGCTCCTCGTCCGCCGCGGCGAACGGGTCCGGGTTGACCGGACCGGTCGCCTTCGGGGTGGCGGCCGTGGGGGAGTGCGTGGGCAGCCCGGTGTCCTCGCCGCCGCTGTTCAGGACGAGCGAGACGGCTATCGCCAGCGGCGCTGCGATGAGAGCGAAGCGGGTCACAGGTTTCACCGGGCCAGGGTACGGCCCCGCCCGGCCGGGAAGGGCGCGCCCCCGCAGCGCCCCCCACCGCGCTCCCGGCGCGGTCAGCCCTGGGCGCGGGCGGCCATCCGGGCCTTGCGGGCGGCCAGCTTCTCGTCGAACTTCGCCGCCTCGGAGTCCAGCCCGTGCATGTACAGGCCCAGCTCCTCCTGCGCCTTCAGCCCGTCCGGGCCGAGGCCGTCGATCTCGAGCACCTTGAGGAACCGCAGGACGGGCTGGATGACGTCGTCGTGGTGGATGCGCATGTTGTAGATGCCGCCGATGGCCATCTGCGCGGCGGCCCGCTCGAAGCCGGGCATGCCGTGGCCGGGCATCCGGAAGTTGACGACGACGTCCCGCACGGACTGCATCGTCAGGTCCGGGGCCAGCTCGAAGGCCGCGCCCAGGAGGTTGCGGTAGAACACCATGTGCAGGTTCTCGTCGGTGGCGATGCGCGCCAGCATCCGGTCGCAGACCGGGTCGCCCGACTGGTGGCCGGTGTTGCGGTGCGAGACGCGGGTCGCCAGCTCCTGGAACGCCACGTACGCCACGGAGTGCAGCATCGAGTGCCGGTTGTCGGACTCGAACCCCTCCGACATGTGGGCCATCCGGAACTGCTCCAGCTTGTCCGGGTCGACGGCGCGCGAGGTGAGCAGGTAGTCGCGCATCACGATGCCGTGCCGGCCCTCCTCGGCGGTCCAGCGGTGCACCCAGGTGCCCCAGGCGCCGTCCCGGCCGAAGAGGCTGGCGATCTCGTGGTGGTAGCTGGGGAGGTTGTCCTCGGTGAGGAGGTTCACCACGAGAGCGATCTTGCCGATGTCGGTGACCTTGGACTGGTCCGCCTGCCAGGCCTCGCCGTCCTCGAAGATCCCGGGGAAGTTGCGGCCGTCCGAGAACGGGACGTACTCGTGCGGCATCCAGTCCTTGGCGACCTTGAGGTGCCGGTTGAGTTCCTTCTCGACCACCTCTTCCAAGGCGAACAGGAGGTGGGCATCGGTCCACGCCTGTGAACTGCCGAGGTGGGGAGAGGTGATCGTCACGGGGGCTCCTGGGGACGGGAGAACTACCTACGGCTTCGTAGGTTACGAGACCGTAGGTTAAAGCGGCGGTAAGGCCGCAGCCAAGCCCGTACGGGCGACGACCGCTCACTGTGCGTCACGGTGCCGGGGGCGGACGCGCGGCGCCCCCGCCCCCGGCCCCTCAGAACCCGGCGCGCACCTCCTCCGCAGTCGTCTCGCGCAGCTCGCCGTCGAGCAGCAGCCAGCGCGTGATCCCCAGCGACTCCAGGAACGGGAGGTCGTGGCCGGCCACCACCAGCGCCCCCTCGTACGCCGCCAGCGCGGCGGTCAGCCGGCGCACACTGGCCAGGTCCAGGTTGTTCGTCGGCTCGTCCAGCAGGAGCAGCCGGGGCGCCGGCTCGGCCAGCAGGAGTGCGGCCAGCGCGGCCCGGAACCGCTCCCCGCCCGACAGGGTGCCCGCGGCCCGGTCCGCCCGCGCCCCCTTGAACAGGAAGCGCGCCAGCCTGGCCCGGATGTGGTTGCCGGTGGCGTCGGGCGCGAACCGGGCCACGTTCTCCACCACGCTCAGGCCGTCGTCGAGCACGTCGAGCCGCTGCGGCAGGAAGCGCAGCGGCACCGAGACCACCGCCTCGCCCGACACCGGCGCCAGCTCACCGGCGAGCGTGCGCAGCAGCGTGGTCTTGCCCGCGCCGTTGCGCCCGACCAGCGCGACGCGCTCGGGACCGCGCAGTTCGTACCGGCCGCGCACCCGCGCCCCGTGGGCGAGTTCCAGGTCTTGCAGGACCAGGACGTCCTGGCCGGGATGGACCCTGGTGCGCGGCAGCTCGACGCGGATCTCGTCGTCGTCGCGCACCGCCTCGACGGCCTCGTCCAGGCGTTCGCGCGCCCCGGCGAGCCGGTTCGTGTGCAGGAGGCGCTGCTTGCCCGCCGACTCCTGGGCGGAGCGGGCCCGGGCGCTCGCGGCGATCTTCGGCACGCTGCCCTGCTCGAACAGCTTCTGCCCGTACCGTCTGCGACGGGCCGACTTGACCTGGGCCTCGGCCAGTTCGCGTTTCTGCCGCCGCACGTCGGCCTCCGCGACGCGCACCATCCGCTCGGCCGCCTCCTGCTCGGCGGCCAGCGCCTCCTCGTACGCGGTGAGGTTGCCGCCGTACCAGGTGACGGCCGAGTCGCGCAGGTCCGCGATCCGGTCCACGCGCTCCAGGAGTTCCCGGTCGTGGCTGGCGACGACGAGCACCCCGTGCCAGGCGTCCAGGGCGGCGAGCAGCCGCCGGCGCGCGTACAGGTCCAGGTTGTTCGTCGGCTCGTCGAGCAGCAGCACGCCGGGGCGGGCCAGCAGCAGCGCGGCCAGTCCCAGCAGCACGCACTCGCCGCCCGACATCTCGCCGACCGTGCGGTCCAGCCCGATGTGGCCGAGGCCGAGTCCGTCGAGGGTGGCGCGGGCCCGCTCCTCGACGTCCCAGGCGTCGCCCACGGCGGCGAACCGCTCCTCGGAGGTGTCGCCGGCCTCGATGGCGTGCAGCGCCGCGCGGACGGGGGCGATGCCGAGCGCCGCGTCGACGCGCAGACCGGTGTCCAGGACGAGATTCTGCGGCAGGTGGCCGATGTCGCCGGTCACCGTGATGCGGCCCGCGGTGGGCCGCAGTTCCCCGGCCATCAGCCGGAGGAGGGTGGATTTGCCGGCGCCGTTGAGGCCGATGAGGCCCGTGCGGCCGGGGCCCACGGAGAGCTGGAGGCCGTCCAGCGCGCGGCTGCCGTCCGGCCAGGAGAAGGACAGCGAGGAACAGGTGATGCGGGCGGTGGGCGCGGACATGAGAGAACTCCCGGTTGCGAGGAAGGGCGAGGGCAACGGGGGGTGAGACACCGGCCACGGGCGTTCCACAGAAATTCCGGGATGGCGGAAGGAAGGCCCTGGTCGCGGAGGACGGCTCAAGGAGCTGAGGTCACACTCGGGCGCGCGGTCCCGGCGGGAAGGGAAACCCGGACCCGGCGCGCGACGCGGTGTCTCACGACCTCAGATCTGCAACGTCCTGCTCCATTCGGCGACGACAGGGACACCGCACACGGTAGAGGGGGGCCGGGGGAGGGGACAACCGAATTGCCGGGCCCGCGCGGTCGTCCTCCCGCGCGGGCCCGGCTCGATGACGTGTCGGGCTCAGTGCGGGCCGAACAGCTCGGTCAGGCCCCGGTCCAGGCCCAGGAAGCGGTGTTCCTCACCGCACGGCACGAGTTCCTCCGCCCGCCGCAGGAACCGGCGCAGGTCGTCCGTGTGGACGTGCACCATCGCGGTGCCCTCGGCGGCGTGGAACTCCAGCACCGTGCGGTCGTAGCCGAACGGCCGTACCCGTACGTCCCCGAGCCCGGACGGCACCTCCATCCCGGCGGCGAGCAGTTCCCGCGAGAACTGCCAGGCGACCTCGGTCCCTTCCAGCGTCGCGGGGGCCGGGAACACCATGCGCACGGCGAACGGGTCCGCCCGGTCGTAGCTCAGGACTGCGGGCAGCGTCTCCATCTGCGGCGCGGACGCCACCATGCGGGCCTGTACGGACTGTTCGATGACCGTGGACACGAACCTGCTCCCTCTCGCGACCGGACGAACGGTGCCCGGTACGGGTAGAGACGGGCGGGGCCGCCGATCCGTGCACCGGGCAACGGCGTGAGCTGTGTCACCGCACACCGCTGCCTGTTCACGTGCCCCGTTCCGGCCGGAGCACCCCGCCAGGACGCCCCGGGGTGCGGGGAGTTCTAGGGCGTGTTTTGAAAGTAGCGCCGTCCGCCCGGAGGGCGGGCCGGACGGTGTCCGGTGCGTGCGATCGCAAGGCGCCGGGAAGCGCTTGTAGCGGAGCTACCAGGGCTTTTCGGCAACGCCGCGAGCGTGCGTGCCGGGCGTCGCCCGGCAGGCGGGACTTTCAAAACACGCCCTAGAGGGTCTGGCGGTACGCGGCCAGCGCGTCGGCCGTCTTGGTGGCGATGAACTCGGTGATCCGGTACGCGCACACCCCCTCGACGACGAACGGGTCGCTCGCCGCCAGCCGTTCGATCGCCGCCCGGTCGTCGCCCACCGCGAGGATCACCCCGCCGTCCCGGGGGTTCTTGCGCCCGGAGGCGAGGAACACCCCGGCCGCGTACTGCTTCTCCAGCCAGACGACGTGCTCCGGCAGCACCGCGTCGACGCGGTCGAGCGGAGCGGTGTAGGACAGCTCAAGTACGAACATGCGCCCAGGCTATCGGTCGGACGTTCACGCGTACGGCCTAGGGTGGGCGCACCATGACTGCTTTTCAGATGCCTTCCGACGCGGCCGAGGCGCGCGCCGTGCAGGACGCCCTGCGCGCCCGGGTGATCCTCGACGAGCCGGGGCCCCCGCCCGGGCGCGGCCATGTGACCGGAGTGGACGTCGCCTACGACGACGACCGCGACCTCGTGGTGGCGGCGGCCGTGGTGCTCGACGCCGCCACCCTGGAGACGGTCGCCGAGGCCACCGCCACCGGCCGGGTCACGTTCCCGTACGTGCCGGGGCTGCTCGCCTTCCGCGAGATCCCCACCGTCCTGGCCGCCCTGGACAAGCTGACCGCCGACCCCGGGCTCGTCGTCTGCGACGGCTACGGCAGGGCCCACCCGCGCCGCTTCGGCCTCGCCAGCCACCTCGGCGTCCTCACCGGGCTCCCGGTCATCGGCGTCGCCAAGAACCCGTTCACCTTCACCCACGAGCCGCCGGGGCCCCGGCGCGGGGACCAGTCGCCGCTGCTGGACGACGGCGAGGAGGTCGGCCGGGCCGTGCGCACCAAGGACGCCACCAAACCGGTGTACGTCTCGGTGGGCCACCGCACCGGGCTGGACAACGCCGTCGCGCACACCCTCGCCCTCGCCCGCGGCTTCCGGCAGCCGGAGACGACGCGCAGGGCCGACGCGCTGTGCCGCCGGGCCCTGCGCGAGGCGACCGGCTGAGCCCCGTCCGGCGGGCCGCCCTCAGAGTTCGGCCGCCACCCGGAACCGCAGCCCCGCGGCCACCAGCCGCTCCAGCAGCGCGTCGCCCATCGCGACGGCCGTCGTGACCTGGCCCGAGGTGGCCGGCAGTTCGTCCAGCGCCAGGCTCAGCGCGGACTCGGCGAGCATCTTCGCCGTCTCGTCGTAGCCCGGATCGCCGCCCGACACCTCGGTGAACACCCGCCGGCCGCCGCCCTCGCCGACGAACCGCAC
>NZ_JAKRGC010000154.1 GCF_022347745.1 Streptomyces sp. OfavH-34-F
CCGCCCGCAGCCGCGCCACTCGGCGGGCGAGGGTCCGGCGCCCCGGCCGCCCCGGGTGATCAGGGCGTTCACCGGGGTGTGCGGGTCCAGCGCCATCGTGCGCGCGAACAGCACGCCGATCACGAGCGGGGCGAGCGTGAGGGCGAGGGTGGTGCCGGCACGGGTGACGTGCCGGATGCGGAGCCGCTGGGCGTCGGGAACCATGATCCCATCTCAGCGGCGGCGGCCCGGCCGGGGATCGGGTGACGTACTCAGACGGCACGGCCCGGATACTCACTCCGGGCCGTGCGCCGCCTGGGGGACGGTCAGGCGTCGGTGCCGGAACCGGAGCCCGCGCCCGGGGCCGCCTTGATGCCCCGGGTGATCTCGTCCATGACGGACAGCGAGGGGGCCTTGTCGTTGATGTCGAAGCCCGAGCGGACCACGATCATCGTGTCCTTGGCCAGCGGGGACGGAAAGGCCAGCGATTCGACGTAGCCGTCGTCGCCGTTCTTCGTCACGACCTTCCAGCGCACCCGGTAGCCCTTCTGCCCGGCCACCGTGACCGCCTCGGACTTCAGCTCCTGGTGCGAGGTGATGGCGCCGTAGCCGGCCTCGCCGTAGGACGCCTCGGCGTTGTTGGCGATGTCCTTCTCGGCCGTGGCCTTCGCGGTCGAGGTGGTCAGTTCCAGGGCCTCGGCGGGGGCGGAGAACACCCCGCCGCGCACGCAGTTCTTGCCGGTGTCGCCGGGGCAGGGGTACGAGCCGGTGGTCACCCCGGCGCCCATGCCGGACTCGCCCTTCCAGCCGTCCGGGACCGGGATGCTGATGCCGCTGGCCAGGTCCGTCGCGTATCCGTCCTCGGCCGGCAGCCGCTGATCCGGCGTCCCGCGCTCGCCGTCCCCGCCGTCCCGCTCGTCCCCGGAGCCGCCGCGCTCACGGTCGGGGGAGGGGGAGTCGGACGGGGAGGAGGAGGGGGAGTCGGACGGGGCGGAGACCGCCGTCTCGTCCTTGCCGCCCGAGTCGTCCGTCAGCAGGTAGACGCCGCCGCCGATCGCGGCGAGCACCACCACCGCGGCGGTGACGCCGGCCGCGACGCGGACGCGCCGGCTGCGGGTGGCCGCCGGGGGCACGCGGAGGTGGTCGGTCCACTGGGTGC
This sequence comes from Streptomyces sp. OfavH-34-F, assembly GCF_022347745.1. Lineage (GTDB taxonomy): Bacteria > Actinomycetota > Actinomycetes > Streptomycetales > Streptomycetaceae > Streptomyces. The sequence continues at coordinate 1,139 of NZ_JAKRGC010000154.1, forward strand.
CGTCCCACCAGCGCTCGTGGCGGGGGCCGAATCCTGAGTACCCGGGATCTGGATGCCAGCCGGGCGGGGTCGTGTGGGTCACGCCGGACACCGTATCCGGGCTGCCTGAGAATCGTATGAACTGGGTGGTGCTCCGGCCCCAACGGGACCGCTGCCGCGCCGATTTCGCCCCTGTTTCTGGTCTAGACAACTGGCGGGGTGCTCGCTAACATCCGCCGACGAGGCGCGGCGGGTCCGGTTCGTCCGCGTCCGCCCGATCACGCCGGAAGTGAAGGCCCATGGAAGCGACCGCCCCCGACCGTCGTTTCGCCGAGGACTACCGCCTCGCACGGGAGATACCGCGGGACGGGCTGACCGCGTGGCGCGCCGCCATCGCCGCCGAGGCGGACCTCGGCCCCGGCGCCACCGTGCTGGACGTCGGCGCGGGCACCGGATCGTTCGCCGCCGCGTTCGCCGACTGGTTCGGGGTGCGGGTGCTGGCCGTGGAACCCGCCGCCGCCATGCGGGAGCTGATCCCCCGGCACGCACTGATCGAGGCGCTGGACGGACGGGCCGAGGACCTGCCCGTGCCGGACGGCTGCGCGGACGCCGCCTGGCTCGGCTCGGTCATTCACCACATCGGTGATCTGGACGCCGCCGCACGGGAGTTGCGCCGGGCCCTGAAGCCCGGCGCCCCGGTGCTCGTCCGCAACTCGTTCCCCGGCCGGTGCGCGCGCGATCTGCGGGTGCGGTTCTTCCCCGGCGCCGAACGCATCGTGGACGGCTACCCGACCGTGGAGCAGACCTGTGAGGCGTTCGCCGGGGCCGGATTCACCCGGGTCGCTCTGCACGCGGTGCCGCAGGAGAGCGCCCCGAGCCTCGCCGGCTTCGCCGACCGGATCAGACGCGACACGGACGCGAAGCTGCGCGGCCTGGACGACGAGGAGTTCGAGCGCGGGATGCGCCGGCTGCGCACGGCCGCGGAGCAGGAACCGGACCGGCCCGCCGTCAGCTGGATGGATCTCCTGGTGCTGGTTCGCACGTCTGACCGGGAGTGACACCCGGCGGACCGGCCCCGGGTGATCATTAGGCTCGTCGGATGACACCCTCCCGCTATCCGTCCAAACCCCGGCCGGGCGACCGCGTCGCCGTCGTCTCGCCCTCGGCCGGCCTGCCCGGCCTCTTCCCCCTCCCGTACGAACTCGGCCTGCGCAGGCTCCGGGAGGACTTCGGCCTGGAGCCCGTGGAGTACCCCGCCACCCGGAAGATGGGGTCGAGCCCGCAGGAGCGCGCGGCGGACCTCCACGCCGCGTTCGCGGACCCGGACATCAAGGCCGTCCTCTCCACCGTCGGCGGGGACGACCAGATCACCGTGCTCGCGCATCTGGACCGCGAGCTGCTCAGGGCCCACCCCAAGCCGTTCTTCGGCTACAGCGACTGCACCAACCTGCTGGTGTTCCTCGACAACCTCGGCATCGTCGGCTACCACGGCGGCTCGGTGATGGTCGAACTCGGCCGTCCCGGCGCGCTGCACCCCTTCACCGCCGACTCCCTCCGGGCCGCGCTGTTCACGCACGGCCCGTACGAACTGGTGCCGGCCGAGGAGACGGGCAGCGTCAACCGGCCCTGGGAGGACCCCCGCACCTTCGACGCCGCACCCGAACTGCTCCCGGGCAAGGGGTGGAGCTGGCACCACGCGGACCGGGTGGTCGAGGGCACCGCCTGGGGCGGCAACCTGGAGACCCTGTCCCGGCTGCTGATGGCGGACCGGGAGATCCTGCCCCCCGAGGCGTACGAGGGGCGCGTGCTGTTCCTGGAGACCTCGGAGGAGATGCCCTCCGCCGAGGAGGTGTACCGCATCCTGCGCAGCATGGGGGAGCGGGGCCTGCTGCACCGCTTCCCGGCCCTGCTCATGGCGCGGGCCAAGAACTGGTCCTTCGGCAAGCCGCTCGACCCCGGGGCCGGGGCGCTGTACAGCGGGGAGCAGCACGACGCGGTGCTGCGGGCACTCGCGGAGTACGCCCCCCGCACCATGGCCGTCCTCGACGTCGACTGCGGTCACACGGACCCGCAGGCGATCATCCCGTCCGGCGGCCTGATCCGGGTGGACGGCGAGGCACGGCGCATCCACGTCACGTACTGAGCGCGCCTCCGCCATGAGGTCCGACCACATACGGTGTGTGACATATTGGAGGGTCCGACCGGAACAGAGGATGGCCGATGCCCGTCGAATGGGAGCCCGTACGGCAGTCGCGTACCCATGAGCTGGTGCTCCGGAGCATCGAGCAACGGGTGTTCGCGGGCGACCTCCGGGCCGGTGACCGGCTGCCGCCCGAACGGGAACTGGCCCCCGTGCTCGGTGTGAGCCGGTCGGCGCTGCGCGAGGCGCTGCGCGTGCTGGAGACCATCGGTGTGCTGGTCGCCCAGCCGGGCCGCGGCCCGGACGCGGGCGCCCGGATCGTCCGCAACCCCGACGACGCCCTCGGCCGGCTGCTCCGGCTCCACTTCGCCCTCGGCAGCTACAGCCTGGCGGACATGCTGGAGGCTCGCGTCGTGCTGGAACGGTCCAGCTTCGAGGCGGCCGCGCGCCACGCCGAGGCGGCCGACCTCGACGAGGCGGAGGCGCTGGTCGCGCGCATGGCGCAGCCGGGCATCGCCGTGCCCGAGTTCAACGACCTGGACACCCGGTTCCACGTCCGCGTCGCCCGCGGCTCCGGCAACGCCCTCACCTGCACGCTCACCTCCGCCGTGCGCGAGTCCGTGCGGCCGCTGATCCTGCGCGCCCTGGAGGCGGAGTCCGACTGGCCGGCCACCGCCGCCGCGCTCAACGCCGACCACGCCGAACTGCTGCGGCTGGTGCGCGCGGGCGAGGGGGAGCGGGCGGCCGACCTGGTCGAGACCCACATCAGGGGGCTGCACGGCACCCTCGTCGCCGACCCGCCGCCCGAAGGCGACGCCTGACCCCGTGCCCACCGAAGCCGCCGCACCGCCCTCACCCGGGGCCGGTGCGGCGGCTTCTCCGTATGTGCGCGGCGGGCTCTCCGCACGGGCCGAGCGTAGTATGGTCGGACCATAAACCGGACGTGCGACGCCCGCCCACCGAGAGCCATGACCGGGAGACCCATGCGCATCGGACTCTTCGCCACCTGTCTGGGCGACACCCTCTTCCCCGAGGCGGTGAAATCCACCGCCCTGCTGCTGGCCCGACTCGGCCACGAGGTGGTGTTCCCGCCCGACCAGACCTGCTGCGGCCAGATGCACGTCAACACCGGCTACCAGCGCGAACCCGTCCCCCTGGTACGCAACTTCGCCGCCCAGTTCGGCGACCCCTCCATCGACGCCGTCGTCATGCCGTCCGGCTCCTGCGCCGGATCGGTCCGCCACCAGCACGAGATCGTCGCCCGGCGGTACGGGGACGCGGCGCTGCGCGCGGGCGTCGCCACCGTCAAGGCCAAGACATACGAACTGTCCGAACTGCTGGTGGACGTGCTGGGCGTGACCGACGTCGGCGCGTACTTCCCGCACCGGGTCACGTACCACCCCACCTGCCACTCGCTGCGCATGCTCCGGGTCGGCGACAAACCGCTGCGGCTGCTGCGGGCCGTCGAGGCGATCGACCTCGTCGCCCTGGAGGAGGCGGACGCCTGCTGCGGCTTCGGCGGCACCTTCGCCCTCAAGAACGCCGACACCTCCACCGCTATGCTCCAGGACAAGATGCGCCACGTCACCGCCACCGGGGCCGAGGTGTGCACCGCGGGCGACTCGTCCTGCCTGATGCACATCGGTGGCGGGCTCTCCCGGTCCGGGGCCGGCATCCGCACCCTGCACCTGGCCCAGATCCTGTCCGCGACCCGCACCGCGCCGTACGTCCCGACGGAGGCCACCCGGTGAACCCCACCTTCCTCGGCATGCCCGCGACCCCACCCCGCTCCCCGTACGGCACGGGCAACCTGCGCGGCGAGCGCACCTTCCCCGCCGCCGCCCACGACGAACTGCGCAACGGGCAACTGCGCCGCAACCTCGGCCGCGCCACCCGCACCATCCGCGCCAAACGGCTGGCCGTCACCGGCGAACTGCCCGACTGGGAGGAACTGCGCGCCGCCGGATCGGCCCTCAAGACCGACACCATGAACCGGCTCCCCGAACTCCTGGAGGAGCTGGAACGCAACGTCACCGCGCGCGGCGGCACCGTCCACTGGGCGCGCGACGGCGCCGAGGCCAACGAGATCGTCGCCCGGCTGGTCCGCGGGACGGGCAGCGACGAGGTCATCAAGGTCAAGTCGATGGCCACCCAGGAGACCGGCCTCAACGAGCACCTGGCATCCCTCGGCATCACCGCGTACGAGACCGACCTCGCCGAACTCATCGTGCAACTCGCCCACGACAAGCCCTCGCACATCCTCGTCCCCGCGATCCACCGCAACCGGGACGAGATCCGGCAGATCTTCCTCGACGGCATTCCCGGCGTCGACCCCTCCCTGGACAACGTCCCCGCCCACCTGGCCGCCGCCGCCCGCGCCTACCTGCGCGAGAAGTTCATGACCACCAAGGTCGCCGTCTCCGGCGCCAACTTCGGCATCGCCGAGACGGGCACCCTCTGCGTCGTCGAGTCCGAGGGCAACGGCCGCATGTGCCTCACCCTGCCCGACACCCTGATCACCGTCATGGGCATCGAGAAGGTCGTCCCGCGCTACCGGGACCTGGAGGTGTTCCTGCAACTTCTGCCCCGCTCCTCCACCGGCGAGCGGATGAACCCGTACACCTCGATGTGGACCGGCGTCACCCCCGGCGACGGGCCCCGGGACTTCCATCTGGTGCTGCTCGACAACGGCCGCACCGCCGCTCTCGCGGACCGGATCGGCCGCCAGGCCCTCAACTGCATCCGCTGCTCCGCCTGCCTCAACGTCTGCCCGGTGTACGAGCGGGCCGGCGGCCACGCCTACGGCTCCACCTACCCCGGACCGATCGGTGCCGTGCTGACCCCGCAGCTGGCCGGCATGGACGCCGCCAAAAACGACCCCAACAGCTCGCTGCCGTACGCCTCCAGCCTCTGCGGCGCCTGCTACGACGCCTGCCCCGTGAAGATCGACATCCCCTCGCTGCTGGTCGAACTGCGCCACCAGCACACCGAGCACTCCGGCACCACCGCCGAGAAGCTGGCCATGAAGGCGGCCGGCGCGGTGATGAGCAGGCCCGCGGTGTACGCGGCCGCGCAGAAGGCCTCCCGGCTCGGCCGCGTCCTGGCCGGCCGGGACGGGAAGCTGCCCAAGCTGCCGCCCCCGCTCTCCGGCTGGAGCGACAGCCGCGACACCCCGGCCCCGCCGAAGCAGACCTTCCGCGCCTGGCTGGCCTCACCCGAGGGCACCGCGGCCCTGCGCGAGGCGGCCGCCGCGCACACCCCCGACCCGCAGCAGGAGGACGGCCAGTGACCACCGCCCGCGAGACCGTGCTCGGCCGCGTCCGGGACGCGCTCGCCCTCGCCCCCGCGACCGCCACCCCGGTGCCGCGCGCCTACCGCACCGGACGCACCCTGCCCGACGAGGAACGCCTCGCCCTGTTCACCGACCGCCTCCGCGACTACCGGGCCCACGTCCACGCCTGCACCGCCGGCCGGACCGCCGAGGTCGTCGCCGGCGTCCTGCGGGAGCACGGGGCGGCGGTGATCGGGGTGCCCCCGGGGCTCGACGAGGGATGGCTGGCCGGCTACGACGGCGAGGTGCGGCGGGACTCCGCGGACATCCCGGCCCCGCGCCTGGACGAACTCGACGGCGTCGTCACCGCGTCCGCCGCCGGCTGCGCCGAGACCGGCACCCTCTTCCTGGACGGCTCGCCCGGCCAGGGCCGACGGGCGCTGACCCTGGTGCCCGACCTCCACGTGTGCGTGGTGGACCTGTCCACCGTGGAGGCGGGCGTGCCGGAAGCGCTCGCCCGGTTGGTCCCGGACCGCCCCACCACCCTGATCAGCGGCCCTTCGGCCACCTCCGACATCGAACTCGAACGCGTCGAGGGCGTCCACGGCCCCCGCACCCTGGTGGTCGTCATTCGCACAGACGTTTAGGGCGTGTTTTGAAAGTCCCGCCTGCCGGACGGCGTCCGGCACGCACGCTCGCGGCGTTGCCGAAAAGCCCTGGTAGCTCCGCTACAAGGGCTTCCCGGCGCCTTGCGATCGCACGCACCGGACGTCGTCCGGCCCGCCCTCCGGGCGGACGGCGCTACTTTCAAAACACGCCCTAGGAATCGTGCCGGGGCGGCGACTACCCTCACGCCTGGCATGGACACACTTACCCTCGGTCAACTGGCGGCCCTGGCCGCGGCATCCGCCCTCGTCGGCTTCTCCAAGACGGCCGTCAGCGGCGCCAACACGATCAGTCTCGCGGTCTTCGCGGCGGTCCTCCCCGCCCGCGAATCCACCGGGGTACTGCTCCCGATCCTGATCGCCGGCGATGTGCTCGCCGTCCTCGTCTACCGCCGCCACGCGCACTGGCCGACCCTGCTGCGGCTCTTCCCGGCCGTCGCCGCCGGGGTGGTGGCGGGCACGCTGTTCATGATGTGGGCCGACGACGCCACCGTGCGGACGTCGATCGGCGCCATCCTGGTCTTCATGGCCGGGGTCACCGTCCTGCGCCGCCGCCGGGCCGACGCGGTCGCGGAACCCGGGGCGGACGACGGGCCGCCGACCGCCGCCGAACGGCTCAAGGCCCGTTCGTACGGGGTGCTCGGCGGCTTCACCACCATGGTCGCCAACGCGGGCGGCCCGGTGATGTCGCTCTATCTGCTCTCGGCCGGGTTCCGCAAACTCGGCTTCCTGGGCACATCGGCGTGGTTCTTCCTGATCGTCAACACCTCCAAGGTCCCGTTCAGCGTGGGCCTCGGACTGATCGACGGACGCTCGCTGCTCCTCGACGCCTGCCTGCTGGCGTTCGTGCTGCCGGGCGCCTGGATCGGCCGCACGTGCGTGGACCGGATCGACCAGCGCCTCTTCGAACGTGTCGTGCTCGCCGCCACCGTCGTCGGCGGCCTCCAACTCCTGCTGACCTGACGGCGGTACGCCGAAGGCCCCGCGCCCATCGGTGCGCGGGGCCTTCGGCGTGAGGGGGCGGGTCAGACGATGCCCTCCTCGATCTCGGCCTGCTCGCGCGCGTTCCCGTACGCCGACGGCGTGCCGTACGAGCTTCGCGCGACGAACCACCAGATCGTGGCCAGGACCAGCACGGCGACCAGGGCGATCGACGCGTAGTTCATCGAGTCGATGGTCACCGGGGAGGACTGCGGCAGCAGGAACAGCACGGTCACGATCGCCACCCACACCACGGCGATCCAGCCGACCGGCTTCGACCAGCGGCCCAGGTGCCACGGCCCGCGCTGGAACCGGCCGCCCGCGCGCAGCTTCAGGAAGATCGGGATGGCGTACGCCGGAGTGATCCCGATGACGTTGATCGCGGTCACCGCCCCGTACGCGGTCGCCGAGTACAGCGACGGCAGCGCCAGCACCCCGGCCACGATCACCGACAGCCACACCGCGGGAACCGGCGTCTGGGTACGGGTGCTCACCTTGCGCCACAGCGTGGAGCCGGGCAGCGCGTTGTCCCGGCTGAACGCGAACACCATCCGGCTCGCGGCCGCGACCTCGGCGTTGCCGCAGAACAACTGCGCCGCGATCACGATCAGCAGCATGGCCGTGGCGCCCGAGGTGCCCAGCGCGTCGATCAGGATCTGGGCGGGCGGCACACCGGTCGCGCTCTTCTGCGTGGCCACGTAGTCCTGGATGGCGAAGGTGAGCCCGGCCAGCAGGACGAATCCGGCCACCCAGGAGACCCAGATCGCCCGGACGATGCCGCGCGCCGCCGTGACCGAGGCGTTGGAGGTCTCCTCGGACAGATGGGCGGAGGCGTCGTAGCCGCAGAACGTGTACTGCGCCAGCAGCAGCCCGATCGCCGCCACGTACAGGGGATTTTCCCAGCCGGTGTCGTTGACGAACTCGGTGAAGACGAACGAGGGCGACTGGTGGTGCGAGGGCACGAGGGCGAGCACGGAGACGATCACCGCGACACCGGCCAGGTGCCACCACACGCTGATGGAGTTCAGGATGCTGACCAGCCGCACCCCGAAGAGGTTGAGCACCGCGTGCAGCAGCAGGATGCACAGGAAGATGATCATCGTCTTGCCGGGGGTCGGCGTGAAGCCCCACTGGAGGTTCATCAGCGCGCCGGTGAACAGCGCGGCGCCGTAGTCGATGCCCGCGATGGCCCCCAGGAGACCGAGCAGATTCAGCCAGCCGGTGTACCAGCCCCATTTCCGGCCGCCCAGCCGGTCCGCCATGTAGTACAGCGCCCCGGACGTCGGATACGCGCTGGTCACCTCGGCGAGCGCCATGCCGACGCAGAGCACGAACAGGCCGACCCCGGCCCAGCCCCACAGCATCACCGCGGGCCCGCCCGTGGACATGCCGAAGCCGTACAGCGTCATGCACCCGGACAGGATCGAGATGACGGAGAAGCTGATGGCGAAGTTGCCGAACCCGCCCATGCGGCGGGCCAGGACCGGTTGGTAGCCGAGTTCGCGGAGCCGCTGCTCCTCGTCCTTCGGCGCGGTGCTCTCGGCCCCCTTCCGGGGCGAGGTGGACACGGACATGCGAAACCTCCTGAGCGGGTGGGTGAGCAGAAGAACGGAGGGCGGCCGGGGGACGGACGGCCGGGTCAGCCGGGTTCCGCCGCCAGCGCGCGGGCGCGGGCGCGCACGAAGACCTCCTCGGCACCACCGGGGTCGTCCGGGGTACGGGAGCGGCAGGCCCAGGGCAGCGAGGTGAAGTACGGGCCCAGCTCCCGGAACACCGCGGCGGCCTCCGCGAACCGGAGCGCCCCCCACAGGGCGTGCGCCAGGTGGTTGAGGTCGGGCAGGGCGCGGCCGGAGGGGGGTGCGAGGCGGTACCAGAACTCCAGGGCGCGCACGGCCTCCCGCTCCGCGTCCTCGGTGACCCAGTGCAGGTCGAGGGCCTTGTCGTGGTCGTGCTCGCGGCGGTAGCGCTCGACCCGGACGTAGAGCGGGAGCACATGGAGGGCGGAGCCCTCGGGCGCCGTGGACGACGCCCACTGGACGAAGTTGACCGCTTCGGACAGCGCCCCGCCGGCCTTGCGGGCGTACACGAACTGGAGCATCCGGTGGTAGGCCTCGCGGTTGTGCGGGTCGCGCCGGTCGGCCTCGGCCAGCAGCCCCCAGGGGCCGGGGAACAGCATGGGGCCGGGCGGCGGGAGCCGGTGCTCGGCGAGGCGCTGGGCGGCGTCGAGCTGGGACAGGGCCAGCAGGCAGACCCAGGGGACCGGGTCGGCCGGTACGGCGTGCGCCGCCGCGCGGCACGCCTCCCACGCCTCCTGCCAGAGTTCCCGGCCGCTGGGGTGTCCGGAGCGGTTGGCCCGTACCGCCCGTTCGACGGCGACCCGGGCGCGCATCACGAAGGCGGCGGCGCTGTCCGGTTCCTCGGCGAGCCAGGCCTGGACCGCGTCCGAGCCCGCGGCGACGGCACCGAGCACCTGGGTGCGCTGGGTCCACAGGGTCCAGTCCGGGGTGCGCGCGAGCAGGTCGCGCATGGCGATCCAGCGGCCGGTGCGTAAGTCCTGTAACGCCGCGCGGAGTTCATTGTCGTGGCCGGCCGGATGGTAAACCGGCCGGAATTCACCGTTGGCCATGGACGCGCTCGCGGCTGGGTGCTGAATTCATCGATCCTCGGTGACGTGGGGGCGAAGAAGCTGTTGAATTGCGAACGGTTTTAACGCGTCCGGTGTTGCACGGCGGTGAGTGTAGAGCCCTTTGCGCCCCTCCTCGAACGAATCATTGATTTCCTCAAGTCGGCATCCCGGAAACGCGGTTGAAGTCGCCGGACGGTATCCGATCGGTTTTGGACATACGGGCGGCCGATGCTTGACGCCGCCGTCGGCCTGCACCACCCTGGGGGCCGCGTCCGAAGATCACCATTCCGTCCAAGCCTCTGGCTTGCGTACCGCTGGAGAACCGATGACAGGCCCGGTGCTCGCCGTCGACCAGGGCACATCGGGAACGAAAGCGCTGGTGATCTGCCCGGAACGAGGCGTGATCGGCACCGGTTCCGCGCCCGTGCGCCCCCGGTACGGTCCCGGCGGAGCCGTCGAGGCGGACCCGGCCGAACTGCTCGCCTCCGTCATCGAGGCAGGCCGCCGGGCGCTGGCCGACTCGGGCGGCACCGTCGACGCCGTCGGCCTCGCCAACCAGGGCGAGACCGTGCTCGCCTGGAACCCGGACACCGGACGCCCCCTCACCGACGCCATCGTCTGGCAGGACCGCCGCGCCGCCCCCGTCTGCGCGGAACTCGCCCCCCGCGCCGACGAGCTGAAGCAGCTCACCGGACTGCCGCTCGACCCCTACTTCGCGGCCCCGAAAATGGCCTGGATCCGCCGCGAACTGACCCGCGAGGGCGTCGTCACGACGACCGACGCGTGGCTCGTCCACCAATTGACCGGCGCCTTCGTCACCGACGCCGCCACCGCCGGACGCACCCAGCTCCTCGACCTGGACCGCGTCGCGTGGTCACCGGCCGCCCTGGACGCCTACGGCCTCGGCGACGAGCGGCTGCCCGCCGTGGTGGACGCCGCCGGGGACTTCGGCACCACCGGCGCATTCGGCGGCGACCTCCCGCTCACCGGCCTCCTCGTGGACCAGCAGGCCGCCCTCCTCGCCCAGAGCGCCCTCGACCCCGCCGTCGCCAAGTGCACCTACGGCACCGGCGCCTTCCTGCTGGCCGGCACCGGAGCGACCCCGTCCCGGGGCAGCGGCGGGCTCGTCTCCTGCGTGGCCTGGCGGCTCGGCGGGCACACCGCGTACTGCCTGGACGGCCAGGTCTACACGGCCGCCTCCGCGGTGCGCTGGCTCACCGACCTCGGCGTGATCTCCGGCGCCGCCGACCTCGACCCGGTGGGCTCCGGCGTCCCCGACTCCGGCGGCGTCACCTTCGTCCCCGCCCTCGCCGGCCTCGCCGCCCCCTGGTGGCGCGGCGACCTGCGCGGCTCGGTCACCGGCCTCGGCCTGGACACCCGCGCCGGACACCTGGTGCGCGCCTTGTGCGAGGGCATCGCCGCCCAGGTGGTGGAACTGGCCGACGCGGTGGCCGCCGACCGGGGCACCCCGCTGTCCGTGCTCCGCGTGGACGGCGGCCTCACCCGGTCCGCCCTGCTGATGCAGACCCAGGCCGACCTGCTGCAACGCCCCGTGGAGGTGTCGGCCCTGCCCGACGTCACCGCGCTCGGCGTCGGCGCGGTCGCCCGCATGGGCGCCGACCCCTCGCTCCCGGCGCACCGGGCCGTCCCCGACTGGAAACCGGCCGCCGTCTACGAACCCCGGATCGGCCCCGACGAGGCCGCCGACCGCCTCCACACCTTCCGCGCGGCCGTGCGCACGCTCGTGGAACGGCCATGAGGACCGCGCGGACGGCCCCGTGCCGGGGCGCCCGGGCCCGGCGGACGGCACGGGAGCAGGCACGATGACCACGCGCCCCACGTCCGGAGCCGTCCCGCCACCCGTCGTCACCCGGGCCGGGCAGCCCCTCCCCGGCACCCCGCCGTACGACGTCACGGTCATCGGCGCCGGAGTCGTCGGCACCGCCCTCGCCCGCGCCCTGGCCCGCCACCCCCTGCGCACCGCGCTCGTCGAGGCCACGGACGACATCGCCAACGGCACCTCCAAGGCCAACACCGCCATCCTGCACACCGGCTTCGACGCCCACCCCGGCACCCTGGAGGCCCGGCTCGTCCGCGAGGGACAGCGCCTGCTCTCCCGCTACGCCGCCGAGACCGGCATCCCCGTCGAACGCGTCGGCGCCCTCCTCGTCGCCTGGGACCGGGAACAGCTCGACGCCCTTCCGGGCCTGCTGGCCAAGGCCCGGCGCAACGGCTACCACGCGGCCCGGCTGCTCGACGCGGAGGAGACCGCCGCCCGCGAACCCCACCTCGGGCCCGGCGCGCTCGGCTCCCTGGAGATCCCCGACGAATCCGTCATCTGCCCCTGGACCACCCCGCTTGCCTACGCCACCCAGGCGGTCCGGGCCGGGGTCCACCTCCACCTGGACTGCCCGGTCCAGGGGCTCGCGTACACCGGCGGACTGCACACCGTCACCACGGCGCGCGGCACCCTGCGCTCCCGGCTGCTCATCAACGCCGCCGGGCTGCACGCCGACAGCGTCGACCGGCTCCTGGGCATCGACACCTTCACCGTGCGCCCGCGCCGGGGCCAGCTCATCGTCTTCGACAAGCTCGCCCGCGACCTCGTCCGGCACATCCTGCTGCCCGTGCCCACCGCCGCCGGCAAGGGCGTCCTGGTGGCACCGACCGTCTTCGGCAACGTCCTCCTCGGCCCCACCGCCGAGGACCTGGACGACAAGGAGGCCACCGAGTCCACCGCCGAAGGGCTCGCCCTCCTGCGCGAGCAGGGCCGCCGGGTGCTGCCCCGGCTGCTGGACGAGGAGGTCACCGCCGTCTACGCGGGCCTGCGGGCCGCCACCGGCCGCGAGGACTACCGGATCACCGCCCACCCGGACCGCGGCCTGATCACGGTGGGCGGCATCCGCTCCACCGGCCTCACCGCCTCGATGGCCATCGCCGAGCACGTCCTGTCCCTCCTCCCCGGCGCCGGAATCGATCCGGGCGAACCGGCCGAACTCGCCCCGCTCACCCTGCCGAACCTCGGCGAGGCCGCCGTGCGCCCCCACCTCGACGCGGACCTCATCGCCCGCGACCCCGCCTACGGCACCCTCGTCTGCCACTGCGAACGCGTCACGGCCGGCGAGATCCGCGACGCCTTCGCCTCCACCCTCCCGCCGCGCACGGCCGAGGGACTCGCCCGCAGGACCAGGGCCGGCAACGGACGCTGCCAGGGCTTCCACTGCGGAGCCGCACTCCGCGCCCGCGTCGAGGAGGCCCGCCCATGACCCGCCGCGAACGCCGGGTGGACGTCCTGGTCGTGGGCGCCGGACCGGCCGGGCTCGCGGCCGCCGCGGGCCTCGCCGCCGCCGGCGTACCGGAGGTGGAGGTCCTGGAACGCGAACAGGCGGCGGGCGGCATCCCCCGTCACTGCGCCCACGGCGGATTCGGCACACCCCGGACCGGCGACCTCAGCGGCCCCGTGTACGCGATGCGCTGCGCGGCCGGGGCGACGGCCGCC
>NZ_JAKRGC010000155.1 GCF_022347745.1 Streptomyces sp. OfavH-34-F
CGCCGCCTGGCCCGGCTGGCCGCGCTCACCGACGACGAGGGCCGCCCGCTGGTGCCCGCCGCCCACCCGGACCGCTGGTGGGGCCTGTACGAGCCGACCCGCTCCGCCGTACCGCTGCGCGACCGGGACCGGCCCGTCGCGCTCTCCGGCAGCGCGCTCGGCCAGCTCGCCCACACCTGCGCGCTCCAGTGGTTCCTCGGGCGCGAGGTGAAGGCCGACGCGCCCGCGACCGCGGCCCAGGGCTTCGGGAACGTCCTGCACGTGCTGGCCGACGAGGTGGCCTCCGGCCGTACGCCCGCCGATCTGGCCGTCCTCATGGAGCGCCTCGAATCGGTCTGGGACGGGCTCGTCTTCGACGCCCCCTGGAAGTCGCGCCAGGAGAAGGAGCAGGCCCGCGTCGCCCTGGAGCGCTTCCTGCGCTGGCACGTCATGGACCGGGGCGGCCGCACCCCCGTCGCCAGCGAGCACGACTTCGACGTGACGCTGGAGGCCGGCGCGTACGAGGTGCGCATCCGGGGCTCCATGGACCGCGTCGAGAAGGACGCCGAGGGCCGCGCCTACGTCGTCGACTTCAAGACCGGCAAGCAGGCGCCGACGAAGGACGAGGTCGATCACCACCCCCAGCTCGCCGTGTACCAGCTCGCCGTGCGGGAAGGGGCCCTCGACGACGTCTTCGGCGGTACCCGGCCCGAACCGGGCGGCGCCGAACTCGTCCAGCTGCGCCAGGCCGCCCCCAAGAAGGAGGGCGGCGACACCGCGCCCCGGGTGCAGGGGCAGGCGCCCCCGGACTCCACGTGGATCTCCGACCTGCTGGCCACCGCGGCGGGGCGCGTCCTGGACGAACGGTTCACCCCCACGACCGGCCAGCACTGCGGGCACTGCGCCTTCAAAGCATCGTGCAGCGCGCGGCCGGAGGGCCGCCACGTCCTGGAGTAGGGCGCCGGCCCGGGAGTCGCGCGCTGTCCTGGGGTAGGGCGCTGGTCCTGGAATAGGGCCGCGGCCTACGCCTTGCGGGCCACCAGGCCGTACACGCTGACGTCCGCGTCCGTGACGTCGTTGATGTCCCGGTAGCGCGTACGGTCCAGCTCGTCCAGGCCCGCGATGAACTCCGGGTCCGGGTACCGGGCCTCCGGCAGGTCCACGACCCGCTCGGGACGCCAGCGGTGCACGGGCACGATGCCGGGCTCCAGCAGCTCCAGGCCGTTGTCGGTGACGAAGCGCTCCATCTGGGCGTACGAGCGGCGCACCATGGCGAAACCGCGCTCCGCGAACGCCTTGGTGACGCTGCCGACCTGCTCCTCGTTGAGGTCGGAGCTGACGTTGCTGAGGACGAGGAGGCTGCCCGGCGCCAGGGCGTCCAGGAGCGTGCGCACCACCGGGTAGGCGGTCTCGTCCTCGATGAAGTGGGTCACCGCCGCCAGCACCAGGGCGACCGGTCGGCCGAGGTCCAGCGTGCGCCGGGCGGCCTCCAGAATCCGGTCCGGCTCCCGCAGGTCCGCCTCGATGTAGTCGGTGCGGCCCTCGGGACCGCTGGTGAGCAGGGCCTGCGCGTGCACCAGGACGACCGGGTCGTTGTCCACGTAGACCACCCGGGACTCGGGCGCGATGCCCTGCGCGATCTGGTGCACGTTCTGCTGGGTCGGCAGACCGGTGCCGACGTCCAGGAACTGCCGGATGCCCTCCTTGGCCGCGAGGGTCACAGCCCGCCGCATGAAGTCCCGGTTGTGCCGCACGGTGAGGTAGCCGCGCGGATGAGCGGCCAGCGCCATCCGCGCCGCCTCGCGGTCGGCCGGATAGTTGTCCTTGCCGCCGAGGAAGACGTCGTAGACCCGCGCGGGGTGCGCCCTGGTCGTATCGATGCGCTTCCTCAGCTCGGTGGCGTCGGGGGCGGATGCGTCGGCGCTCATATGACCGTCCTCATAAGGCTGTTGGTGCGACCAGCAGACAATTTAGACCCGTACGGGTGTGACGGGCGCCACCGGGAGCGGGCCGGTCCGGGGAGTTCTCCGGCTTCGCGGGTTGTCGGCGGCGCCGGTTAGCCTCTGTGGAGTGTCCCCGCGCCTGACCGATACCGAGCAGCTCAAGGAGCTCCTCGGTATCCCCTTCACCCCGGAGCAGACGGCCTGCATCACCGCGCCGCCCGCCCCGCAGGTGATCGTGGCCGGAGCCGGGTCGGGCAAGACGACGGTGATGGCCGCCCGCGTGGTGTGGCTGGTCGGCACCGGCCAGGTCGCCCCCGAACAGGTCCTCGGGCTCACCTTCACCAACAAGGCCGCCGGAGAGCTGGCCGAACGCGTCCGCAAGGCCCTCGTCGCCGCCGGCGTCACCGACCCGGACGCGATCGACCCGGACAACCCGCCCGGCGAACCCGGCATCTCCACGTACCACGCCTTCGCCGGACGGCTGCTCACCGAGCACGGGCTGCGCATCGGCCTCGAACCCGGCACCCGCCTCCTCGCCGACGCCACCCGCTACCAGCTCGCCGCCCGCGTGCTGCGCGAGGCCCCCGGCCCCTACCCGGCCCTGACCCGGTCCTTCCCCACCCTCGTCAGCGACCTCCTCGCCCTCGACGCCGAACTCGCGGAACACCTCGTGCCCCCCGAGCGGCTCGACGCGTACGACGCCGAACTGCTGCGCACGCTGGAGACCGCCAGGCTCAGCAACGCCGAGCTGCGGAAGATCCCCGAGACCGCCGGGGCCCGCCGCGAACTGCTCGCCCTGACCCGCCGCTACCGCGAGGCCAAGCGCAGCCGCGACCTCCTCGACTTCGGCGACCAGATCGCCCTCTCCGCCGAGCTGGCCCTCACCCGCCCCGAGGTCGGCACCATCCTGCGCGACACCTACCGGGTCGTCCTGCTCGACGAGTACCAGGACACCTCCGTCGCCCAGCGCCTCCTGCTCTCCGCCCTCTTCGGCAGCGGCCCCGGCGACCAGCCCACCGGACACGCCGTCACCGCCGTCGGCGACCCCTGCCAGGCCATCTACGGCTGGCGCGGCGCCTCCGTCGCCAACCTCGACGACTTCCCCCGCCACTTCCCGCACGCCGACGGCACCCCCGCCCCCCGCTACGCCCTCAGCGAGAACCGCCGCAGCGGCGGCCGCCTCCTCCAGCTCGCCAACGGACTCGCCGCCCCCCTGCGCGCCATGCACGAGGGCGTCGAGGCCCTGCGCCCGGCCCCCGGCGCCGAACGCGACGGAACCGTCCGCTGCGCCCTGCTGCCCACCCACGCCGACGAGATCGCCTGGCTCGCCGACTCCCTCGCCCACCTGGTGCGCACCGGCAAGGCGCCCGGCGAGATCGCCGTCCTGTGCCGCACGGCCGGGGACTTCCCGGAGATCCAGGCGGCGCTGGTCGCCCGCGACATCCCCGTCGAGGTCGTCGGCCTCTCCGGACTGCTGCACCTGCCCGAGGTCGCCGACCTCGTCGCCGTCTGCGAGGTCCTCCAGGACCCCGGCGCCAACGCCGCCCTGGTCCGGCTGCTCACCGGCCCCCGCTGGCGGATCGGCCCCCGCGACCTGGCCCTGCTCGGCCGCCGCGCCCGCCTCCTCGTCCACCGCGCCACCCACGGCGACGAGGACCACGACCCCGAACGCCGGCTCGCCGAGGCCGTCGAAGGGGTGGACCCGGCCGAGGTGATCTCCCTCGCCGACGCCCTGGACACCTTCCTGGACGGCGGCGGCGAGGAGGACGACGGGCTGCCGTTCTCCGCCGAGGCCCGCGTCCGCTTCGCCCGCCTCGCCGCCGAACTGCGCGAGCTGCGCCGCTCCCTCGCGGACCCCCTGATGGACGTCCTGCACCGGGTCCTGGCCACCACAGGCCTTGAGGTCGAGCTGTCCGCCTCCCCGCAGGGTCTCGCCGCCCGCCGCCGCGAGACCCTCGGCAACTTCCTGGACGTCGCCGCCCGCTTCGCCGCCGTGGACGGCGAGGCCACCCTCCTCGCCTTCCTCGGCTTCCTGCGCACCGCCGTCCAGTACGAGAAGGGCCTGGACAACGCCCTGCCTGGCGGCGAGAACACCGTCAAGGTCCTCACCGCCCACAAGTCCAAGGGCCTCGAATGGGACGTCGTCGCCGTGCCCGGACTGGTCACCGGCCAGTTCCCCAGCGGCCAGTCCCGCGACGCCTGGACCGCCCAGGCGAAGGTCCTCCCGCACGCCCTGCGCGGCGACGCGGCCACCCTGCCCGCCCTGGACGGCTACGACGCCAAGGGCCTCAAGGACTTCAAGGCCGAGATGAAGGAGCACCAGCACACCGAGGAGCTGCGCCTCGGCTACGTCACCTTCACCCGCCCCCGCACCCTGCTACTCGGCTCCGGCCACTGGTGGGGCCCCAGCCAGAAGAAGCCGCGCGGCCCGTCCCCCTTCCTGCACGCCCTGTACGAGCACTGCGCCGCCGGGTACGGCGAGATCGAGGTCTGGGCCGACGCCCCGGACGAGACCGACGAGAATCCGGCCCTGGCCGACGCCGCGGCCGACCACGCCTGGCCGCTCCCGCTGGACGCGACCGCCCTGGCCCGGCGCCGGGCTGCGGCAAGCACGGTCCTGGAGCTGCTGTCCGGCCCGGCCGAAGCGGCGGCGCCCGGTCCGGACGGGGAGCCGTCGCCCGACGACGCGCTGTCCCCGCCGGCCGCCCACGTCCCGACGCCCCGCCCGCCCGCCGACCTCACCCCCGAGGAGGCCCGCACCCTCGCCTCCTGGGACCGCGACCTGGACGCCCTCACCGGGGAGCTGCGCCGGGCCCGCGCCACCGTGCGCGACGTCCTCGTCCCCGCCTCGCTCTCCGCCACCCAGCTGCTGCGCCTCGCCGACGACCCGGACGCCTTCGCGCGGGAGCTGGCCCGCCCCATGCCCCGCCCGCCCCAGCCGGCCGCCCGCCGGGGCACCCGCTTCCACGCCTGGGTGGAGTCCCGCTTCGAGGAGCTGCCGCTGCCCATGCTCGGCCCCGACGAGCTGCCCGGCGGCGACGAGACGGACACCGACATCGCCGACGAGCGGGACCTCGCCGAGCTGAAGGAAGCCTTCGAGCGCACCCCGTACGCCCGCCGCACCCCGTACCGGGTGGAGACGCCGTTCCAGATCACGCTGGCCGGCCGGGTGGTGCGCGGCCGCATCGACGCGGTGTACCGCACGGGCGACACGTACGAGATCGTCGACTGGAAGACCGGCCGCACCCACACCGCCGACCCGCTCCAGCTCGCCGTCTACCGGCTGGCCTGGGCCGAACTGCACGGACTGCCGCTGGAGGACGTCACCGCCACCTTCCTCTTCGTCCGCACCGGAGAGGCCGTACGCCCGGCCTCGCTGCCCGGCCGCAGGGAGCTGGAGCGCATCCTCCTGGACGAGCCACCTCCGTCGGCCCGATAAGCTGAAGGTCATGAGCGACACCCCGGACAGCGCCGTCCGTACGTACACCGAGCAGCACCGCACAGCCTTCCTCGACGACCTCGCCGAGTGGCTGCGCATCCCCTCCGTATCCGCTCAGCCGGAGCACGAGGGCGACGTACGGCGCAGCGCCGAGTGGCTGTCCGCCAAGCTGAAGGAGACCGGTTTCCCGGTCACCGAGGTGTGGGAGACGGCCGGGGCGCCCGCCGTCTTCGCCGCGTGGCCGTCCGACGACCCGGCCGCCCCCACCGTCCTCGTGTACGGCCACCACGACGTCCAGCCCGCCGCCCGCGAGGACGGCTGGAGCGGCGAACCGTTCGAGCCGGTGATCCGCGACGGCCGGATGTACGGACGCGGCGCCGCCGACGACAAGGGGCAGGTGTTCTTCCACACCCTCGGCGTCCGGGCCCACCTCGCCGCCACCGGCCGCACCAGCCCCGCCGTCCACCTCAAGCTCGTGATCGAGGGCGAGGAGGAGTCCGGCTCCCCGCACTTCCGCGACCTGGTCGAGCGGCACGCCGACCGGCTCGCCGCCGATGCCGTGATCGTCTCCGACACCGGCATGTGGAACGAGACCACCCCCACCGTCTGCGTGGGGACGCGCGGCCTCGCCGAGTGCGAGATCGAGCTGCGCGGCCCCGACCAGGACATCCACTCGGGCTCGTTCGGCGGCGCCGTCCCCAACCCGGCCACCGAGATCGCCCGCCTCGTCGCCGCGCTCCACGACGCGGACGGACGGGTCGCGATCCCCGGCTTCTACGACGGTGTGACCCCCCTCACCGCGACCGAACGCGCGCTCCTCGCCGAACTGCCCTTCGACGAGGCCGACTGGCTGCGCACCGCCAGGTCCCGCGCCGCGTCCGGCGAGGCCGGGTACTCCACGCTGGAGCGGATCTGGGCCCGCCCCACCGCCGAGGTCAACGGCATCGGCGGCGGCTACCAGGGCGAGGGCAGCAAAACCATCATCCCCTCCTCCGCCCGTGCCAAGATCAGCTTCCGCCTGGTCGCCGGCCAGGACCCCGACCACGTCGAACGGGCCGTCCGCGACTGGGCCGAGGCCCGCGTCCCGGCCGGGATCGACCAGCGCATCACCTTCCTGCCCGCCATCCGTCCCTGCCTCACGCCCCTGGACCACCCGGCGCTGCAGGCCGTGGCCCGCGCCATGGGCCGGGCGTTCGGCCGGAAGGTCCTCTTCACCCGCGAAGGGGGCTCCGGACCCGCCGCCGACCTCCAGGACGTGCTCGGCGCGCCCGTCCTCTTCCTCGGCATCTCCGTACCGTCCGACGGCTGGCACGCCCCCGACGAGAAGGTCGAACTGGACCTGCTGTTCAAGGGCGCCGAGACCGCGGCCCACCTCTGGAGCGACCTGGCGGCCGCCCTCCGCTGAATTCTCTGAACGCCCGACCGGGGGAGTAGGAACCACCTGTGAGCACCTTCGACATCGCCACACCGGACCGGCCCATCGGTCTGACCGCGCCGAGCGGCATCGACCGCGCGGCGCACCACCGCCTCGACGAGGCATGGCTGTCAGCCGCGTGGAGCCACCCCACGACCAGGGTCTTCGTCGTCTCCGGCGGCCAGGTGCTGATCGACGACACGGACGACGGCACCGAGCTGGTGATGACACCGGCCTTCGAGGCCCCCGTCACCGAGACCCACCGCTACTTCCTCGGCACCGACGCCGACGGCGTCAGCTACTTCGCGCTCCAGAAGGACACCCTGCCCGGCCGCATGGACCAGTCGGCGCGCCCGGCCGGCCTGCGCGAGGCGGGGCTGCTCCTCGGCCCGCGCGACGCCGCCCTGATGGCCCACGCGGTGGCCCTGGAGAACTGGCAGCGGCTGCACCGCTTCTGCTCCCGCTGCGGCGAGCGCACGGTGATCGCGGCGGCCGGCCACATCCGCCGCTGCCCGGCCTGCGGCGCCGAGCACTACCCGCGCACGGACCCGGCCGTCATCATGCTCGTCACCGACGACCAGGACCGCGCCCTGCTCGGCCGCCAGGTGCACTGGCCCGAGGGCCGCTTCTCCACGCTCGCCGGATTCGTCGAGCCCGGCGAGTCGATCGAGCAGTCCGTGGCCCGCGAGGTCTTCGAGGAGGCCGGCATCACGGTCGGCGAGGTCGAGTACATCGCCAGCCAGCCCTGGCCCTTCCCGTCCAGCCTGATGCTGGGCTTCATGGCCCGCGCCGAGACGTACGACATCCACGTGGACGGCGAGGAGATCGAGGAGGCGCGCTGGTTCTCCCGCGAGGAGCTGACCGCCGCCTTCGAGTCGGGCGAGATGCTGCCGCCGTTCGGCATCTCGATCGCCTCCCGGCTGATCGAGATGTGGTACGGCAAGCCGCTCCCGAAGCCGGTACGCACGGGGGCCTGAGGGCCCCGGAACCGGCACCGCCGCCCCCTCCGGCGCGCTGACCGGAGGAGACGGCGGGTGGCCGTGCGGGCGCGGGGTCAGGCCCCGAGGGCCTGCTTCACCTGGGCCAGGCTCGGGTTGGTCATGACGACGTCCTCGCCGCCGCCGGCGGGAACCACCAGGACGGTCGGAACCGTCTGGTTTCCGCCATTGGCCTTCTCGACGAAGGCCGCCGACTCCGGGTCCTGCTCGATGTTGATCTCGGTGTAGGGGATGCCCTCGCGGTCCATCTGGCCCTTCAGCCGACGGCAGTAGCCGCACCACGTGGTGCTGTACATCGTCACAGTGCCCGGCATGTCTTCGCGCTCCTCTGTCTCATCGGTCCCGGCAGCTCCGCCACACCCGTCGGCCCCCGACGGCACGTCCGGTGCGTCACACGGGGGCGGGGCGTGCGCTGCCGCACGTCAGGAGAACGTACGGCGTGCGGCCACCATTCCCGGCGCCGGGGGCCGTACGGGCCGGGGCCCGCGCGCCCCGCTCCAGTGGCCGGGACCGGCCCGCCGCGCGGTACGACAAGCATCCCGCCCCTGTGGACGACCGCCGCGCCCGCCCCGGACGACCTGGCAGCATGGCGGGGTGACATCAGCAACGCACTCCACCCTCTTCCCACGCGTCCCGGACAGCGCGGACGCCGTCCTGGAAGGGCTCGACCCCGAACAGCGCGAGGTCGCGACGGCCCTGCGCGGCCCGGTGTGCGTGCTGGCCGGAGCCGGTACGGGCAAGACGCGGGCCATCACGCACCGCATCGCGTACGGGGTGCGCGCGGGGATTCTCCAGCCGTCGAGCGTGCTGGCCGTCACCTTCACCAACCGGGCGGCCGGCGAGATGCGCGGCCGGCTCCGCCAGCTCGGCGCCGGCGGGGTGCAGGCCCGGACCTTCCACTCCGCGGCGCTGCGACAGCTCCAGTACTTCTGGCCGAAAGCGGTCGGTGGCGAGCTGCCCCGGCTCCTCGAACGCAAGGTGCAGCTGGTGGCCGAGGCGGCGGCCCGGTGCCGGCTCCGGCTCGACCGCAACGAACTGCGCGACGTCACGAGCGAGATCGAGTGGGCCAAGGTCACCCAGACCGTCCCCGCCGACTACCCGGCCATGGTCGCCAAGGCCCAGCGCGAGGCCCCCCGCGACCCGGCGGAGATCGCCAAGGTCTACGAGACGTACGAGGAGCTGAAGCGCGAGCGCACGGTGATCGACTTCGAGGACGTGCTGCTCCTCACCGTCGGCATCCTCCAGGACCGGCACGACATCGCCGACCACGTACGCCGCCAGTACCAGCACTTCGTCGTCGACGAGTACCAGGACGTCAGCCCGCTCCAGCAGCGGCTCCTCGACCTGTGGCTCGGCGACCGGGACAGCCTCTGCGTCGTCGGCGACGCCGGGCAGACCATCTACTCCTTCACCGGCGCCACCCCCGAGCACCTGCTGGACTTCCGTACCCGCCACCCCGGCGCCACCGTCGTCAAGCTCGTCCGGGACTACCGCTCCACCCCGCAGGTCGTCCACCTCGCCAACGGGGTGCTCGCCCAGGCCACCGGCCGCGCCGCCGAGCACCGGCTCGACCTGGTCTCGCAGCGCGACGGCGGACCCGAGCCCGCCTTCGTGGAGTACGCGGACGAGCCCGCCGAGGCCGAGGGCACCGCCCGCCGCGTCCGCGACCTGATCGCGGCGGGCGTCCCGGCCGGTGAGATCGCGATCCTCTACCGGGTCAACGCCCAGTCCGAGGTGTACGAGCAGGCCCTCGCGGACGCCGGAGTGCCCTACCAGCTGAGGGGCGCCGAGCGGTTTTTCGAGCGCCCGGAGGTCCGCGAGGCGGGCGTCGCCCTGCGCGGCGCGGCCCGCGCCGGGGGCAACGATCCCCTCCTGGACCACGCGGACGGGCTGTCCGCCGAGGTGCGGGCGGTGCTGTCCACGAAGGGCTGGCACGGCGAGCCGCCCGCCGGGTCCGGAGCGGTGCGGGACCGCTGGGAGTCCCTGGCCGCCCTGGTCCGGCTCGCCGAGGACTTCGAACGCGCCAAGCCGGGGGCCACTCTCTCCGACCTCGTCGCCGAACTCGACGAGCGGGCCGCCGCCCAGCACGCGCCGACCGTCCAGGGCGTCACCCTGGCCTCGCTGCACTCCGCGAAGGGCCTGGAATGGGACGCCGTGTTCCTCGTCGGGCTGACCGAGGGCATGATGCCGATCACCTACGCGAAGACGCCGGAGCAGATCGAGGAGGAGCGCCGCCTCCTCTACGTCGGCGTCACCCGCGCCCGGCTCCACCTCACCCTGTCGTGGTCGCTGTCCCGGTCGCCCGGCGGACGCCCCGGACGACGGCCGACCCGCTTCCTGAACGGGCTGCGCCCCGGCTCCACGGGCCCCGGCGGCCGGAGCGCGCCGGGTGCGCCGGGAGGCGCGGGCGTCTGGAGCGGCAGCGGGTCCACCGGCGGCTCCGGCGGCGACGGACGGCCGGCCGGGGTCCGGCGCAGGCCCAGGGGGCCCGCCCGGTGCCGGGTCTGCGGCAAGACCCTGACGGCCGCCGGCGAGATGAAGCTGATGCGCTGCGACGACTGCCCCTCCGACATGGACGAGGCGCTGTACGAGCGGCTGCACGACTGGCGGGCAGCCCGGGCCAGGGAGATCGGCCAGCCCGCCTACTGCGTGTTCACCGACCGGACCCTGATGGCGATCGCGGAGGCGGTGCCGGCCACGGAGGGCGAACTGGCCGGGATCTCCGGGGTCGGCGCACGGAAGCTGGGCCGCTTCGGCGCCGCCGTTCTGGACATCTGCGCAGGTGGAGATGGACGCGCCGACGACGCGGACGGTTCCCGCGAGACGTGAGAAAAACTCGTCGGAAAAATAGTTTGCGCCCGCCCCAGTCGTCACCATAGGTTCTTAACCACGGAAACAGCGGCTTCTCTGGAGCCCTGGTTCCGTGCTGTACTTATCCGAATACGCAGGACCGGCTCGCCGGTCCCCCGAGACGCCGAGAGGAGGCGATTGAAGTGATCAGCATCATCGAGACCCAGAAAATGACCGATCTCTCGGTCGTCTCCGCCTGCTCGCTCGGCGATCTCGCCCGCTCCCCGAAGTCCACCCTGCGCGCCACCGGTGTGTCCGGCGTCTCCGCCGTCATCCCGATGTCCCTGGCCGGTCTTCCCGTGCGGGAGCGCAATGAGCGACCGACCCAGGCACCGGCAGCAGCAGTAGCGAAGGGACAGGCCTCGGCCTATGCCTTTGCGGCCGTCGGTGCGGGAGCGGAAGCCGGCGTCACCGAGCAGACGAAGCAGCACCAGCACCACACGATGTGGGCCTTCCGTGGGCCTGAACCCTGGAGTGATCCAGCCTGACCAAGATCAGGCCGGCGCCTTCAGGGCCGCGGAACCCCACTCGGGAACCGCGGCCCTTTTGTTTTGTCCGAACGGACGAGACGACGTGAAGGAGCCTCGGGAAAGCAGGACCTGGTACCCAGCCGCCCCCCGGCCAACAGGCCGGAAACGACCAGACGAGGACACCACCACCGTGCAACTCGACACGCACGCCCCGTCCGTACCGCCTTCCGACACGATCTCCCCGCCCGGCCTCACGGAGGACTCCACCTTGACCCCCCTCACCGCGCTCACCGCGCTCGACGACGCCATCGAGAACCTCGGCGTGCCCGTTCCCTGCCGCGCCTACGACCCGGAGGTCTTCTTCGCCGAGTCCCCGGCCGACGTCGAGTACGCCAAGTCGCTCTGCCGCACCTGCCCGCTCGTCGAGGCCTGCCTGGCCGGCGCCAAGGAGCGCCGCGAGCCGTGGGGCGTCTGGGGAGGCGAGCTGTTCATCCAGGGCGTCGTCGTCGCCCGGAAGCGGCCCCGGGGCCGTCCGCGCAAGAACCCGGTCGCAGCGTGATCGCCGACCTGGGGGTCACGGCCCCCAAGCCCATGAAGCGCATCGGAACCATCGACCGTCCCCTCACTCACGATCCCCGAAACCAGGCCCCCATGTCCCTCCCCACCTCCGAGCCGGCCGGCTCCGCGACCCAGGACGTCACCCTCATCGGCGCGAGCGACTCGCGTCAGAACAGGACCCGCGAAATGCAACTCATCCCAGAAGCTCTGGCTCGTGCGCATATGCACGACCGCATGCGTGAAGCCGACGCGGACCGTCAGGCCCTCCGCCTGATCTCCGCGCGGCGGATGCAGCGCCGGGCCGAGCGCGCCTCGATGCGCGCCCGCCGAGCGCTGGCCATGGCCGTCATGCACTGAGCGGACGCGCCCGCCACGGAGGCTCCCGCCGGAGCGCAGCCGCTCTCTGCGCCCGGCGGGCCGAACACCTCCGGCACCACACGCATCGGTACCCCTGCCTCGGGGCCGGTCCCTCCACGGGGACCGGCCCCGAGGCCGTTGAGAGAGAAACGCCCTCGCTAGCCCGCGTCCACGGCTTCGGCCGAGGTGTCCTCCGCGCCCGTGCCCTGCTGCGCGGGCAGGCTCTCGCGCGCCCCCGCGTCCCCCGGCTCCGCACCGTCCTCCTCCGCCTCCTCCGGCGGCAGGAAGCCCGGCAGCCAGGACTCCAGCTCGTCGCGCAGCCGGACCGTCGCACCGAGCTGGCACAGCACCCCGATCGTGCTCAGGGTCACCCGGTGTATCAACAGGTACGACGGCGGCAGGTTCAACTGCTTGCCCAACTGGTGGGCGGGGGAGCGCGGATCCGCTATCCGGGCGGCCTGATTGCGCAGCCAGCTCCGGCTGAACGTGAACTCCTCCACCGCGGCCGGCTCGATGATCGGCAGCAGGTAGTCCAGCACCGCGTCCGGCTCCAGGTCGATGGAGTCCTTGACGAACCCCTCCGCCCGCAGCATCTCGTACACCGCTTCCGCGTCGCCCCGCAGCGCCAGCCGCAACGCGTCTCCGATGGTCTGGGGCAGCCCGCCCGGCAACCGGTCCACCGTCCCGAAGTCGAGCACCCCCAGCCGCCACGAGCCCGGGTCCTCGGCGTCCGCGCCCTCCCCGGCCCCCTCGTCCGCGCCGTCCGCCCCGTCCGGGGGCAGCAGCCGGAAGTTGCCCGGATGCGGGTCGGCGTGCAGCAGCCCCGTGCGCGCGGGGCCCGAGAAGAGGAACCGGGCGAGCAACTGGCCGGCCCGGTCGCGCTGAGCGGCCGTGCCCCCGGCGATCACCTCGGCCAGCGGCACACCGTCGATCCACTCGGTGACCAGGACCTGAGCAGACTGGTGGACCACCTCGGGCACCACCACATCGGGGTCCTCGGCGAACTCCTCCGCGTGCGCCCGCTGGGACAGGGCCTCCTGCTCGTAGTCCAGCTCCTCCGACACCCGGTCGCGCAACTCGGTGATCAGGGGCTTGATGTCCATGCCCGGCACCAGCGGCCCCAGCAGCCGGGCGAACCGGCTGAGCTGCGTCAGGTCCGACAGCAGCGCGTCGCCCGCACCGGGGTACTGCACCTTCACGGCCACGTCCCGGCCGTCGTGCCACACCGCCCGGTGCACCTGGCCGATCGAGGCGGCGGCCGCCGGCTGGTCGTCGAAGGTCAGGAACAGCTCGCGCCAGTCCTCGCCGAGCCGCTCCGCCAGCACCGCGTGCACCGTGGCACTCGGCAGGGGCGGGGCGGCCTCCTGGAGCTTGGTCAGGGCCGCGCGGTAAGGCCCCGCAACCTCCTCGGGCAGCGCGGACTCGAAGACGGAGAGGGCCTGGCCGAGCTTCATCGCCCCGCCCTTCAACTCACCGAGCACCTTGAACAGCTGGTCGGCGGTGCGCTGCTGCACCTCACGCGCCACCAGCTCCGCCGACTTGCCGCCGATGCGCTTGCCCAGACCCCAGGTGGCGCGGCCGGCGAACCCCAAAGGCAGCGCGGCCAGTTTGGCGGTACGGGTGACCGCCTTCCGGGGAAGATCAGACATATGCCCCTCCAGTTCCCAGACTGCCGCGCTGCGTGCGGCGGTTACCCGGCCATTGTGTCGTGCGCCGTACCGGCTTCGGAGGCTCGGACCCCCTCAGTTTGACCGGCGGCCCCACAGGGGCAGTCGAGATGTGCCCCGATCCGCCGCGACCTCCAGTCCAACAGCGGCAACGCGGCCTCCCACCGGGCGCCCGTGCTCGCGGGCAACTCGCCGTCGAGGAAGGACAACGCGTGCGCCGCCGCCAGCCCGGCCACCGCCGTCGCCAGGCCGAGGTCGCACGCCTGCGCGGCCCGGCGCCGCCCGGACTGCCACTGCGCCAGCATCCGCGGCCACTGGCGGTCCCGGTCGCGCCGGTTCAGATGGAGGCAGCCCGCGCAGGCCGTGCCGCCGGGCAGGACCAGCGGCCCGACGAACCCGGTCGCCTCCAGCACCCCCGCGTACAGATGGGGGGTGCCCGAGGCGACCCACGGCTCGGCGGTGCCCGGATCGGGGACGTACCCGCCGAAGCCGTCGCGCGGGGCGACCACGATCAGGGAGAGCCCGGGCTCCCGCGCGCCCGGCCCGGCGCCCCCGGCCCCCGGTGCCCGCGGCCCCGGA
>NZ_JAKRGC010000156.1 GCF_022347745.1 Streptomyces sp. OfavH-34-F
GGCCGGCCCGCCGCGTCGGGCGAACGGCGGCTGGCGGGGCTCCTCGCGGAGGTCGCCGCATGCGCGGCCGTGCCCGAGGGCGCCGCGTTCTCCGAGAAACTGAACCGGGCCGCGTACACGGCGGGCGGTCTCGTCGCCGCCGGGCACCTCACGGAGGACGAGGCGGTCCGGGCGCTGCGGGAGGCCGCGGAACTGGCCCGCCCCGGCCAGCGGCGGCGCTGCCTGGCCGTCATCAGGGGCGGTCTGAACGCGGGCCGCACCCGGCCACTGGCCCTCGGGGGGCGTACGTGAGCGTGGACAAGGAGAGGGTGCTGCCGCCGGCCTCCTTCGACGTGCAGGCGGTGGCCGCGCAGATCCTCGCGCAGCCGGTCGCCCTGCCCCGGCAGGACGGTGCCCTTCCGCCGCCGGATCCCCGGGACCGGGCGGCGGGCGGCGAGGCCACGGCGGACGGGCTGCTGCCCGACACCCTCACCGACCGGGGCAACGCCAAGTTATTCGTCAAGCTCTACCGCAACGACTACCGGCATGTGCCGGGCATCGGCTGGTTCCGCTGGGACGGCACCCGCTGGCAGTTCGACGAGGACGACACGGTGATGTGGTCGGCGGGCGACCTGGCGGAGTCCCTGGCCGCCACCGATCCGCGCGGCCTGTTCACCCCGGCCGCGCTCCAGCAGCACCGCCGGCGCACGCTGAGCACCAGCGGGATGAACGCGATGCTGACCCAGGCCAAGTCCGCGCCCGGCATGGTGCTCAACGCGGCGCTGCTGGACGCCGATCCGTACGCCCTGTGCACCCCGGCGGGCGTGGTGGACCTGCGCACGGGGCAGATCCGCCCGGCCGAGCCCACCCGGGACTTCCACTCCCGTTCCACCTCCGCCGCCCCGCAGGCGATGCCCACCCCGCGCTGGGACCGCTTCCTGGCCGACACGTTCGGCGAGGGGCCGGACGGCGAGGAGATGATCTCCTTCCTCCAGCTGCTGCTCGGCTACTCGATCACCGGGGACGTCGGCGGGCAGGTGATGCCGTTCCTGTTCGGCTCGGGCAAGAACGGCAAGTCGGTGCTGCTGGACGTCCTGATGAAGCTCCTGCGGGACTACGCGGACGCGGCGCCGCCGGGCTTCCTGATGTCCCGCCCGTACGAGGGGCATCCCACGGACCTCGCCGAACTGCACGGCCGCCGGGTCATCGTGTGCAGCGAGGTCAAGCCGGGCGACCGGTTCGACGAGGCGCGGGTGAAGCTGCTGACCGGCGGGGACCGGATCAAGGCCCGCCGGATGCGGCAGGACTTCTTCAGCTTCGAACCCACCCACAAGATGTGGCTGCTGGGCAACCACCGCCCCGAAGTCGGCACGGGCGGCTTCGCGTTCTGGCGGCGCATGCGCCTGATCCCGTTCGAGCGGGTCGTCTCCGACCACCGCAAGATCGACAACCTGGCGGACATCCTGGTCACCCAGGAGGGTCCGGGCATCCTCAACTGGCTGATCGAGGGCGCCCGCCGCTACCTGGGCGGCGACAAGGACCTTTCGGGGCCCGAGCGCGTCCGCATCGCGACGACCGTCTACGCGGAGACCGAGGACCACACCGGGCGCTTCGTGGGCGAGACGTGTCGGCTCGACGCCGGGCTGAGGGCCGAACAAGCCCAGCTCTACGCGGCCTACAAACGCTGGTGCCAGAATGAAGGCGTTCCGGCGATCTCGTCGAGAGCCTTCGCGGCCCACATCCGCGAAGTGGTGGGGCTGGCATCACCGAAGGAAATGATCTTTTCCAACCAGCGCAAGTACTACCCCGGCATCGGCCTGCTCGCGGACGAGGAGACAGTATGAGCGCCCTCATCGCAGAGGACGAGATCGTCCACGAGGTGGACCTCGTGTGGCTCGAGGACATCAGCAGGCTCGACTACGTCCGCCAGAGCCTGGACCGCCTCCCCACCCGCCGGGGCCGGCCCGCCTACCACCGCGACGGCAGAATGGTCGGGTACGCCCTGCTGGGCCCGAAGGCCAAGCCGTCCCGCTCCTCGGGCACCTTCCGCCGCCGGGTGTTCTGGCTGCTCCCCCACGACCGGGACACCGAGCCCGACGGCCTGTACGCGCGGGGCGCGCCCGCCGAGGCCGTGGACGTACGGACCCTGGCGCCGGGCAGCAAGGGCCACAAGACCGAGCGTTCGGAGGGCGGCCCCATGTCGTCCGCCGCGCGCGAGCTCCAGCCCTAGGGCGGATGCGGAACGTTCCCCGGCGGAACGTTCTGCCCGATGGATAAAAAACAGCACGTCCGGTATATTTCTGTCGTCGGAGTAGCGCGGACAGAGAGGCACCGCTGTGCGGGAAGACCGTCCCATCCGGGCCCAGGTGCTCGTCGCCGGCGGAGGGCCGGTCGGCATGCTCGTCGCGGCCGAACTCGCCGCGGCCGGCGTGGACACCGTACTCCTCGAAGCGCGGACGGCGGTCTCCGGGCAGCCCAAGGCGACGACGCTGCACGCCCGTGCGGTGCAGTCCCTGGCCCGCCGGGGGCATCTGCCCGGTCCGGCCCCTGCCGCGTATCCGCCGGTGCCCACCTCCGGCGCCTTCCACTTCGCGGGGCTCCCGGGCCTGACCATCACCGCTCCCCCGCACGAGCCCGAGCCCATTCTCAAGTGCGCCCAGGCCGACCTGGAACGGCACCTGGAGGCGCGGGCCCGCGCGGCCGGTGCCCGGGTGCTGCGCGGGTACCGCGTCATGGACCTGGGCCAGGACGAGGGCGGGGTGCGGGTCACGGCCGAGGGCCCGCGCGGTTCCGTGCTCTGCCACGCCGGTTACGCGGTGGGGGCGGATGGTGCGCGCAGTACGGTGCGCGCGCTGGCGGGCATCGAGTCGGACACGGTCCCGGCGACGGTGTCCGCGCTGATGGGGACCGTGACCCTGGACGATCCCGGTGCGCTGCCCAAGGGCTGGCACCGCACGCCGCGCGGCTGGATTGTCGCCAAGCACACCGGGGAGGGCCGCGTCCAGCTCCGTACGCTCAACTGCGACGGCCCTCATCCGGACCGTCACCGTCCGGTGTCGTTGGAGGAGTTGCGCGATGAGGTGTCCCGGATCGCGGGCCGTGAGATCGCGATGCACTCCCCGCGCTGGCTCAGCCGGTTCAGCGACTTCGCCCGGCTGGCCCGTACCTTCGGGCAGGGGCGGGTCTTCCTGGTCGGGGATGCCGCGCACGTGCACTTCCCGATCGGCGGGCAGGGCCTGAGCACCGGGGTCCTGGACGCGCTGAACCTGAGCTGGCGGCTGGCCCACGCGGTGCGCGGCACGGCCGGCGAGACCCTGCTGACCGGCTACGACGCGGAGCGGCGGCCGCTCGCGCGCCGCGTGATCGACGGGACGCTGGCCCAGCTCGCGCTGATGCGGCCCGGCCCCGAAGCGGACGCCCTGCGCACGGTGTTCACCGGGCTTCTCGCGGCGGAGGACGAGAACGGCCGGCTCGGCGCCCTGATCAGCGCCCAGGACACCGTCCTGCCCGATCCCACCGGCGTGGGCGGCCCGGCCGCGGGGTCCTACCTCGCCAACACCGGGCTCAGTACCGCGGACGGCGACACCGACGTCATCCGCCTGCTGCACGACGGGCGGCCGCTCCTGCTGCTGTTCGGCGAGAAATCGGACCGCCACCAGGAGGCCGCCCGGCCATGGGCGGGCATGCTGCGCACCGTCGAGGCGCGTCCTGTGCCCGCCCTGCCGTACGAGGCGGCGCTGGTGCGGCCGGACGGATATCTGGCCTGGGTGCCGGGCGACAGCGGGCTGGACCAGGTGCTGGCGGCCTACTTCGGGCCGGGCGGCTGCGTCGACGCGGCGTCCCGCCCGGCCGAGTCGACGTGAACAGGGCCCGGCGGGACGCCTCCTGCGCTCAGCTGGCGGTCTCCAGGACGTCGTCGCGCAGGTCGGCCGCCTTCACCGCCTCGGCGTACACCTTGGCGCCCCGGCCCTCGGAGAGGTCGAGCGACGCCAGCACGGACGGCACCACGGCGCTGGGCAGCAGATGCCGCATCAGCGCGGACACCCGCACCACCAGGTCGCGGTACTCGCAGACGGCCTGCGACATGGACTGGATACCGGCGAAGGAGCCTACGAGGACGTCGGCCGTCTCCGGCGGCGAGATGTGCGGCAGCAACTCGCCCTGGGCCTGCGCCTGCTGGAGCAGATCGAGGCCGACCTCGCCCCACCGCAGGAACGGCCCGCTGCGGTCGAGGTTCTGCGTCTGCTGGTCCATCGTCAGCCGGACGCCCGCGCGCACCATCGGGTCGGTCTGGAGGCGGTGGGCGTGCAGCATGACGACGTCGACGACCTCCTGCACCTTGGAAGCGCGCATCGGTACGATGATCCGCTGGTCCTGCTCGGAGAGGACACCCTGCGCGAGGTCCTCCTTGGAGTGGAAGTGGAAGTACAGCGCGCCCTTGGTCACCCCCGCCTCGGTGAGGATCTGGGAGATCGTGGCTGCTTGGTACCCCTGTTCCTCGAAGATCTTGGCCGCCGCCGAAAGAATCGTCTGCCGGGTGCGGATAGCCCGTAGCTGCTCAGCCACTCTGCCTCCTCCCTCCTCAGGGTGGTCGCGAGAGAGTAAATAAACCGTCCAGTTCGTATCTTACAGGCCGGTGCCTTCCCTCTGCCCTGGTCGGGGAAATGTCCGGCAGGAAAGGGAAACCATGATCCTCGTCACGGGCGCAACCGGGACGATCGGCCGCGAAGTGCTCGGCCTCCTCCCCCAGGGCCTGCCCGTACGCATCATGGCGAGGCAGCCCGAGCGGGTCACCGGCGCCCCACCGACGGCCCACGTCGTCCGCGGCGACTTCACGGACCCCGATTCGCTGACGGACGCTCTGCACAACGTCCAGGGCGCGTTTTTGGTCACCAACCCCGACGGCGACGACGACACGCGCTTCCTGGACCCGGCCCGCGCGGCCGGCGTCCGGCACATCGTCAAACTCTCCGCGGCCGCCGTCACCGACCCCGGGGCCGACGACCTGATCACCCGGCGCCAGCGCCGCAACGAGGACCTGCTGCGCGCCTCCGGGATCGCCTGGACCCTGCTGCGTCCCCGCGCCTTCATGTCGAACACCCTGTCCTGGGCCCGCTCCATCCGTGCCGATCGTACGGTGCGCGCGCCGTACGGGTCCTCCGAGAACGCCTGCGTGGACCCCAGGGACGTGGCCGAGGCCGCCGTACGGGCCCTCACCGGGCCTGCGGAGGAACACGCGGGCCGGGCCTACACCCTGACCGGACCTCAGGCGCTCTCGGCGGCCGCGCAGACGGCCCAGCTCGCCGGGCTCCTCGGCCTGGAGCTCCGCTTCCGCGAGCTGAGCCCTCAGGAGGCCCGTACGGCCCTCGGAGCGCGCTACCCGGCCGATATCGCCGACGCCCTCCTGGAGAGCGCCAGAAGGCAGCACAGCGGCTCCAAGGGGCGTGTGGACCCCACGCTCCCCCGCCTGCTCGGGCGGCCGGCCGCGACGTTCCGCGACTGGGCGGCCGACCACCTCGACGCCTTCCGGCCCGACGACGCCGCGAGGGACTGAAGCCGGTTCAGTCCCTCGCGGCTCGGTCCCTCTTCAGTCCCTTCGACAAAACCGCAGGTCAGGAGCTTGAGGTCGTCAGGAACCAGGGTCTGAAGGGACTGAAGGGACTCAAGGTTGGTAGTTATAAGCGATTATGCAGGCGTGTGTATGCGCTCGCGCGTAGAAACACCCTGTATATCCCTTTTGTTAATCATCTTTATTCTGAAGCGCTGATAACTACCGACCTTGAGTCCCTTCAGTCCCTCCGTTTTGGGGCCGCAAGCCTCTGACCTGGACTTTTGTCCGAGGGACTGAAGAGGGACTGAAAGTTCCAGTCCCTCGGCTCCGCGTTCAGTCCCTCGCTTCGGTCCCTCTCGCCGGCCGCCCTCGGCGCTCCGGCCGACACGCCCGGCCGGGGTGCGCAACTCCCCCGGCCCGAGGGACCGAAGGGACTCGCGGAACGAAGTGACCCGTCCACTCCGGGATGCCTGTTGTAGGCTCTGACCCGCATTGGAAAACTCAGTCCCTTTAGTCCCTCGGCCAGGCGGAGGTGCCCCTCTGACCTGGGTTTTCTCCGAGGGACTGAGTTGTTCAGGACTGGACCAAACCTGTTGGCCCCTCGGCAAGGACGATCAGCGTGCCGCGTCAAAGAGAGACTGGTGACCCGCGTGCGGCGGGGTCCGCGAGTCCTTTCGACATGGCCCGTTGGTGCGCGGCGAACGGCTGGCCCGTCCATCCGCTGGCCGCCGGGCGCAAGACCCCGGCGGGCAACTGCCCCGCCTGCCGTGAGGACCCGCACCGCCCGGCCGACTGCCCCTGCCTGCCCGCGGGAAGGTGGTGCCACGGCTTCCACGCGGCGACCACCGACCCGGAACGCCTGGCCGCCTGGTGGGGTGCCCATCCCGGTCTCGGGGTCGGCGTCTCGTGCGGCCCGGCCGGGCTCGTCGTACTGGATATCGACGCACACAGTGCCGAAGT
Source organism: Streptomyces sp. OfavH-34-F (assembly GCF_022347745.1). GTDB lineage: Bacteria > Actinomycetota > Actinomycetes > Streptomycetales > Streptomycetaceae > Streptomyces. Next base: position 6,491 of record NZ_JAKRGC010000156.1, read on the forward strand.
CCCGCACCGGAACCGCCTGCTGCCGGGCATTCCGATCCACGAGAGCGTCAACCTGACCGGCCTGGCCTCCGGGTTCGACACCCTCGCGCTGCTCGCCGCGCTGCGCGGGGAACAGAGCCCCGCCGATGACGAGGCCACCCTGCGCGTCCGCACCCCGTCCGGCGGCCTCCACGTCTGGTACCGCACCGCACCGGACAGCCCGCGCTACCGCTCCTCCGTGGGCTCCAGCCCCAAGGTGGCCCTGGCCTGGCAGGTCGACGTCCGGGCCTCCGGCGGCTACATCGTCACCCCGGCCACCCGCACCCCGGCGGGCACCTACACCCCCGTCGGGTCCGCCCGGCTGCCCGCGCTCCTGCCCGCCTGGCTCGCCGCCGAGCTGCGCCGCACCGGCCATGTGCCCGGACCCGCACCGGCCGCCCGGGTGCCCGGCCCCCGCCCCGTCCGCCCGGCAGGCGGCGTGTCACTGGCGCTGCGGCTGCTGGAACCCCTGCTCGCCGAGGTCCGGGCGTGCGCGGCGGCGGCCGAGGGCACGGGCTTCACCGAAAAGCTCAACCGGGCCGCCTACACGGCGGGCGGCCTCGTCGCCGCCGGGCACCTCGCCGGGCCCCGTGCGCAGGATCTGCTCATCGAGGCCGCCGACGCGGCGCGCCCGTACCGCCATCGGCACAGCCTCACCGTCATCGCCTCAGCCCTGTCCGCCGGCGCAGCCCGCCCGCTCCATCCCGAAGGACGCCCATGAGCAGCGCCGAGAGCAGCCCGCGCTTCGACGCCACTGCCGCCGCGCAGCAGATGCTCGCCCTCGAGACCGAGGGCGGCATGCCCGGCCTGCCCGCCCAGCAGAACGCCTCCGTGGTGACCGAACCGCCCCTGCCCGAGGGCCGCCTGCCCGCACTGCTCACGGACCGGGGCAACGCCAAGCTGTTCGCGCTCATGTTCGGGGACCAGTTCCGTCACGTCGAGGGCCTGGGCTGGTACCACTGGGACCAGTACCGCTGGAAGCGCACGGGCGGCGAGAAGGCCGCGGTGTGGGCGGCGGGCGACCTCGCCGAGCAGATGCCCGCCACCGACCCCACCGGCCAGTTCACCGACCGGGAGGTCCGCGCGCACCGCCGCCGTTCGATGTCGACGCCGGGCATCAAGGCCATGCTCACCCAGGCGAAGGCCTCCCCCGCCCTGGCGCTCGACCCGGACGTCCTGGACGGCGACCCGTACGCGCTGTGCACCCCGGCCGGGGTCGTCGACCTGCACACCGGGCATCTGCGCAAGCCGGACCCCGAGGGCGACATGCACTCCCGGGCGACTAGCGTGGCCCCCGAGGCGACGCCCACCCCGCGCTGGCACCGGTTCCTGCACGACACCTTCGGCGACGACGCCAAGGGCGAGGAGACGATCCACTTCCTCCACCTGCTGCTCGGCTACTCCATCACCGGCGACGTCGGCGCCCAGGTGCTGCCGTTCCTGTACGGGACCGGCGCCAACGGCAAGTCCGTCCTGCTGGACGTCATGACGCAGATCCTCGGCGACTACGCCCAGGCCGCGCCGCCCGGCTTCCTCATGGAGAAAGGCAAGTTCTCCGAGCACTCCACCGAGCTGACCGAGCTGCACGGGCGGCGCATCGTCGTCTGCTCGGAGCTGAAGCCGAACGACAAGTTCGACGAGTCCCGGGTGAAGCTGCTGACCGGCGGCGACCGCATCATGGCCCGCCGGATGCGGCAGGACTTCTTCAGCTTCAACCCGACCCACAAGCTCTGGCTGCTGGGCAACCACCGCCCCGAAGTCGGTACGGGCGGCCACGCGTTCTGGCGCCGCATCCGCCTCATCCCGTTCGAGCGTGTCGTTCCCGCCGCCCGCAAGATCGACAACCTGGCCAAAGAGCTGGTGCAGAGCGAGGGCCCGGGCATCCTGCAGTGGCTGATCGAGGGCGCCAAGCTCTACCTGGCCACCCGCGACCCGCTCGACGGCCCCGCCACGGTCCGCTCGGCTACCGCGGCCTACGCCACCACCGAGGACCACATCGGCCGCTTCCTCGCCGAGTGCTGCACCACCCAGGCCCCGGACCTGCGGGTGGAGCAGGGGCTCCTGTACGCCGCGTACAGCAGCTGGTGTGGGGCCGGGGAGGGCATCAGGCCCGCGACGGCCCGTGCGTTCGCGACCCGGGTCCGCCAGGAGCTGTCCCTCGCCTCGCCCGCCGACATGATGAAGTCCAGCGGCAAGAAGTACTACCCGGGCCTCGGGCTTCTCGCGGACGACGACTCCCGGAGCGGCCATGCCTGAGCCCCGCGCCCGGCACACTTCCGCCGATCCGGCCTACCATGAACACGGTGCCCCCACCAGGGAACGTGCTCACACCCACCCCGGCCTCCTCCCGGCCGGCCGACACACTAAGGGGCTGCAGCCATGAGCTCGCTGCTGAACGAGAGCGACCTCCACCACGAGAACGCCGTGGTCTGGCTGGAGAACCCCGACAACCTGGACTACGTACGCCAGGCGCTCGACAAGACCACCCGCCGCCGCGGAAAGCCCCGCTACGAACGGGACGGGCGCATGGTCGGCTACACGGAGCTGGAAGCCGACACCGAGGCCGACCCCGACAGCGGACTGCATCTGCGCCGGGTGTTCTTCCTCCTCCCCCACGACCGCGACGCCGACCCGGACGGCCCGTACCACGAGGGCGCCCCCGGCGAGGCGGTCGACCCGAGCACCATCGAGCCGAAGCGGGTGGGCGACAAGACCCCCCGTTCGCAGCGCGGCCTGGCCGCCACGGCGGAGGCGGGCAACTGACGGGGTGGGAGGAGTATTACGCCGTAATACTCCTCCCACCCCGCCGCCGTATTACGCCGTAATAATCCGCGCGGGCGGAGCCGTATTACGGCGTAATAATCGCCGCTCCGTCGCCCCGCCCCCCGGCGTCACGACCCCTCGCCCCGGCTCCAGGACTCCTCCGGAGCCGGGCTTTTGAGTGATCCTCGAAGAAAACACAGTCACAACTAACGCGTCGATGCCGAGAAGGATCATCGGAGTTAGTAAGGTGACTGCCATGACTTCGCCCTCCCCCGGCGACCGCGAGAAGGTCGTCTCCAAGCTGCCCGCGGTGCTGCAGCAGGATCTGAAGATCCGGGCAGCCCAGCACAAGACCGACATCCAGCACGCCGTCGAAGCAGGCATCGAGGCCTGGCGGCGGCTCGGCTCCAACCTCTCCCCCATCGACACCGCGGGCGCCAAGTCCTTCGCCACCTTCCTGCCTGACGGGCAGTGGGACGGCTTCCGCGCCGACTGCGCCTCGCGCGGCGTCTCGCTCATCCAGGGCCTCGCCCAGTCCGTGGTGATGTGGCTGGAGACCAACCCGGCCCCCACCGTCGTACGCCCCGAGCACCCCAAGCGCATCATCACCTGCAACCAGAAGGGCGGCGTCGGCAAGACCGCCATCGCGGCCGGCACCGGCGAAGCCCTCGCCGAGGACCCCGGCGCGCTCCACCCCGTCCGCATCTCCAAGCACTTCGCGGCCGCCCTCTCCGACGAGGACCACCCCTCCCCCCTCGACTACGAGGACCTGCCCGGCCTCGGACTGCGCGTCCTGCTGGTCGACTTCGACCCCCAGTGCCACCTCACCAAACAGCTCGGCCACGAGCCGCTGCCCATCGAGGGCGACAGCCTCACCAAGCACATGGCGGGCGAGGCCAAGGGCAACCTCGCCGACCTCGTCGTCCGCATCGAGGACCCGCGTTTCGGCGACCGCCTCCACCTCCTGCCGGCCTGCACCGACGCCTTCCTCCTCGACGTGAAGCTCTCCGGGGTCCGGGCCCGCGAAGCAGCCCTGGAACGCGCCCTGTCCGCCATCGAGGCCGACTACGACGCCGTCATCATCGACTGCCCGCCCAGCCTCGGCCTCAGCATGGACGCCGCCGCCTACTACGGCCGCCGCCGCCAGGGCGAGGCCCCCGGCAACTCCGGTGTGCTCGTCGTCGTCCAGGCCGAGGACAGCTCCGCCGACGCCTACGGACTCCTCACCTCCCAGATCGAGGACCTGCGCGACGACATGCACCTCGAACTCGACTACCTCGGCATCGTCGTCAACCACTACGACGCCCGCCGCGGCTACATCGCCACCTCGTCCCTCAACTCCTGGATGGACATAAAGGACCCCAGGGTCGTCGGCGTCATCGGCGACCTCAAGGAACAGAAGGAGGCCGTACGCGTGAAGCAGCCCCTGCTCGCCTACTCCCCCCGCTGTGACCAGGCCGTCGGCCTGCGCGCCCTCGCACGGGAGATCTCATGAGCAAGGCGTCCCGGCTCGGCGCCGGCTCCTCCTTCGGCCAGACCCAGTCCATCAGCGCCCGCCGCGCGGCCATCAACCAGGTCGCCGCCGCCCCCACCGAGGGCGCTCCTCCCCCGGTCGAACTCCCCGTCGGCGTCATCAGCCTCAACCCCGACAACCCCAGGTCCGACCTGGGCGACCTCACCGACCTCGGCAACAGCCTCCGCGACCACGGCCAGAAGACCGCCATCAGCATCATGGGCCGCTTCGCCTACCTCGAGGGCAACCCCGACCGCGAGGCCGACCTCGAACCCGGCACCAAGTACGTCGTCATCGACGGCAACTCCCGTCTCGCCGCCGCCCGCGAAGCCGGCCTCACCGAGATCAAGGTGATGCTCGACGACAGCCTGGGCAGCAACCCCGACGAGATACTGGAATCGGCCCTCGTCGCCAACATCCACCGCCAGGAGCTCAACCACCTCGACGAGGCCAGGGCCCTGGAACAGCTCCTCAGGATCCACGGCACCCAGGAAGCCCTCGCCGCCCGGCTGCACCGCTCCCAGGGCTGGGTCTCCCAGCGCCTCGCGCTGCTCACCCTGACCCCCGCACTCAAGGAGAAGCTCCAGTCCGGCGAGGAATCCGCCGCCACGCTGCGCCTGGTCGGCAAGAAGAAGGCCGAGGAACAGGAGGCCCACCTCCAGCAGCTCAAGGCGAGCCGCGCCCAGAAACCCCGCACCCCCCGGCAGAAGCGGCAGCCCCCCGCCGACACCCCCACCCGGCTGCCCTCGACCGACCCCCACACCCTGACGAGCCTCATCATCGCCGAACTCGACGTCCAGTCCCGGCGCAAGCTGACGGAACTGCTCGTCGACTACAAGATCGAGGAATCGAAGCGGATGCGGGCGGAGCAGGCCCCGGCGGCCGACGCCCCGTAGCCGCCGCCCCGGAGGCCGGTCCCGGATTATTACGCCGTAATACCCCGGGACCGGCCGTCCGCGTATTACGGCGTAATAATCGCGCCCGGGTCCGCGTAATGAGCGGCGAGCGCGGTGGCACGTCCGTGCAGAGCCGTACGCAGCGAGGCAGGGGAGAGGACCTCCGCATCCGTCCCCAGCTGCCACAGCGCCCACTCCGCATGGCGCAGATCCTGGAACGTCACCTCCAGCCGCAGCCGCCCGTCCTCCTCGCACTCCGCGCCCCGCACGGCCACCGCCGTGCGCAGTAGCTCCTCGCGTCGCTGAGGGACCACCCGCACCGACACCGCGAGATGCCCCTCGGACAGGAACCGCGCGCACCGCTGCCGCCAGGACCGCTCCAGATCCACCGTCCCCGGCCGCTCCGCCGGTTCCTCGAGGGCCTCGGCCGCCAGCACCCGCGACAGCCGGTACGTACGTTCCTCGCCCGCCCGCAGGGCCAGCAGGTATCCGCGCTCCCGGACCGTCACCAGTCCCACCGGGTCCACGGTGCGCGGCCGGGCCTCCTGGCCGGTGGCCGTGTACTGGATGCGCAGCTTCCGCCCGGTGAGCACCGCGTGCCGGATCTCCGCCATCGCCGCGGCGGGCACCTCCTCGGTCTGCGCCGGGCGCGACAGCAGATCGGTCTCCGGCTCCACGAGAATCCGCCGGGCGGCGTCGTTCACGGTGGCCCGGTGGCTGTCCGGCAGCGCGTCCACCACCTTCCGCATGGCCGCCGCGAGCGCCGAACCGAGCCCGAAGGCCTGCCCGCCGCGCCCCGAGCCGGCGGCCAGCAGGGCCAGGGTCTCGTCGTGGTTCAGCCCGGTCAGCTCCGTGCGGAAGCCGGGCAGCAACGCGAACCCGCCGTGCCGGCCTCGCTCGGCGTACACCGGCACGCCCGCCGAGGACAGCGCCTCGATGTCGCGCAGCACGGTGCGGGTGGACACCTCCAGCTCACGGGCCAGGGCACCGGCGGTCATCCGGCCCCGCTGCCGCAGCAGCAACACCAACGAGACCAGCCGATCCGCACGCACACGAGGACCCTAGCCATCCATCACGACAGGGGGTGTCACCTTTTCCTGGAAGGGTCGCGCTCACCGAAGTCATCCGACGCGAGGAACAGACGTGACGCTGCGACGAACCCCGATCAACCCGGTGGCCTGGTCCCAGAAGCTGGGCTTCCACCAGGCCGTGCTGCTCACCGGCTCCACCAGGACCCTCTACTGCTCGGGACAGACGGCCACCGACGCCGAAGGCAACCCGCTGCACGAGGGGGACATGGCCGCGCAACTGGCCCTCAGCCTCGACAACCTGGAAGCGGTGCTCGCCGGGGCCGGCATGACCCTGGCCGACCTCGTCCGCCTCACGCTCTACACCACGGACATCGACGCCCTCTTCCCGCACTACGCCACCCTGACCGCCCGCCTGGCGACGGCGAACGCCGCCCCGCCGACCACGCTGCTGGAGGTGAGCCGCCTGGCCATCCCGACCCAGCTGATCGAACTGGAAGCCACCGCAGCGGCCTGACCGCCCTCGAAGGGGCCTCGCATTATTACGCCGTAATAATGCGAGGCCCCTTCGACGCGTTCTGCGCCGGTCGAGATGCGGGGGAGTGGCGCCCGGAGGGCGCCCGCACACCGCCGCCCGGAGGGCGCCCGCGCACGAGTCGGCCGGAGGGCCCGCACACGAGCCGCCCCGAGGGCCCGCACGCGAGCCGCCCGGATTATTACGCCGTAATACGTGGCCCCCGCCGCGTCGGGGAGCCCCGGTCCCTGACGGCCCGCTCCAAATGGCGACGGCTCTGCGCAGGGCCGCGGAGGGCCGCGGGCTCCAGCGGATCTCCAGAGGAACGGCAGGACTTCTCAAGCCGAGTGCCGGACGGTGGGCGACAGGTTTGAGGAGGGCGAATGGTCGAGGTCGACACCGTGACGCCCACGTTCCGGGTGGAACGCGGGCACGCCGACGACGAGGAACTGGCGGCGGTCGCCGTAGTGCTGTGCGCGTTGCTGGCGGGGCGGGAGGACGAGGCCGGCGACGCCGAACCGCCCGAGGTGCCGCCGTGGCGGCCCGAGCGCCCCGTCGAGGGCTACTGCTCTCCGTACAGCTGGCGGTAGAGCCGGCCCACTTCACCGACGACTGATTCGTGTGCGTACCAGCCGCACTATACAAACCGCGCGTGCGGTTTGTTATGGTGGCGTCGATCGGGCCGCACCTTGAGAGGAAGGGACGTGTCGTGACAGTTGTGAATGACATTCCTCGGGCCTCCGCGGAAGCGGCGAACGCTCACGAGCGGGTGGCCGAACTGCACGCGGTCCGCGCGCAGGCGGCCGGTGGCCCGAGCGACCGGGCGACCGAGGCGCAGCACGCCAAGGGCAAGCTGACGGCCCGCGAGCGCATCGAGCTGCTCCTGGACCCGGACTCGTTCCACGAGGTCGAGCAGCTCCGCCGCCACCGGGCGACGGGTT
>NZ_JAKRGC010000157.1 GCF_022347745.1 Streptomyces sp. OfavH-34-F
CAGCACGGTGGCGGCGGCCAGCGCGGCGGTGGCCGGTCGCGCCCGGCGGCGGGTGCGGGGTGGCATGTGTGCGGCTCCTTCGTACGGGTTGCTGGTGCGGTGCGTACGGGGGCGGCGCGGGCCCTCGGGGGCCCGCGCCGGTGCTGCTGTCGTGCTGTCCTGCCGTCCTGCGGGGGTGTCGGGGGTCAGGCGTCGCGGGTGAGCCGGATGGTGTCGCGGTACCACTTGGCGCTGTCCTTGAGCGTCCGCTCCTGCGTCTCGTAGTCGACGCGGACGATGCCGAACCGCTTGTCGTAGCCGTAGGACCACTCGAAGTTGTCCAGCAGCGACCAGGCGAAGTAGCCCCGCACGTCCGCCCCTTGGGCGCGGGCGGCGGCGACGGCGTCGATGTGGTCGGCGAGGTAGGTGGTGCGGTCGGCGTCGTGGACGGCCCCGTCCTCGGCGACGGTGTCGTCGAAGGCGGCGCCGTTCTCCGTGACGACGGTGGGCAGGCCGTAGTCGTGCTCCAGGCGGACGAGCAGGTCGGTAAGGGCGGTGGGGGTGATCTCCCAGTCCATGGCGGTGCGCGGCAGGTCGCGCTCCACCTGCCGGGTGACGGGCAGCCCCTCCGCGTCGGTGGCCGCGCCGTCCTCGGTGACGCCGGAGAACAGCGCGCCCCGGTAGAAGTTGACCCCGAGCACGTCCAGCGGCGTCGAGATCGCGGCCAGGTCGCCGTCCTGGACGGGCAGTTCGACGCCCTGGGCGGCGAGGTCGGCGACGACGTCCTCGGGGTAGGTGCCCTTGACGACCGGGTCCAGGTAGAGCCGGGCGCCGAGCCCGTCGGCGCGGCGGCACGCCTCGGCGTCCTCGTGGCTGTCGGTCTCCGGGGTCGCGGTGCCCAGGTTGAGGGTGAGGCCCAGCTCCAGCGCGTCGCCCCGGGCGGCGGCCTGTTCGCGCATCCGGCGCGCGGCGAGTCCGTGGCCCAGGAGCAGGTGGTGGACGGCGTGGATCGCCTCGCCGAAGTCCTGCCGGCCGGGGGCCTGGCTGCCGTAGGCGTAGCCGAGCATGGCGGTGCACCAGGGCTCGTTGAGCGTGGTCCAGTGGGTGATCCGGTCGCCGAGGGCGTCGTGGGCGAGGGCGGCGTAGTCGGCGAAGCGGTACGCGGTGTCGCGGACCGGCCAGCCGCCCGCGTCCTCCAGCTCCTGCGGCAGGTCCCAGTGGTAGAGGGTGACCCAGGGAGTGACGCCCGCCGCCTCCAGCTCGTCGAGCAGCCGCTTGTAGAAGTCCAGGCCCTTGGGGTTGGCGGGGCCGCGCCCGCCCGGCTGGATACGCGGCCAGGCCAGCGAGAAGCGGTACGTGTCGACGCCGAGGTCCGCGATCAGCCGGACGTCCTCGGGCATGCGGTGGTAGTGGTCGCACGCCACGTCACCGTTCTCGCCGCGCACGACCATGCCCGGCACCCGGCAGTACGTGTCCCAGATGGAGGGCGTCCTGCCGTCCTCGGCCGCCGCGCCCTCGATCTGGTACGCGGCGGTGGCGACGCCCCAGCGGAAGTCGGCGGGCAGCCCGGGCACGGGCCGGGCCGGGATCTCGCGGGCGTATCCCTGGGAGGTGACGGGGTCCATGGTTCTCCTGTCGTGTGCGTTGCTCGTCGGGCCGGGCGGGCGCGGGAGGTGCCGGACGCACCCGCTACGCGCGGGCGGGGGCCGGGGCCTCGTGGTGGAGCCAGCAGGCCACCGTGCGGGAGTCGTCCGCGTCCGGCGCGGCGAGCACCGGGACGTGGGTGTCGCAGCCCTCGGTCCTCCTGGCGCAGCGGGGGTGGAAGGCGCAGCCGGGGGGCATCGCCGTCAGGTGCGGGGGCGAGCCGGGGATGCCGCTGAGTTCGCGGCGCGGGCCGTGCAGCGCCGGGAAGGAGTGCAGCAGTCCGGCGCTGTACGGGTGGCGGGGGTCGCGGTAGATGTCGGCGGCGCCGGCCTCCTCGACGATCCGGCCGCCGTACATGATCGCGATTCGGTCGGAGAACTCGATCAGCAGCGAGATGTCGTGGGTGATGAAGACGACGGAGAAGCCGAGTTCCTCGCGGAGCCGGACGAGCCGGCGCAGGATCTGGCGCTGCATGACGACGTCGAGGGCGGTGGTCGGCTCGTCCATGATGACGATTTCGGGTTCCAGGGCGAGCGCCATCGCGATCATGACGCGCTGCCGCATGCCGCCGGAGAGCTGGTGCGGGTAGGCGCCGAGCCGGTCCGGGGAGATGCCGACGAGGGCGAGGAGTTCGCGGGCGCGGGCGGTGCGGTCGGCCTTGCGCATGTCGGGGCGGTGCGCCTGGAGGACGTCGGTGAGCTGGCTGTGGACGGTGTGCACGGGGTTCAGCGAGTTCATCGCGCCCTGGAAGACGATGGACAGCTCCTGCCAGCGGAAGGCGCGCAGTTCGGCCGCGGACAGGGCGAGCAGGTCGAGCCGGCCGCCGTCGCGCCGGTGGTAGTGGACCTCGCCGCCGGTGATGACGCCGGGCGGGGAGAGGAGCCGGGTGACCGCGTAGGCCAGGGTGGACTTGCCGGAGCCGGATTCGCCGGCCAGGCCCAGGACCTCGCCCCGGTGCAGGGTGAGGTCGATGTCGCGCAGGGCGTGCACGGCGCCGGCGCCGGTCCCGTAGTCCACGTCGAGGCCGCTGATGGTGAGGACGGGCTCGCTCATGGGCGGGTCTCCTTGTGCGGTGCGGTGCCGGTGCGGGCCACCGGGGTGAAGCCGACGCGCATCCTGACCGTGCGGGAGCCGCCCGTCTCGGTGCGCAGGCGCGGGTTGACGAACTCGTCGATGCCGAAGTTGATGAGCGCGAGGGACATGCCGAGCAGGGCGATGCAGAGCCCGGCCGGGACGTACCACCACCAGGCGCCCAGGGCGAAGGCCTGGTTGGCCTGCGCCCAGAACAGGACGGTCCCCCAGTTCCAGTTGGAGATGTCGGCGACGCCGATGAAGGCGAGGGTGATCTCGGAGAGGATCGCGAAGATGACGGTGCCGACGAAGCCGGAGGCGATGACGGCGGTGAGGTTGGGCATCACCTCGAAGAGGATGATCCGCCAGGTGGGTTCGCCGGTGGCGCGGGCCGCCTCCACGTAGTCGCGGCGGCGCAGCGACAGCGTCTGGGCGCGCAGCACGCGGGCGCCCCAGGCCCAGGAGGTGAGGGCGATGACGGCGGCGATGAGCAGGTCGCCGGTGTCGCTGACGAAGCTGGCGATGATGATGATCAGCGGCAGTCCGGGGATGACCAGGAAGACGTTGGACAGCAGCGACAGCGCCTCGTCGGCCGCGCCGCCGAGGAACCCCGCGGTGACGCCGACGAGCACGGACAGGATCGTGGCGAGGATGCCGGCGACGAACCCGACGAGCAGGACGCCCCGGGCGCCGACGAGGATCTGCGAGAGCACGTCCTGGCCGATGTGCGTGGTGCCGAGCCAGTGCGAACCGGAGGGCGGCTGGAGCAGTTCCTGACTCATCGCATCGGGGTCGTACGGGGCGATCCACGGGCCGATGATCGCGATGAGCACGAAGAACAGCAGGATGCACAGCCCGACGACGGTCTTGCGGCCGCGCAGGAAGCGGAACCTGCGCCGGCTCGCGGCCGGGGCCTCGGCGGCGTCGAGCACGGCGGCCTCGGTGGCGTTGACGGCCATCCGCTACGCCTCCCTTCGGGTGCGGGGGTCGAGGAGCATGTAGAGGACGTCGGCGAGGAGGTTCGCCACCAGCACGGAGAGCGTGATGATGAGGAAGACGCCCTGCATCAGGGGGTAGTCCTTGGCGCCGACGGCCTTGAGCAGCTGGAAGCCGATGCCGGGGTAGCTGAAGACCATCTCGACCAGGAGCGTGCCGCCGACGATGAGGCCGAGCGAGAGGGCGAAGCCGGAGATGTTGGGCAGGATCGCGTTGCGTGCCGCGTAACCGAACATGACCCGGCGTTCGGAGAGGCCCTTGGCCTGGGCGACCATGACGTAGTCCTCGCTGGAGACCGTCACCATCATGTTGCGCATGCCGAGAATCCAGCCGGCCACGGCGCTGAGGACGATCGTGATGCCCGGCAGCACCCCGTGGTAGAGCGCGCTGGAGATGAACGGCCAGTCGAAGGCCGGGACCAGGGAGTCGTCGTAGCCGCCCTCGAAGGGGAAGACCGGCCACTTGACGGCGAACAGCGAGATGGCGATGAGCCCGAGCCAGAAGTACGGGATCGACGAGATGAACGTGGTGACGGGGAGCAGCGCGTCCGTCCAGGAGCCGCGCCGCCAGCCGGCGAAGACCCCGATGCCGGTGCCGAGGGCGAAGCTGATGAGCGTGGTGATGCCGACGAGCGCGACGGTCCAGGGCAGGGCCTGGCCGATGACCTCCCCGACCGGGGTCGGGAAGAAGGTGAACGACATGCCGAGGTCGCCGTGGAGCAGGTGGGACCAGTAGTCGGTGTACTGCTCCCAGAGCGACTGCTTCCGGTCGAGGCCGAAGAGGGCCTCCAGGGACGCGACGGCGCTGGTGTCGAGCTGGCCCTGGTAGCGGGCGAGGAGTGACTGGACGGGGTCGCCGGGCATCAGGCGCGGGATGAGGAAGTTGATGGTGATCGCGGCCCAGGCGGTGACCAGGTAGAAGGCGAGCCGCTGGAGGAGGTACTTCACTTCACGGCCTCCTTCGCCCGGGCGGCCTCGGTGCCGGTGGCGTTCTCGTACAGCCAGCAGGCGGCCCACTGGCCGTCGGCGAGGTCGAAGCGCGGCGGGAGTTCGGTGCGGCAGCGCTCCATCGCCCGGGGGCAGCGGGGGTGGAAGCGGCAGCCGGCCGGCGGGTCGATGAGCGAGGGGGGCTCGCCGCCGGCGTCCTCCTCCGGCTCCTCGTCGTCGTCGGTGCGGTCGGGGTGGGGTGCCGAGGCGATGAGCAGCTGGGTGTAGGGGTGGGCGGGGCGCTGGGTGACGGTCTCGCTGTCGCCGCCCTCGACGACCCGGCCCGCGTACATCACCAGCGTGGTGTCCGCGAAGTAGCGGGCGGAGGCGATGTCGTGGGTGATGTAGAGGATGGCGAGGCGCAGCCGGTCCCGGAGGTCGCCCAGCAGGTTGAGCACGCCGAGCCGGATGGAGACGTCCAGCATGGAGACGGGCTCGTCGGCGAGCAGGACCTGGGGGTCGGCGCCGAGCGCGCGGGCCATGGCCACGCGCTGGCGCTGACCGCCCGACAGCTCGTGCGGGAACTTGTCCAGGTACTGATGAGGAGGTGTCAGCTGGACGCGGTTCAGCAGAGCGGTCAGGTTCTCCTCCAGTTCCGCCTCGCCGCTGCCGGCCCGGCCGTGGATTCTCAGTGACCGGGTCAGGTGGTAGCGCACGGTGTGCACGGGGTTCAGCGAGGCGAACGGGTCCTGGAAGATGAGCTGGGCCCGGCGTACGTACCTGCGGAAGGACCGGCCACGTCCGGCCTTCACCGGCTCCCCGCCCAGCCGGATCTCGCCCGAGGTGAGCGGATACAGCTGGGCGAGCAGGCGGGCGACGGTGGACTTCCCGGAGCCCGACTCCCCCACCAGTGCCGTGACGGTGCCGCGCCGCAGTTCCAGCGAGACGTCGTCGACGGCGTGGACGGTGCGGCGCCTGCCCGCGAGGAGGTCGCGGCCGGTGCGCCGCACGGCGAAGTGCTTGGTGACTCCGCGTGCTTCGAGCACGACGTGGTTGTTCTCTGGCTGTTCTGGCTGTTCAGACATGGCCGGTCCCTGGAATCCCTGGTCCTACTTGGCGGGCTGGAGCTTGAGGACGACTTCCAGCGAGGAGGGCTGGGTGTGCTGCGGGTCCGCGTACGGGTCGTCCTCGGTGGGCCAGCCCACCCAGTTCTTCGTGGAGTACTCCGCCCCGATGGGCGCGGCGGCGGTCGGGATCATCGGTGCCTGCTCGACCATGATCTTCTGCAGGGTGTTCATCGCCTTGGTGCGGGCGGTGTCCGTGGTGGCCTGCGCGAAGTCCTTCAGCGCCTCGGTGGCCTCGGTGCTCTTGAAGCGTCCGTAGTTGCCGGACTGGGAGGCCTTGCCGATGGGCTGGAGCAGGGCGCCGTCCATGATGTTCTGGTACATGTCGTACGGGGTGGCGCCGCTGTTGGTCCAGTGCAGGGTGGCGTCGAAGTTGCCGTTGGCGACGTCGGTACCCCAGGCTTCGGCGGTCTGGGTCTTGACCTCGGCCTCGATGCCGATCTTCTTGATGTTGTCCTTGATGATCGCCAGGCCGGTGATGTAGTCGTTCCAGCCGGCCGGGTCGGTGAAGGTGAGCTTCACGGGCTTGCCGCCCGGGTCCTTGAGGACGCCGCCGGAGAGCGTGAACCCGGCCTTCTCCAGGACCTTCTTGGCGCCCTCGACGTCCGGCTCGGTGGTGGCGTCCTTGTACTCGGGGGCGATGAACGACTCGCCGGCGGGCAGCGGGATGCCGGTGGGGTTGGTGATCTCCGGGTAGAGGGTGGCCTCGGCCTGGGTGTAGATGGCGTTGCGGTCCACGACCATCGCCATGGCGCGGCGCAGCGCCGGGTTGTCGAACGGCTTGCGGGTGGTGTTGAACCACAGGCCGTGGATGCCGAGGCCGGAGGGGAACCACAGCTTGTGGTTCTTGGGGTCCTTGGCGATGAACAGCTTCTTGTAGTCCGGCATGAAGACGAAGGACCACTCCAGCTTGCCGCTTGCCAGCGCGGTGGTGGCGGCGCTGTTGTCGTTGTACGTGGTGTAGCGCAGCTCCTTGACCTTGGTGGCGCCCTTCCAGTAGCTGGGCGTCGCGGTCAGGGTGGTGGTCTGCGGCGTGAACGTCTTCAGCTTGTACGGGCCGGAGCCGACGGGGGTGCGGTTGGGCCAGGTCTCCGGGTTGTCGACCTTCTCCCAGATGTGCTTGGGCACGATGAACTGCTGGATGATCTTGTTCTGGTTGACGTACTGCGAGTCGTCGAAGTGCAGGATGACCTTCTTGTCCTGGACCTTGATGTCGCCGTACGTGATGCCGTTGCCGTTGAGCGCGGGGTGCTTCTTGAGCAGTCCGAAGGTGAACGCCACGTCCTCGGCGGTGACCGGCTTGCCGTCGGCCCACTTGGCGCGCTCGTCGAGGGTGAAGGTGACCTTGTGGTAGTTGAGGTCCCACTCCCAGTCGGTGGCCAGCCACGGGTCGGCCTTGGCGGCGGGCCGGATCTGGCTCGTCATCGCCAGCGGCTCGTAGATCATGTGGCGGTAGCCGAGGGTGGCGCCCGCCGAGGTGTTGAGGAACGGGTTGCTGTTGTTGGTCTGCGGGCCGTCCGGCTTGCCCAGGGTGAGGACGCCGGAGGCGCCGGCCGCGCCGTTCTTGTCGCGGTCGGAGTTGGCGGAGGAACAGCCTGCGGCGAGGGCGACCACCGCGGTGGCGAGCGCGGCGGCTCTCAGCGTGTGACGGCGTGCGGACATAGCGACTCCAGGTGGGAACCGGCGGGTCTGGGAGATCCGGAAACGGGCAGCGCTCGGCGCGCCGGGTACGGGCGGTGCGAGTACGGGCGTGGGCGGTGCGGGCGTCTCTGGGGGGTGAAGGGGGTGCGGTGGTGCGGGTGGGGGTGGTGCGGGCGGTGCGGGTGGTGCGGGTGGTGCGGTGCGGTGGCGGGCCTGGGGCGCCCGGACCGCTAGGGCGCCGAGTGGCGCACGACCAGTTCGGTGGGCAGCACGACCGGGGTGTCGGGCGCGGGCGTGCCGCCGAGGTGCGCGAGGAGCATCCGTGCCGCCGTCTCACCCATCTGCCGGGTGGGCTGGCGCACGGTGGTCAGGGGCGGTTCGGTGTGTTCGGCCATCGGGATGTCGTCGAAACCGACGACCGCGATGTCACCGGGCACGGACTTCCCGGCGGCGCGCAGCGCCCGCAGCACACCGGCCGCGGTGATGTCGTTGTGGGCGAAGACCGAGTCGAACCCGGTGCCGGCCGCGAGGAGTTCCTCGACGGCCAGCCGGCCGCAGCGCTCGGTGAAGTCGCCCCGGACGACGAGGTCGGTGGGCAGGACCGAGACGAACCCGGCCAGCCGGTCGCGGACACAGCCGAACCCCTCGGGGCCGGTGATCACGACGGGCCTGGTGCGTCCGGCGTCCCGCAGGTGGCGGGCGGCCGAGGCGCCTCCCTCGCGGTTGGTGGTCACGACGGAGGGGAACTCGGGGTGGTGGCCGCGATCGTCGATCAGCACGATCGGCAGGCCGTCGCGGTGCAGTTCGGTGAGGTGGTCCAGGGTGTTCTCCGGCTCCACCACGACCAGTCCGTCGAAGGCCCGCGCCGACACCTGGCTGGTGAAGCGCTGGACGGACTCGGCCCCCCGGTTGCAGGTGAACAGCAGCAGCCCGTAGTCGGCGGCCTCGACGGTGTCCACGACGCCCTGGAGCACCTCGCCCATCCAGGGCCAGGTCAGCGAGGGCACCAGCATGCCGACCGTGCGGCTGCTGCCGCGGGCCAGGCCCACGGCGCCCGAACTGGGTACGTAGCCGAGCTGCTGGATCACCGCGCGGACGCGGGCCGCCGTGGCGCCGTCCACCTCGCCCTTGGTGTTGATGACCCGGGACACGGTCGTCTTGCTGACGCCGGCCTCGCGGGCGACGTCGGCGATGGTGACACGCATCGGAGCCTCCAGGGCAGGGTGGGACGACGGGAACCGCGGCCGGAACGACCCGCGACGGAACCGGTACCGCAACCGGTTCCGGAACCGGTACCGGCGTTGGTGGCGTGAGTTAACCCTCGCGGGAACAGGACCGTCAATACTTCACGTCGAGATTGGTCCGTACCCATCCGATAACGGGGAGAGGACGCCCCGTGGCTTCAACTCCTGAACGTACAAACCCTTGACGTGGCCGTCGCGATCCCGTTCACTCGGTGCCCGTACGGGGCCGTGCACGCGAACGCCCCCGCCCGCCACGCCGGTTGACGGCGGGCGGACGGGGGCGTCGCCCCGTGCGGGGTCAGTCCGTGGGTTCGAGGCCGGCGCGCAGCAGTCCGTAGGTGTACGCGTCCTCCAGGGCCTGCCAGGAGGCGGCGATGATGTTCTCGGCGACGCCCACGGTCGACCACTCGGCGGTGCCGTCGCCCGTGGTGATCAGGACGCGGGTGGTCGAGTCGGTGCCGGTGCGGCCCTCCAGGATGCGGACCTTGTAGTCCGTCAGCTCCAGCTTGGCGAGCTGCGGGTAGATCCGTTCCAGGGCCACGCGCAGCGCCCGGTCCAGGGCGTTGACCGGGCCGTTGCCCTCGGCGGTGGCGACGATGCGCTCGCCCTTGGCCCACAGCTTCACGGTCACCTCGTTGGCGTGGGTGCCGTCCGGCCGGTTCTCGACGATGGCGCGCCAGGACTCGGTGCGGAAGTAGCGCCGCACCCGGCCCTCGGCCTCGGCGCGCAGCAGCAGCTCGAAGGAGGCGTCGGCCGCCTCGTAGGTGTAGCCCTTGAGTTCGCGTTCCTTGACCCGCTCGACGACCCGGCCGACGAGTTCGCGGTCGCCGCCGAGGTCGATGCCCAGCTCGTCGCTCTTGAGCTCGATGGAGGCGCGTCCGGCCATGTCGGAGACCAGCATCCGCATGGTGTTGCCGACGAGAGCGGGGTCGATGTGCTGGTAGAGGTCCGGGTCCACCTTGATCGCGGAGGCGTGCAGCCCGGCCTTGTGCGCGAAGGCGGAGATGCCGACGTAGGGCTGGTGGGTGGAGGGGGTGAGGTTGACGACCTCGGCGATGGCGTGCGAGACGCGGGTCATGTCGGCCAGCGCGCCGTCGGGCAGGACCCGCTTGCCGTACTTGAGTTCCAGCGCGGCGACGACCGGGAAGAGGTTGGCGTTGCCGACGCGCTCGCCGTAGCCGTTGGCGGTGCACTGGACGTGCGTGGCGCCGGCGTCCACGGCGGCCAGGGTGTTGGCGACGGCGCAGCCGGTGTCGTCCTGGGCGTGGATGCCGAGCCGGGCGCCGGTGTCGGCGAGGACGGTGGCGACGACGGCCTGGACCTGGGCCGGGAGCATCCCGCCGTTGGTGTCGCAGAGGATGACCACGTCGGCGCCGGCCTCGGCGGCGGCCTTGACGACGGCCTTGGCGTACTCGGGGTTGGCGCGGTAGCCGTCGAAGAAGTGCTCGCAGTCGACGAAGACCCGGCGGCCCTGGGCGCACAGGTAGGAGACGGTGTCGCGGACCATCTCCAGGTTCTCCTCCAGGGTGGTGCGCAGGGCCAGCTCCACATGGCGGTCGTGGGACTTGGCGACCAGCGTGATCACCGGGGCTCCGGACTCCAGCAGCGCCTTGACCTGGGGGTCCTCGGCCGCCGAGCCGCCCGCCCTGCGGGTCGCGCCGAAGGCGACCAGCTCGGCGTTCTTGAACTCGATCTCCTGGCGGGCGCGGGCGAAGAACTCGGTGTCACGGGGGTTGGCGCCCGGCCAGCCGCCCTCGATGAAGCCGACGCCGAACTCGTCCAGGTGCCGGGCGATGGTCAGCTTGTCGGCGACCGTCAGGTTGATGCCTTCACGCTGCGCGCCGTCGCGCAGCGTGGTGTCGAAGACATGGAAGCTGTCGTCGGTGGGCTTGGCCTTGGTGGTCATGGCTGGTCTGACTCCTGTCGGATGAGTGGAATCCGGACGATCTGGCTCCACTTGCCCCCATCATCCCGCGCGCCTCGTGTCGCGGCCGTGGTGAGGCCGCAAAACAAAAAACCCCTCGCGGGTGCGAGAGGTCTGCGCGCGGGTCTGGGGCACGGTGGCCGTGCCGTACGTCGTGGTACGGGACGGTCACTGCGGACCGGCGCGCCTGCTGCCAATAATCATGACGAACGAGGGCACGGACGCAGTCTGGCACAGGAGCGGCCCGGACTCCCGCCCCGTCTCAGGATGCGGGCGCGCGGACCGCGTCCGGCGAGACGCCGGACGCGGTCCGCGGTGCGGGGGCGCCGGTCAGGCGAGGGAGTGCATCCAGCCGTGGGTGTCCTCGGCGGTGCCGCGCTGGATGTCGAGCAGGCGCTCGCGCAGCTTGAGGGTGACCGGGCCGGGCGTGCCGTCGCCCTGGGTCCACTCGCCGCCGGCGCACTTCACGGTGCCGACGGGGGTGATGACGGCGGCGGTGCCGCAGGCGAAGACCTCGGTCAGGGTGCCGGCGGCGGTGTCGTCGCGCCACTGGTCGAGGGAGACGCGGTCCTCCTCGGCGGTGTACCCGAGGTCGCCGGCCAGCTTGAGCAGCGAGTCGCGGGTGATGCCGGCGAGCAGGGAGCCGGTGAGGGACGGGGTGACGATGCGGTCCCCGTACACGAAGTAGAGGTTCATGCCGCCCAGCTCCTCCACCCACTTGTGCTCGACGGCGTCGAGGTAGGCGACCTGGTCGCAGCCCTTGGCGGCGGCCTCGGCCTGGGCGAGGAGGGAGGCGGCGTAGTTGCCGCCGGTCTTGGCGTCGCCCATGCCGCCGGGGACGGCGCGCACCCGGTCCTCGGAGAGCCAGATGGAGACGGGCTTCACACCACCGGGGAAGTAGGCGCCGGCCGGCGAGGCGATGACGAGGAAGAGGTACTCGTTGGCCGGGCGCACACCGAGGCCGACCTCGGTCGCGATCATGAAGGGGCGCAGGTAGAGGGACTCCTCGCCGCCGTGCGCCGGAACCCAGGCGGCGTCCTGCTGGACGAGGGCGTCGCAGGCGGCGACGAAGGTCTCGACGGGCAGCTCCGGCATGGCGAGCCGGCGCGCGGAGGCGCGGAAGCGCTCGGCGTTGGCCTCGGGGCGGAAGGTGGCGACGGAGCCGTCCGGCTGCCGGTACGCCTTGAGGCCCTCGAAGATCTCCTGGCCGTAGTGCAGCGTCATGTTGGCGGGGTCGATCGACAGCGGCGCGTAGGGGACGAGCTGCGCGTCGTGCCAGCCGCGGCCCTCGGTCCACTTGATCGTGACCATGTGGTCGGTGAAGTGGCGGCCGAATCCGGGCTGGACCAGGATCGCCTCGCGCTCCGCGTCGGACAGCGGGTGCGCGGAGGGCTTGAGCTCGATCGTGGGCGTCGTCATGAGTGCGTGTCCTTCACCGTTTTGTGTGGGCAGGACCGCGTGCGCGCCATCAGGTGCTAGGACGTCCGAGCAATGCTGCGGGACACGGCCCTGTTCGATTATCGCTCGACAGGTGCCGCGCACGAAATGGCGGGAATGCGGTCCAGGGTTCGATGGTGACACCCGAGGGCCGCACAGGTGAAGCCGCCGGGTGCGTCTGCGACCCGGCGGCTTCGTGGTGAGTCGTCGGATCAGCCCGCTACGCGTACCGCGAGGGCGTCGCCGATCTCGTCGGTCGTACGGGCGCCGTCGCGCTCCGCGAGGTCGGCGGAGACGGCGTCCTCGATGCGCTCGGCCTCGGCGTCGTAGCCGAGGTGGCGCAGCAGGAGGGCGACGGAGAGGATCGTGGCGGTCGGGTCGGCCTTGCCCTGCCCCGCGATGTCGGGGGCGGAGCCGTGGACCGGCTCGAACATCGACGGGAAGGCGCCCGTCGGGTTGATGTTGCCGGAGGCGGCCAGGCCGATGCCGCCGGAGACGGCCGCGGCGAGGTCGGTGAGGATGTCGCCGAAGAGGTTGTCGGTGACGATGACGTCGAAGCGCTCCGGCTGCGTGACGAAGAAGATCGTCGCGGCGTCGACGTGCAGGTAGTCGGTGGTGACCTGCGGGTACTCGGCGGCGACCTTGTCGAAGGTGTTCTTCCACAGGTGGCCGGCGTACACGAGCACGTTGTTCTTGTGGACCAGCGTCAGCTTCTTGCGCGGACGGGCGGCGGCACGCTCGAAGGCGTCGCGCACGACCCGCTCGACACCGAAGGCGGTGTTCAGGCTGACCTCGGTGGCGACCTCGTGCTCCGTGCCGGTGCGCAGCGAGCCGCCGTTGCCGGTGTACGGGCCCTCGGTGCCCTCGCGGACGACGACGAAGTCGATGTCCGGACGGCCGGCCAGCGGGGTGTCCGTGTTCGGGAAGAGCTTCGAGGGGCGCAGGTTGATGAAGTGGTCGAAGGCGAAGCGCAGCTTCAGCAGCAGCCCGCGCTCCAGGACGCCGGAGGGCACGGACGGGTCGCCGATCGCGCCGAGCAGGATGGCGTCGTGCCCCTTGAGGGCTTCGAGCTCCGCGTCGGGGAGGGTTTCACCGGTGCGGTGCCAGCGCCGGGCGCCAAGGTCGTACTCCTTGGTCTCCAGCTTCACATCCTGCGGGAGAACAGCGTTGAGGACCTTGAGGCCCTGGGCCACGACCTCCTGGCCGATACCGTCACCGGGGATCACTGCGAGATTGATGCTGCGAGACATGTGCGCACCCTACTGCGCGTCCCACCCCATGACACGTCACGTCCATCATGCGGACACTCGGACGTGTGTACGGGGCGGGGCGGGCGGGTCGGTTCAGTGGCCGGTGGAGCCGCCGTTGTCCCGGCGGTCGAGGGCGCGCTGGAGGGCGGCGGCAGCGGCGCGGCGCTCCGACTCGGTCGGGCGGTGGGTGTGGCGGACGCGGCGGACGGCGGTTTCGGCCATGGTGGATCGACTCCTTGAGATCGCGAGGATTTCGAGATCGAACAGCGTGGGGTGATGTCGAGATCAGTGATTTCGAGGCGCCGGAAGGGGCGGGGGGCGGGCGCCGCAGGGGTTGCCTGCACGGGGGCGCGCGCTCACGACCGCCGGTCGCTTGATCGAGCGAGACGTTCGGCTTCTACAAAGCTAGAACAGCCGGGCCTGTCTGTCTCCACAATTACTCGGACTTCCTACTATCTGAGACAGCGGCCCCGCGCGGCCGGGTGCGGGGGCCCGTGCGGGTACTCAGCCGTACTTGAGTAGCAGGCCCGTGTCGCACACCTGTGCGTCGCACGAGAGTGGGGGCCATGAACGGCCTCTACGCTCTCAAGCCCTGGTACGCGGACCGGCTCGCCGGTGTCCGCACCGCGCTGGCCCGCCGTGAGGTGTCGCCCGACACGCTCACCGCCGCCGGGGTGGCCGCCGCCACCGGCGCGGCCGCCGCGCTGGCCTGGCTGCCCGCACC
>NZ_JAKRGC010000158.1 GCF_022347745.1 Streptomyces sp. OfavH-34-F
CGCGCAGGCGCGGCGGACGCTGGCGCTGGCCCGGCGGGAGCGGTGACCCGGCGCTCCGCCCGGGCGTCGCCTCCTCGCTCGGCGGCGGGCGCCCACGGCAAACGGTGAGGGGCCGCCGGGAATCCCCGGCGGCCCCTCACTCGGCTTGTGCGGCGTCAGCCCTTGGCGGTCTCCGCCGTGCCGTCCGCCTTCGGCGCGTCGGCGTCCGCGTCCGCGTCGGCGGACGCCTCCGGGGCCTCGGCCTCGTCGGCGGCCTCGTCCTTGGCCTCGTCCTTGGCTTCCGGCTCCCCGGCCGCCTTGGGCTCGACGACCTCCTCGCGGCCCGGGCGCAGCTTCGCCGAGACCACGATGTACGTCACGGCCAGCGCGAACACGATGATCGCGGTCCACACGTTGAGCCGCAGGCCCAGGATGTGGTGCGCCTCGTCGACGCGCATGTACTCGATCCAGGCCCGTCCCGCGCAGTACGCGGCGACGTACAGCGCGAACGCGCGGCCGTGTCCGAGCTTGAAGCGGCGGTCCGCCCAGATCACCAGGAGCGCCACGCCGACGCACCACAGCGACTCGTACAGGAAGGTCGGGTGGTAGGTGCCGGCGACGCGGTTGGGGCCTTCGCTGATCTTGAGCGCCCACGGGACGTCGGTCGCCTTGCCGTACAGCTCCTGGTTGAACCAGTTGCCCCAGCGGCCGCAGGCCTGGGCCAGGGCGATGCCGGGGGCGAGGGCGTCGGCCCAGGCGGGGAGCGGGATGCCCCGGCGGCGGCAGCCGATCCAGGCTCCGACCGCGCCGAGCGCGATGGCGCCCCAGATGCCGAGGCCGCCCTGCCAGATCTTGAAGGCGTCGACCCAGTTCTCACCGTCGCTGAAGTACAGCTGGTAGTCGGTGATGACGTGGTAGAGCCGTCCGCCGACCAGGCCGAAGGGCACCGCCCAGACGGCGATGTCGGCGACGGTGCCGGCGGTGCCTCCTCGGGCGATCCAGCGCTTGTTGCCGAACCAGACGGCGACGAAGACACCGATGATGATGCAGAACGCGTAGCCGCGGAGCGGGATCGGTCCGAGATCGATCACGCCGGTCGACGGGCTGGGAATGTAGGCAAGGTTCATGGCAGCATCGACGCTACCCTGCCGGACGGGAGGTACGGCAACCCGTCCGGCAACTTCTGGGTAACGAGCGGGCCGTCGGTCCCCGGCCGGTCCGGCCGTCCGGTCTCCGCGGACGCCCCGCGCGCGGGCGCTACGGCGTGGCCGTGGCGGTGCCCGGCTTCTTGCCCTTGTTGGCCTCGGCGACCCACTTCTCGAAGTTCTCCACGGTGAGCGCCTCGTCGCCCTTCTTCGGGAAGATCGACTCACCGTTCAGGAGCGCCGTGGGCGTGCCCTGGAACCCGCCGTCGCTGAACGCCTGGTTCGACTTCTGCACCCAGGTGTCGTGCTTGCCGTCCTCGACGCAGGAGCGGAACGCGGGGGTGTCCAGCCCGTCGACCTTCTTGGCGAGGTCGATCAGCTTGTCGTTGTCGCCGAAGGCGTCGTCGGTCTCCGGCGGCTGGTTCTGGTACAGCACGTCGTGGTACGCGGGGAACTTGCCGGCGTCCTGCGCGCAGGCGGCGGCGTTGGCGGCCTTGAGGGAGCCGCTGCCGCCCATGTTGCCGTCGATGATCGTGGCCAGGTGGTAGTCCACCTTGAGCCGGCCGTCGCGCTCCATCCGGTGGATGGTGTCGCGGAACGCGTTCTCGAACTGGGCGCAGACCGGGCAGCGGAAGTCCTCCCAGATGGTGAGGGTGGACGGGGCGTCGTCCGCGCCGACCCGGATCGCCAGGGCGTCCTTGCCGGTCGCGCCGGACGGGGCGACCGCGGGCCCGGACGCCTTGGACTTGTCGCTCTTGCCGTCGGTGTTGGCCGCGATCACGCCGACCACGGCGGCCAGCCCCAGGACCCCCACCACGGCCGCGGAAACGATCAGCGTCCGGCGCCGGCGGTCGCGCGCCTTCGCCTGCTCGCGCTGCTGGATCAGCCGGTCTCGCGCGGCCCTTTTACCCTGTTGGTTCTTCTCGCTCACACCGCAGGAACGACCCGGAGAGGCACTCGCGTGCCTCTCCGGGCCCAGGTCCACCCGTTCGGGTGACCCCTGGTGTCAGCGCTTTCGAACACCTTCGGCAAGGTCGGCCGCCAGTGACCGGACGGCGGCGAGGCCGGCCGCCTCGTCGGGGGCGTCCAGCATCCGCTTGACGAAGGCGGAGCCGACGATGACGCCGTCCGCGAAGCCGGCGACCTCGGCCGCCTGGGCGGCGTCGGACACGCCGAGGCCGACGCAGACCGGCAGCTCGGTGGTGGCGCGGGTGCGCAGGACGAGGTCCCGCGCCTGTGCGCCGACCGAGGCGCGGGTGCCGGTGACGCCCATCAGGGACGCGGCGTAGACGAAGCCGGAGCCCGCGTCGGTGATGGTGGCGATCCGCTCGTCCTTGCTGCTGGGCGCGACGACGAAGACGGTGGCCAGGCCGTGCCGCCCCGCGTGCTCGCGCCACAGCGCGGACTCCTGGACCGGCAGGTCGGGCAGGATGCACCCGGCGCCGCCCGCCGCGGCCAGTTCGGCGGTGAAGCGCTCCACGCCGTACCGGTCGATCGGGTTCCAGTACGTCATGACGAGGATCGGCGCCCCGGTCGCCTCGTGCGCCTCGCGCACCGTGCGCATCACGTCGGCGATCCGCACGCCGCCGCGCAGCGCGATGTCGTCGGCGGTCTGGATGACCGGTCCGTCGAGCACCGGGTCGCTGTGCGGCAGGCCCACCTCGACGACGTCGGCGCCGCCCTCGACGACGGCCTTGACGGCCTCGATGCCGCCGTCGACGGTGGGGAAGCCGGCCGGGAGGTACGCGATGAGCGCGGCCCGGTCCTCGGCCCGCGCGGCGGCGAGCGTGGTGTTCAGCAGTTCGATGTTGCCGGTCACTGGACGTCCCCCTCGATCTCCGCGTGCGCGCTGTCGGCGTCCGCCTCGACGGCGGCGTCCGTGTCGTACAGCCCGAAGTAGCGGGCCGCCGTGTCCATGTCCTTGTCACCGCGTCCGGAGAGGTTGACCAGGATCAGCCCGTCCGGACCCAGCTCCTTGCCGACCTCCAGGGCCCCGGCCAGCGCGTGGGCGCTCTCGATGGCCGGGATGATGCCCTCGGTGCGGGAGAGCAGGCGCAGCGCCTGCATGGCCGCGTCGTCGGTGACGGCGCGGTACTCGCCGCGGCCGACGTCCTTGAGGTACGCGTGCTCCGGGCCGATGCCGGGGTAGTCCAGGCCGGCCGAGATGGAGTACGGCTCGGTGATCTGGCCCTCGTCGTCCTGGAGGACGTAGCTGCGCGAGCCGTGCAGGATGCCGGGCTCGCCCGCGGTCAGGGTCGCCGCGTGCTCGCCGGTCTCCACGCCGTGTCCCGCGGGCTCGCAGCCGATGAGGCGGACCCCGGCGTCGGGCACGAAGGCGTGGAAGAGGCCGATGGCGTTGGAGCCGCCGCCGACGCAGGCCACGGCGGCGTCCGGCAGCCGGCCGGCCCGCTCCAGGATCTGCCGCCGGGCCTCCACGCCGATGACGCGGTGGAAGTCGCGGACCATCGCCGGGAAGGGGTGCGGGCCCGCCACCGTGCCGAAGAGGTAGTGGGTGCGGTCCACGTTGGCGACCCAGTCGCGGAACGCCTCGTTGATGGCGTCCTTGAGGGTGCGCGAGCCGGACTTCACCGCGATGACCTCGGCGCCCAGCATCCGCATGCGCGCCACGTTCAGCGCCTGCCGCTGGGTGTCGATCTCGCCCATGTAGATGGTGCAGTCGAGGCCGAACAGGGCGCAGGCGGTCGCGGTGGCGACGCCGTGCTGGCCGGCGCCGGTCTCGGCGATGACCCGGGTCTTGCCCATGCGCCGGGTGAGCAGGGCCTGCCCCAGCACGTTGTTGATCTTGTGGGAGCCGGTGTGGTTGAGGTCCTCGCGCTTGAGGAAGACCCGTGCGCCGCCGGCGTGCTCGGCGAAGCGGGGAACCTCGGTGAGGGCGCTGGGCCGTCCGGTGTAGTGCACCATCAGCTCGCCGAGTTCGGCGGCGAAGGCGGGGTCGGCCTTGGCCTTCTCGTACTCGACGGCGACCTCGTCCACGGCGGCGACCAGCGCCTCCGGGATGAACTTGCCGCCGTACGCGCCGAAGTAGCCCTCGGCGCTGGGGATCAGACCCTCCGGGTCCGGGATGAAGAAGTCGGAAGACATGCGGAATGTGCTCCTCGTCGTGGCGGGGCGGATGACACCGTCTGCGCCGAGGGCGGAGCGCCGCCGCCGGTCCGTGACCGGGGCGGTTCCGGCCGCACGGGACCGCGCCCTGGCGGGCGGGTCGGTGCGGCGGCCGGGGCTCGCTCTACAGCGCGGGCCCCGTGCGCCATCGCATGCCGTTGACCTGACCGGGCTCGGCTCCGATCACATACCGCACCCGCCGGCCGCGCACACGGCGCGCCGGTGCCCGGCAGCCGCGGTGCCACGAGGGCAGCGCGCAGCTCAGGGGCTCGGGATGCGGGAGGAGGGACACGGCGGGGTCAGCCCCGCCCGTGGCGCAGGGCCGGGTGGGCGCCCGCGGCGACCAGGTCGGCGACGGAGGCGCGCGGGTCGCGGCCGGTGACCAGGGATTCGCCGACCAGCACGGCGTCCGCGCCGGCGTTGGCGTAGGCGATCAGGTCGTGCGGGCCGCGGACGCCGGACTCGGCGACCTTGACGATGTGGTCGGGGATCTCGGGGGCGACGCGCTCGAAGGTGGAGCGGTCGACCTTGAGGTCCTTGAGGTTGCGGGCGTTGACGCCGATGACCCTGGCGCCGGCCGCCACGGCCCGCTCGGCCTCGTCCTCGTCGTGCGCCTCGACCAGGGGCGTCAGGCCGATGGACTCGGCGCGCTCGATCAGGGAGACCAGCGCCTCCTGGTCCAGGGCGGCGACGATCAGCAGCGCGAGGTCGGCGCCGTACGCGCGGGCCTCCCACAGCTGGTACGAGGTGACGATGAAGTCCTTGCGGAGGATCGGGATGTCCACCTTGGCGCGGACGGCCTCCAGGTCGGCCAGCGAGCCGCCGAAGCGGCGCTGCTCGGTGAGGACGGAGATGACGGACGCCCCGCCGGCCTCGTAGTCGGCGGCGAGCGCGGCCGGGTCGGCGATCGCGGCGAGCGCGCCCTTGGAGGGGCTGGAGCGCTTGACCTCGCAGATGACGTTGACGCCCTCGCCGCGCAGGGCGGCGACGCCGTCCTTGGCGCGGGGGGCGCGGGCGGCGCGTTCCTTGAGCTCGTCGAGGCCGACCCGTGCCTGCCGCTCCGCGAGGTCGGCGCGGACGCCCTCGATGATCTCGTCGAGCACACTCACGCGAGCGGCCCCCTTCCGGAGCGGTGGCAGAAAACGTATCGGGCCGGGGATCAGCCACTCCGATGGTATCCGCAGGTGGCCGCCGCGCTCGCATCCGGCCGCCCGCCGTCCCATTCCCTGGGACTTCAGGGGGCCAGCGCCGAGCCGAACGGCAGATTCCGGACGACCGTGAAGACCAGCAGCAGGGCCCCGATCCCCCACCAGTGCACCGGCCGCAGGGCGAACCGCAGCGGCTTGCCGCGCGCCTCGCGGACCAGCCATACGGCCCACAGGACGGCGAAGAGGGCGTAGCCGGCGACGGCCAGGGCGTTGGCGCCGAAGGCGGCGGCGAGGTCGCCGTGGGCGAAGGCGTGGGCGCTGCGCAGGCCGCCGCAGCCGGGGCAGTAGACGCCGGTGAACCGCAGCAGCGGGCAGACGGGGTAGTGGCCCGGCTGGTTCGGGTCCACGGTGGCGACGTAGCCGAAGGCGCCGGCGACGGCGGCCAGCACCCCGGCGGGGACGGCGATCCGGCGCAGCCGGGAGGCTCCGGCGGGGGCGGTGGGGAAGAGCGGCGGCGGTCCGGAGGGGGCTCCGGGGGCTCCGGGGGCGGCGGGGGCGGGGTTCGGTGAGGCGTCCACCCGGTGATTGTCGCCGCTCAAGCGAAAAGGCGCAGCCCGGTCCGGGCTGCGCCTCGCGTGCGTGTGTCCGCGGGTCAGGAGGTCTGTGCCTGGCCGGCGCGGGCGCGGGCGGCGCTCAGCTCGGCCGACTCCTTCGGCGCGCCGAGGCCGGCGGCCTTCATGCCGACGCCGACGACACCACCGAGAAGGACGACGCCCATGCCGGCCCAGAAGCCGAGCGGGTTGGCCGCGACCATGAAGACGCCCGCGACGCAGAAGCCGATGAAGGCGATGATGACACCGGTCCAGGCGGCCGGGGTGTGTCCGTGGCTGCTGCCCGCCATGAGTTGCTCCTCGTTGGGTGTTGCGCTGTTGGAATGCTCGGGTCGCTGTGCGCACGGCCCGTGCCGGTGTGCCAGCTCGCTGTCATTGTCCCGTACGTGCGGGTAGGACGTGAGCTGGGGGTCATGCCTCGCGCGTCGGGTCCTCGCCGCGGTCCAGGGCCTTCCACAGATCCTCGGGGCGGTCCGGGTCCAGGGGGCGGGGTGCCTTGCGGGGGCGGGGGGTGCCGTCGCGCTCGTAGCGCCCGGACATCGTGGGCCAGCGGTTGCCGTAGCGCAGGGCGAGCAGCCCGGCGAGCAGGATCAGCAGTCCGCCGGCCGCCGTGACGTAGGGCCAGGCGGTGTGGCTGAGGGCGGTGATGGTCGCGGCGCTGTCCCCGCTGGTCTGGGCAGCCTTCTCGTCGAGCGCGGCGCTGTCGGACGCGCCGAGGAAGGCGCTGAGCGCGGCGCCGAGTCCGCTGAGCGCGAGGAGTCCGGCGACCAGGCGCCGGCCGTTGCCGCGCACGGCGAAGACGGCCACGAGGGCGGCCAGGCCGACGATCGCGAGGGCGGCGGGCAGTCCGGTGACGTCCTGGCCGTCCGCGGAGAGCGGGAGGGCGCCGCCGCCGACCGGGGCATCGCCCTCGGCCCAGGTGCGCCCGGAGGCGAGCAGGACGACGGTCGCGCCGGCCGCCCCGAGGAGCAGGCCGGCGGCCAGGGTGCGGCGGCTTCCCGCGGCGTCGGGCGCGGTGGCGGCTTCGGCGCGGGGCTGGGGTACGGGGACGGCACTCACGTACTCCACTATCCCTCACCGGCCCCGAACGCCCCACCGCGCCCCTGGGCGGCGGGCGGGACTCAGGCGCCGCCGAGCCGGTTGGCGGTGTGGACGGCGCGCAGCACGGCCGCCGCCTTGTTGCGGCACTCGGTGTCCTCGGCGACCGGGTCGGAGTCGGCGACGACGCCCGCCCCGGCCTGGACGTAGGCGGTGCCGTCGCGCAGCAGGGCGGTGCGGATGGCGATGGCGGTGTCGGAGTCCCCGGCGAAGTCGAGGTAGCCGACGCAGCCGCCGTACAGGCCGCGCCGGGTGGGTTCCAGCTCCTCGATGATCTGGAGGGCGCGGGGCTTGGGGGCGCCGGAGAGGGTGCCGGCGGGGAAGCAGGCGGTCAGTACGTCGAAGGCGGTGCGGCCCTCGGCGACCCTGCCGGTGACCGTGGAGACGATGTGCATGACGTGGGAGTAGCGCTCGATGGACATGAAGTCGACGACCTCGACGCTGCCCGGTTCGCAGACCCGGCCCAGGTCGTTGCGGCCGAGGTCGACGAGCATGAGGTGCTCGGCGCGCTCCTTGGGGTCGGCGAGGAGTTCCTCGGCGAGGGCCTGGTCCTCCTGCGGGGTGGCGCCGCGGTGCCGGGTGCCGGCGATGGGGTGGACCATGGCCCGGCCGTCCTCGACCTTGACCAGGGCCTCGGGGCTGGAGCCCGCCACGTCGAAGCCGTCGAACCGGAAGAGGTACATGTACGGCGAGGGGTTGGTGGCGCGCAGCACCCGGTAGACGTCGAGGGCGCTCGCCGTGCACGGGGTCTCGAAGCGCTGCGAGGGCACGACCTGGAAGGCCTCGCCGGCCCGGATGCGCTCCTTCACGTCCTCGACGGCGTCCTGGTAGGCGGGGCCGCCCCAGAGCGCGGTGTACGGGGGGATCTCGGAGGGCGGCAGGGTGGCGGGGGCGTTCTCTACGGGGCGGCGCAGGTCGCGTTCCATCGCGTCGAGCCGGGCGACGGCGTCGTGGTACGCCTCGTCCACGCCGGTGGCCAGGTCGTTGTGGTTGATGGCGTTGGCGATGAGCAGGACGCTGCCGTCCCAGTGGTCCAGGACCGCCAGGTCGGAGGTGAGCAGCATGGTCAGCTCGGGGAGGCGGAGGTCGTCGCGGCCGCTGTCGCCGATCTTCTCCAGGCGGCGGACGATGTCGTAGCCGAGGTAGCCGACCATGCCCCCGGTGAAGGGCGGCAGGCCGGTTTCGCGGTCGTGCGGGGTGTGCAGGGCCTCGATGGTGGCGCGCAGGGCGTGCAGCGGGTCGCCGTCGACGGGGACGCCGACGGGCGGGGTGCCGAGCCAGTGGGCCTCGCCGTCGCGGGTGGTGAGCGTGGCGGCGCTGCGTACGCCGATGAAGGAGTAGCGCGACCAGGTGCGGCCGTTCTCCGCGGATTCGAGGAGGAAGGTGCCGGTGCGCTCGCCCGCCAGCTTGCGGTAGAGGCCGACCGGGGTGTCGCCGTCCGCGAGGAGGCGGCGGGTGACGGGGATGACGCGCCGGTCGACGGCCAGCTTGCGGAAGGTGTCGAGGTCCATGGCGGCAGACCCTACTGTCCCCGGAGGAGGACGTCGGCGTCGAAGCAGGTGCGGGCGCCGGTGTGGCAGGCGGCGCCGGTCTGGTCGACCTTGACGAGGACGGTGTCGGCGTCGCAGTCGAGGGCGACGGACTTGACCAGCTGGATGTGGCCGGAGGTGTCGCCCTTGACCCAGTACTCCTGGCGGCTGCGCGACCAGTAGGTGCAGCGGCCGGTGGTGAGGGTGCGGTGCAGGGCCTCGTCGTCCATCCAGCCCAGCATCAGGACCTCGCCG
Source organism: Streptomyces sp. OfavH-34-F (assembly GCF_022347745.1). GTDB lineage: Bacteria > Actinomycetota > Actinomycetes > Streptomycetales > Streptomycetaceae > Streptomyces. Next base: position 8,889 of record NZ_JAKRGC010000158.1, read on the forward strand.
GTGTCGTACTGCTGGGCGATGGCCGGGACCAGTCCGTCGGCGCCGCGCTTGAGGCGGGCGGCGACGGCGGGGTCGAGGGCGCTGGCGGTGCGGGGGGTGCCGGGCGGGGGCGTGCTGGTCATGGGGCCATTGTGCCGTGGGGGCGCGGCGGGTCCGGGGGTGCGTCCACTGGGCGGACGGGGGGCGGCGGTCGTACGCTGGCGGGCATGTCGACCCATGCCAAGCGCGAACGTCTTCTGCTCGCCGACCTGTTGGAGGCGGCGGGTCCGCATGCCCCGACGCTGTGCCGGGGCTGGACGGCCCGCGATCTCGCGGCCCATGTGGTGGTGCGGGAGCGGCGGCCGGACGCGGCGGCCGGTCTCGTCATCGGGCCGCTGAAGGGCCGCCGGGACCGGGTGATGGCCGAGTTCGCGGCGAAGCCGTACGAGGAGTTGATCCAGCTCATCCGTACGGGCCCGCCCCGGATGTCGCCGTTCGGCCTGAAGCAGGTGGACGAGGCGGCGAACACGGTGGAGTTCTACGTGCACGCGGAGGACGTGCGCCGGGCGCAGCCGGACTGGTCGCCTCGGGAGCTGGACCCGGTCTTCTCGGACGTGCTGTGGTCGCGCACGGAGAAGGCGGCGCGAATGCTGGGCCGGAAGGCGCCGGTGGGGCTGGTGCTGCGCCGTCCGGACGGGCAGACCGCGGTGGCGCACCGGGGGGCGCCGGTGGTGACGGTGACCGGTGAGCCGGGCGAGCTGCTGCTGTTCGCGTTCGGGAGGCAGGAGGCGGCGCGGGTGGAGCTGGAGGGCGAGCCGGACGCGATCGGCCGGATGACGACGGCGGAGCTGGGCATGTAGCCCGCGTCCGCCCCGGTCAGTGCGGGAGTTCGGCGCGGCGCAGCGGGGCGAGGACGATCCCGGTGACCGCGCCGGCGGCGCACAGGGCGGCGCTGGTGGCGAAGACGGGGCCGGTGCCCCAGAGAGCGACGGCGGCGCCGGTCACGGGGAAGCTGAGCGGCGCGAGGGCGTGCGTGAAGAGCGTGGAGACCGAGGTGACCCGGCCGAGGTAGGCGGGATCGGTGACGGTCTGGATGAGCGCGCCGCACAGCGAGCCGCCGAGGCCGGCGAAGAGTCCGACGAGGACCGCGACGGCCGCCGCGAGGGGCACGGAGGACACGAAGGCCAGGGCGCCGACGGCGACCGCGCCCACCAGGACGGTCAGGCACATGACGAGCCCGGCCCGGGGCATCCGGCCGCGTACGGCGAGGAGCAGCGCGGAGGCGCCCGCGCCGGTGCCGAAGGCGGCGACGATCCAGCCCATGCCGGAGGCGCCCCAGCCACGTTCGTCGCTGAGCAGGATGAGGCCGAGGTTGAGGGGGCCGACGAAGCCGAGTTCGCTGAGGGCGACGACGAGCATCAGCGGGCCGAGCAGCGGGTGGCGGCGGATGTGGCGCAGCCCGTCGGCCAGTTCGTGCCGGGCGGTTCCGGCGGGCGCGGCCGTCTCGCGCGCGGGCCGCGGGAGCACGCGCAGGGCCAGCAGGAGCGGGAGCGAGACGGCGAAGAGGATGCCGGCCGCGGCGAAGGCGAGGACCGGTCCGCCGAGGGCGACGGCGACGCCGCCGAGCGGGGCGCCGACGACGTTGGCGGTGCGGGCGGCGAGTCCGCGCATCCCCTGGACGCGGGCGAGCTGGGAGGCGGCGGTGATCCGGGGCGGCAGGGCGCCCACGGCGGGCAGGAAGAGGGCGTCCACCGCGCCGAAGACGAGGGCGACGGCGATCAGCAGGCCCACGGTGGGCGTGGTGAGCAGCAGCGTTCCGGCGAGGGCGAGGATGACCAGGCAGCGGGCGGTGTCGCTGGCGATGACGACGCGGCGGGGCCCGAGCCGGTCGGCGAGCACTCCCCCGCCGAGCAGGAGCAGCGCGCGGGGCAGGGAGCCGGCGGCGAGCACCAGGCCCGTCTGCGAGGCGTTGCCGGTGCGGGCGGCGGCCCAGGCGAGGGCCATGTAGAAGACGCTGTCGCCGATCATGGACGCGGTGTACGCGCCGAGCCAGCGCAGGACGTTGCCGTCGCGGTGGGCCGGGCGGGCGGGGGCCCCGGCGGCGCTGTTCCCGGCGGTGCGGTCCTCGGCGGCGGGCAGGGTGGCGGTCACGGGGCGTCCTCTCGGAGGGCGGGGGCGGGTGCCGGGGCGGGGTGCCGGGTCAGGTGCGGAACGGGAAGCCGTACAGGTGGAACGCGACGTTCTCGCGGTGCTCCGTGTCGCCGGCCTCCTCGCGGGCGCGGGCCTGTTCCTCGTACCGCTTGACGAGTGCGTCCATCTCGGAGGCGAGCGCGCCGAGTTCACCGGCGGTCAGCCGGGCGAGGTATTCGGAACCGAAGGAGGCCCGGCGCCACTCGGCCGGCCAGCTGCGGCTCGCGTCGAGGTGGCGGCGGTACATCTCGGCCTGCTGGTCGAAGGAGAGCCGGCTGACGGCGGAGTGGGTGGCGGCCGTCTCGGGGGCGTCGCTGAAGTCCTCGTCGTAGAAGCGCAGCCCCTTCGAGGCGGGCTGCCACCAGCGCTCGCGGCCGTCCCGGCCCGCCCGGTCGGCCTCCTCGATCAGGCCGTGGTCGGCGAGCTTGCGCAGGTGGTAGCTGACGAGCGAGACCGCCTCGTCCACCTGTTCGGCGAGTTGGGAGGCGGTGGCCTGCCGGGCGATGTAGAGGGCCCGGTACAGCTTCATCCGCAGGGGGTGCCCGAAGGCCTTCAGGGTGCCGAGGTCGGAGACCCGGCGCGAACCGTCGCTTTCCATGCCCCGAGCCTAGGTACGAAAGAAAAACTGCGCAATATTTATTGCGAAAGAAAAACTGCGCGTCTGGTCCGGGTCCGCTTCCGGCCGTCGCGGGAGCCCAGATGTCCGAGCAGGAAGCCCGCCGGGATGGTGAGCAGGCCGGGCGTCTGGAGCGGGAACCAGTGGAAGTCGCGGTCCGGGAAGAGGGCGACGGGCGTGCCGGAGAACGCGGGCGAGAACACCATCAGGACCGCGATGAGGGGCAGCGTCCCGTACACCGTCCAGCGCGCCCCGCGCGCGGTGAAGCCCGGCCGGAACAGCGCGTACAGCAGGACCGGCGGCAGGACGGAGGCCGCCGCCGCGAAGGAGAGTGAGAGCAGGACCTGCGGGTTGCGGTCATGGGTGTACGTGGCCGCCCAGACGGCCACCACGCCGGTCAGGACCACCGCGAGGCGGGCCCGCAGGATCTCGCGCCGCGCCGCCCGGCCGGAGCGCCCCGCCGTACGCGCTCCGCGTCGCGCCGCGAAGTCGCGGGCCAGGGACGAGGCGGCGGCGAGGGTGATCCCGGCGACGGCGGCCAGCGTGGTGACGAAGACCGCACAGGCCACGCACGCGAAGAGCAGGCTCTCGCGCGGCCCGCCGGCGCCCGGGTCGAGCGCACCGGTCACCAGCAGCAGCGCGGTCCCGCCGGCCGGGTCCGCCCCCCGGATGGCCTTGTGCCCGAGCAGGGCGGACGCGCCGAGCCCGGCGACGACGATCCCGGCGCACAGCACGGCCACCGGGACCACCGCCCACACGGTCGCGCGGCGCACCGTCCGGCGGTCGCGCATCGGGTGCAGCCGCATCGTGATGTGCGGCATGCACGCGGCCCCGAGGAGCAGGGTGAGCTGGAAGCCCAGCAGGTCCAGGGTGCCGGCGGCCCCGTGGCCGAACTGGAGCCCGGGGCGGGCGTACGCGTCACCGGCCCCGCTGCCCCGGCGCGCCGCGTCGAACAGGGCGAACGGATTCCAGCCGAAGCGGGCGAGCACCAGGCCGGCCAGCAGGGTCACCGCCGCGAGGACGACCGCGACCTTGAGGATCTGCACGTACCCGGTGCCCCGCATGCCGCCGACCGCGGAGTAGCAGACCATCAGGGCGCCGCCGGCCACGGTGCAGCTGGTGAGCGCGCCGTCGGGCAGCCCGAACATCGCGGCCATCACCCGCCCGGCGGTCGCGAGCTGGACCAGGAGCAGCGGGGTGAGGACCACCAGCGTCGTGATGCCGAGGGCGCGGCGCACGGAGGGGTCGCCGAGCCGGTCCGCGAGGAAGTCGCCGAGCGTGAACACCCCGGCACGGCGCATCGGTTCGGCCAGGACGCGCATCACCAGGACCAGGGAGACGACCGTGGCCAGGGCGAACAGCACCCCGTCGAACCCGGCCAGCGCGACGGACCCCGTGGTCGAGAGCAGGGTCGCCGCGGAGAGGTAGTCCCCGGCGACGGCGAGCCCGCTCCCGGCGGGCCCGAGCGCGGAACCGCCGCCCGCGTAGAAGTGCTCCGGATCGTCCTGGTCGGCGGCGGCCAGCCCGCACAGCAGCAGCGAGACGGCGACGAACGCGAGGAACACGACGACCGCGAGCGAACGGGCGTCGAAGCCGCCGGTCACCGTCGGAATCCCGGGACGGCGGGGGAAATCGGGCATGGAGAGGGCATGCCCGACACGGCATCAGGCTCCCGGGGCCGGCGTACAGCGGGCCGCCCCGGCGCGCGGCGGGGGTACAGGCCGTACGGGCGGGGACTGTGCGGGGGCACAGGGCGCGCCCCGCACGCCCCGCATGCCCAGCACGTCCCGCACGCCCAGCACGCCAGCACGTCCCGCACGTCCCGCACGTCCCGCGCCCCCCGCCGGTCCGGCAGCGGTCAGTCCGGCAGCAGGCGGCGGGCCGTCAGGGCCAGGGAGACCTCGGCCGCGTCCGAGGGGCGGGTGAGACAGCGGCCGGTCAGCTGCTCGAAGCGGCGCAGGCGGTTGAGGACGGTGTTGCGGTGGCAGTAGAGGCGGGCGCCCGCGCGGGGCGCCGAGCCGTCGGCGTCGAACCACGCGGTCAGCGTCTCGATCAGCACCTCGCGGTCGGCGGCGTCCAGCCGGTCCAGCGGGCCCAGCACCCGGTCGGCGAGGGCCGCGCCGAGCCCCGGCGCCGAGACGACCAGCGCGGCGGGCAGGTGCTCGTCGAGCAGGACCGCCCCGCCGTCCGCCGGGCA
>NZ_JAKRGC010000159.1 GCF_022347745.1 Streptomyces sp. OfavH-34-F
AGCGGGCCGCGAGCAGCAGGGCGATGTCGTCGGGCCGGTCGGCGGCCTGCCGGGCCCTGCCGATGACGTGGTCGGCGGTGTCGGCGAGGGAGCCGGCGGCGCCGGGCCCGGCGAGCGTGGCGCGCAGCCGCTCGACGCCGGTGTCGATGTCGGTGCCGGCCCGCTCGACGAGCCCGTCGGTGTAGAGGGCGAGCGCGGCGCCCGGTTCCAGGTGGAGTTCGGTGACGGGGTAGGCGGCCTCCGCGTCGATGCCGAGGACGATGCCGCCGGGCAGCCGCATGACCTCGGCGGTGCCGTCCGGGCGGCGCAGGACGGGCTGGGGGTGTCCGGCGCGCACGGCGTGCGTCCGGCCGGTGGCGGGGTCCGTCACGATGTAGCAGCAGCTGGCGAACTGGCCGGTGTCGAGGTCGATGAGCAGCCGGTTGGTGCCGCTCATGACCTCCTGCGGGTCGTGGCCGCTGAGCGCGAAGGCGCGGACGGCGCTGCGGAGCTGGCCCATGGTCGCGGCGGCGGCGACGCCGTGGCCCTGCACGTCCCCGATGACGAGGGCGAGCCGGCCGCCGGTCTCGATCACGTCGTACCAGTCGCCGCCGACGTCCATGCCCTTGGTGCCGGCGAGGTAGCGGCCCTGGGTGTCGATGCCGCGCACGGCGGGCAGGCCGTGGGGCAGCAGGGCGTCCTGGAGGCCGCGGGCGAGGGCGGCCTCGGTGTCGTAGCGCTGGGCCCGCTGGAGCGCCTGGGCGATGAGTCCGGCCAGCGCGGTGAGGACCGTGCGCTCCTCGGGGCTGAAGCCGCGTGGCTGGTCGAAGCCGAGGATGCAGGAGCCGACGAGCCGTCCGGAGGCGATCAGCGGCAGGAAGGCGCGGGCTCCGACGTCGGCGTCCATGGGGATGCCGGGGTAGGCGGCGGCCAGGCGCTGCATGGATTCGAAGAAGAGGGGCCGGCCGGTGGTGAGCGTCTCCACGCCGGGGATGCGGACGTCCAGCCCGACGGCGTCGAACCGGTCGAGGAAGCCCTGCGGGAAGCCGGTCTCCCACTCCAGGTAGAGGTGGCCCTCCTTGAGCAGGTAGATCGCCAGTTGCCGGCCGCCGAAGGCGGGCAGCAGCTCCTCGGTGACCACGCGGGAGACCTGCCGGGCGGTGACGGCCTCGGTGAGCGCGATGGCGAGGGCGACGGGGCGGTAGAGGGCGGCGGACCGGTCGGCCGGTGAGCCGAGGCCCAGGCCGGGCGCGACGACGGAGTCCGGGGTGTAGGCGGGCTCGTCGGTGGTGGTGAGGACGGCGGTGAGCCCGTCGTGGCCGGGGTACAGGGAGACCGTGAGCCAGGGCTGGTCCTCGCGCCGGGCGAGGAAGTGGACCGGGGAGTCGGAGATCATCGCGGCCCGGTAGTGGTCCTCGTACGCGGGGTTGGCGAGCCAGGGCAGCGCCTCCCAGAACACCTGTCCGGCCAGGTCGGCGCGGGCCCGGCCGAGCATCTCCTCGGCGAGCGGGTTGACGTAGGTGATCCGGCCGAAGCGGTCGAGCGAGAAGATGCCGCGCGGCAGCCGGTCGGCGGCCTCGGCGACGACCGGCTCGATGCCCAGGTCCACCAGGAAGCCGGTGAGGTGTCCGCCCGGCCCGGCGCCCCCGTCCCGGCGGCCGGAGATCTCCAGGAGGTGGGAGCGCCCGTCGGGGCCGCACAGCCGCATGCGGCGGACGACGGGGCCGGCGGAGCCCGCCGCCTGCCGGGCCAGCGCCCAGAGGCCGTGGACGTCCTCCGGGGCGAGCCGGGCGGCGAGGGCGTCGACGGTGCCGGGGAAGGGGCCGCTGCCGGTGCCGAGGATCGCGTCGAGCGCGTCGTCCGTCTCGACGGCGCCGGTCGCCAGGTTCCAGTCGAAGCGGCCGATGCGTACCGGGGGCGCGGTGCCGGCGGGCAGCTGGACGGGCAGTGGCTCGTCGTCCCACTCGGGCCGTACCCCGTCCCCGGCCAGGGCGGCCAGTTCGGTGCCGAGGTCCAGGGCGATGTGCTGGAGCCGGCGCCGGTCGGCGGCGGGCACCGGCTCCTCGGCGGTCGCGGCGCGCAGGACCACCAGGACCCCGGCCGGCTCGTGGCCGCGCAGGACGGGGATGTACAGGGAGCCGAAGGGGAACGGCAGGCCCGCCATGAGCTGGGGGAAGCGCCGCATGGCGTCCTCGGCGTCGGCGAGGTAGACCGGGCTGCCGGTGCGGTAGGCCTCGGCGACCGGGAAGGGCCGGTTCACGTGCATCCGCCACCAGGGGCGGAAGAGGGGTCCGGGGAGCCCGCCGAGGACGGCGAGGCGGAGCAGGCGGGGGGTTCCCGAGGGCAGGTAGATCCCTCCGGCGACGCCGCCGCCGGCCTCGACGGCGTCCACGACGGACTGGGCGAGCACCAGGGACAGTCCGTCCGGTGCCCTGCCGTCCTCCGGTTGGCGGGGCGGGCCGTCGCTCGGACCGAACGGCACGCGCCCGGCCGCCCCGTGCCAGGTCACACAGTCAGCATGCTCCCGGGCCCGGTGTTCGGCACGTCGGCCCGGACCGGGGCCGCGGGTGGCGCCGGGGGTGCGGACGCACGGGAGCGGGGGCGCCACGGCTGTGGCGCCCCCGCTCCTCAGGGTGTGTCCATGTGCCTACCGGCCCTCGTCGGGCGGCCGGCGGTCACCGAGCTGGTCGTTGAGCTTCTGCTGGGCCGAGTCGACCTGGCCGCTGTACTTGCCGCCGGTCTTCCCGTCGACGAAGTCGCCGCCCTTCTCGACACCCTGCCGGGCCTGGTCCGGATGGCCCTTGATCATGCTCTTGAGCTTGTCGAGCATGCTCATGAGTTACCTCCTGGAGACGCTGACCTCTCCAGCATCCCCGCCCGGTCCGCCCGTCGCATCACGGGAGGCGGGCCGTCCGGGTCAGTAGGCGCCGTTGACGTTGTCCATCGAGCCGTACACGGCGGCGGCGTAGTTGCACGCGGCCGTGATGTTGGCGACCGGGTCGTAGATGTCGGTGGACGTGCCGGGCACGTGGTAGGCGTCGAAGGTGGGCTGGATCACCTGGAGCAGGCCCTTGGAGGGGGTGCCGGCGGCGGCGTTGGAGTCCCAGTTGTTGATGGCGAAGGGGTTGCCCGAGGACTCGCGCATGATGTTGCGGTAGATGCCGTCGTAGCTGCCGGGGATGCCGTGCTCGGCCATGACGGCGAGGGATTCCCTGATCCAGCCGTCGAGGTCGTCGGTGTACGTGACGGGGGCCGGGGCCGCGGCCGGGGTGGCGGTCTTCTCGGCGAGGGGGGTGGCGGTCCGCTCGGAGCGGTCGGCGCGGTCGGCGCTCTCGGTCCGGGCGGTGGTGCCGGTGTCGCCGGCGGTGGTCTCCGCCTTGAACGCCCTCTTCTCGGCGGGCTTCGGGGCGGCCTTCGGGGCGGCCTTCGGGGCGGCGGCGCCGATGGTGAGCTTCAGACCGGGGTGAATGAGGTCGGGGTTGTCGCCGACCACGCCGCGGTTGTCCATGTACAGCCGCTCCCAGCCACCGCTGAGGGAATGCCCCTGGGCGATCTTGTAAAGCGAATCGCCGGCGACCACGGAATAGGTGGTGGACGCGGCCTTGCGGACGGCAATTTCCTTGCCGGCGACGGAAGTCGGGGCGGCGGCCTTTTCGGTGACGACGGTCCTGGCCGGGGCGGCGGAGGCCGATCCGGCGGAGATCAGGGGGAGCGCGAGAACGGCTCCGCCCGCGCTGACGGCGATGAAACCGCGGGTCAGGGACGCGGACTTGGCACGACGGTGCTTACCCGTGAGGGGCATGGCGAATTTCCTCTCCGCCGCCTGCGAGGTGAGCTGTCGGGTTCGGACTGGAGATGTCCGGCCGCCCATGGCGACTTCACCCCTAGCCGCTCCGGATTCCGGACCGGCGGCAAACCTGGTTCCCCCGCTCCTGCCGTACGTGAGTGGTCGGATGCCCGGACGGCGGCAGGATTCGGCGTTCCATCCGGATTTGATGACGGGACCGTAAGCGAGAAACGAGGGCCGTAACAAGCCCGGAATTGCTGATCACAATTGTTTTGCAAGATCAATCGAAGGAAAGGCTCATGATCGGCCGCGCCGGGGGAAGTCGAATTTCTTTGGTACGTCTGGGAACCGGGACACCGGATCATGCGTCAGGGACAGCCGGACGTGACGTCGACCACTGCGCCCGATAGGCGCTATTTAGTCCGTTTTGATGGCTTTAATGGCTGTCAAAACCCCCCAGATCGGTCACGGTTGACCTTCTACTAATACGGGGCGATCGAGACATCGCACCGCCCACAACCCTGCGGTTCCCGCCCTCCAGGCCCTCTCCCCCTGCGGTCGATATATGGTTAGGCTTACCTAAGTCTGACTCCCCCTCACCGGTAAACGGAGGCCCCAGGCCCATGGCGCCGCATTCCACCCCCGCTGCCCGCCCTCCCCTCCCCGCCGGAGAAGGGGAACTCGCCGGCCGGCTCGCCCTCGTCACGGGAGCCGGCCGCGGCATAGGCGAGGCGGTCGTGCGCGTCCTCGTCGCGCGCGGCTGCCGGGTCCTGGCGACCGACGCGGACCCGCGGGGCATCAGCACCCTGGCCGGGGAGTACGGCGGCGCCGTCGTCGCCCGGACGCTGGACGTCACGGACGCGGCCGCCGTCGAAGCCGTCGTCGCCGGGGCCGAGGAGACCCTGGGCGCCCTCGACATCGCGGTCAACGTCGCGGGGATACTGCGGTGTTCGCCCGTCACCGAGCTGACCGACGAGGACTGGGCGGCGACCTTCGCCGTCAACACCGACGGGGTCTTCCACGTCTCGCGGGCCGTCTCGCGCCGGATGGCCGGGCGCGGCACGGGCAGCATCGTCACCGTCGCCTCCAACGCCGCCGGCATCCCCCGGACGACCATGGCCGCGTACGCCGCGTCCAAGGCGGCCGCCGTCATGTTCACCAAGTGCCTCGGCCTGGAGCTGGCGCCCCTGGGCGTCCGGTGCAACACCGTCTCGCCCGGCTCCACCCTCACCGACATGCAGCGCGGCATGTGGCCGGCCGGCGAGGACCGGGACGACGGGCCCGCCGCGCGGCGGGTGATCGCGGGAGACCCGGCGAGCTTTCGCACCGGCATCCCGCTCGGCCGCATCGCCGAACCGGCCGACGTCGCGGAGGCGGTCGCCTTCCTGGTGTCCGACCGGGCCCGGCACATCACCCTGCACGACCTGTACGTCGACGGCGGCGCCACCCTGCGCGCCTGACCCGGTCCGCCCCGTCCCCCCGCCCCGTCCCCGCGCGGCCGCCGCCGGGAGACCCCGCCACCTTCCGTACGTTCCTCAACGCCGTGGGAGCCGCTCCGTGAGCACCGCACCGTCCCAAGACGCCCCGACCTGGCCCGCCGAGTTCGCCGCCCGCTACCGGGCGGCCGGGCACTGGCGCGGCGAGACGTTCACCGGCATGCTCCGCGAGCGGGCCGAGGCGCACGGCGACCGCGTCGCCATCATCGATCCGGCGCCCGAACGCCGGGCCTGGACCTATCGCGAGCTGGAGGAGCGGTCGGCCCGGCTGGCGGCCGGATTCCGGGCGCGCGGCATCGCCAAGGGCGACCGGGTCGTCGTCCAGCTGCCGAACGTCGCCGAGTTCGCCGAGGTCGTCTTCGCCCTGTTCCGCATCGGCGCGCTGCCCGTCTACGCGCTGCCCGCCCACCGGGAGACGGAGATCGCCTACTTCTGCTCCTTCGCCGAGGCCGTCGCCTATGTGATCCCGGACCGGCACGCCGGCTTCGACCACCGCGTCCTGGCCTCCGCCGTCAAGGCGCAGGCGCCCACCCTCCGGCACGTGTTCGTCGTCGGCGAGCCGGGCGAGCACACCGCCCTGTCCGAGGTGCCGTGCGAGGCGGCGACCGGGCCGGAGGACGGGCCCGAGCCGCACGACCTGGCGTTCCTCCAGCTGTCCGGCGGCACCACCGGGGTGCCCAAGCTCATCCCCCGTACGCACGACGACTACATCTACTCGCTGCGCGGCTCCAACGAGATCTGCGGGGTGGACGCGGCCACGCGGAATCTCGTCGTGCTGCCCGCCGCGCACAACTTCCCGATGAGTTCGCCCGGTTGGCTCGGCACCCTGTACGCCGGCGGCACCGTCGTGATGTGTCCGCGCCCGGACCCGGCCACTGCCTTCCCCCTCATCGAACGCGAGCGCGTCACCCTGACCGGCATGGTGCCGCCGCTCGCCCTGGTGTGGACCGACGCGGCGGCCTCCGCGCGGCACGACCTTTCCAGCCTGGAGCTGGTCCTGGTCGGCGGCGCCAAGTACAGCGAGACGGCGGCCCGCCGGCTGGAGCCCGCGCTGGGCTGCCGGCTGATGCAGGTGTTCGGCATGGCCGAAGGGCTCGTCAACTACACGCGGCTGGACGACGACCACGAGACCGTCGTCACCACGCAGGGCCGGCCGATCTCCGAGGACGACGAGATCCGGATCGTGGACGACGCCGGACAGGAGGTCCCGGAGGGGCACTTCGGGCATCTGCTGACGCGCGGCCCGTACACCATCCGCGGCTACTGGCGCGCCCCGGAGCACAACCGGACGGCGTTCACCGAGGACGGCTTCTACCGTACGGGCGACATCGTCCGCCGCACGCCGAGCGGCCACCTCGTGGTCGAGGGGCGGGCGAAGGACCAGATCAACCGGGGCGGCGAGAAGGTGGCGCCGGAGGAGGTCGAGAACATCATCCTCGCCCATCCGGCCGTGCACGACGTGTCGGTCGTCGGGGTGGCCGACCCGTATCTCGGTGAACGCACCCTGGCGTACGTGATCCTGCGCGAGGGCGCCGGACCGCTCGGGGCGCTCGCGGTGAAGCGGCATGTGCGCGAGCGGGGAGTCGCCGCGTACAAGGTTCCCGATCTGGTCGAGTTCGTCGACGCCTTCCCGCAGACGGGCATCGGCAAGGTCAGCAAGAAGGGCCTGCGCACCGACGCCGGCCCCGCAGCCGCGGTCACCCCGTCAGCCGCCATCGCCCCGCCCGCCCCTGGCGCCCCGTCAGCCCCCGCCGAACAGCACTGACCCCGCCCCGCGCGGCACCGAAAGGTTCTCCATGGCCCTGCCCGCCATCGCCCCCTATCCCCTGCCCGGCCCGGACGAGCTCCCGGCGAACCGGGTCGGCTGGACCGTGGACCCGGCGCGCGCCGTCCTGCTCGTCCACGACCTGCAGCAGCACTTCCTGCGCGCCTACCGGCCCGGCGAGCAGCCGCTGACCGGCATGCTCGCCAACACCGCCCGGATCATCGGGGCCGCGCACCGCGCCGGGATACCCGTGGTGCACTCGGCGCAGCGCGGCGGCCAGAGCGCCGAGGAGCGCGGTCTCCAGCTGGACTTCTGGGGGCCGGGGGTCGCCGACGACCCGGAGGCGCTGGCGGTCCCGGACCAGGTGGCGCCGGAGCCGGGCGACACGGTGCTCACCAAGTGGAAGTACAGCGCGTTCGTCCGTACCGAGCTGGAGTCCCTGATCCGGGACGCCGGCCGCGACCAGCTGGTGATCACCGGCGTGTACGCGCACATCGGGGTCCTGATGAGCGCCGCCGACGCCTGGATGCGGGACATCCGGGCGTTCGTGGTGGCCGACGCCGTCGCCGACTTCTCGCGCGAGGACCACGACATGGCGCTGCGCTGGGCGGCGGGCCGCTGTGCGGTCGTGACGACCACGGACTGGCTGCTCAAGGACATCTGAGCCGGCCGCCAGGCGCCGCCCCTGAAATCCCCGGCTACGAGGAATCCCCGGTCCGCAATTGCGGACCGGGGATTTTCGCGAGTATATTGAGTGATTCTGTGCGCCCACAGAAAAGGCCCCTCACCGGGGGCCTACAAGAATCACCATAGTCGTCAGGGAGCGATTTTGTCAACTCGGGAAAGCGCCGAATTGCAGAAGGAGCAGGAATTCGTCGACCGGCTCCACGACCGCGTCGACGTGCTCCGCGGCGATGCCGCGCGCCAGGTGGAGGACGCCCTGACCCCGGTGGGCACGGGCCAGCAGGCCCGGCTCGAACGCGATGTGCGGGTCGCCGAGCGCTCGGGGCTGCTCGCCGCCCTGGACGCGGTGGACGGCTCGCTGTGTTTCGGCCGTATCGATCTCAGGGACGGCGCCGCGCACCATATCGGCCGTATCGGAATCCGCGAGGACGACTCCGAGCGCACGCCTTTGCTGATCGACTGGCGCGCCCCGGTCGCCCGGCCTTTCTACCTGGCCACCCACCACACCCCGATAGGGCTGCGGCGGCGCCGGCACATCACCAGTGAGGGCCGGGTGGTCACCGAGCTGCACGACGAGATCCTGGACATCGAGGACCGGGAACGCACCGGCTTCGAGGACCCGAGCGGCGACAGCGTGCTGCTGGCCGCGGTGAACTCCGCGCGCACCGGCCGCATGGCCGACATCGTGCGGACCATCCAGGCCGAGCAGGACCGCATCATCCGGGCGCCGCACCGCGGGGTCCTCGTCGTCGAGGGCGGGCCGGGCACCGGCAAGACGGCGGTGGCCCTGCACCGGGCGGCGTTCCTGCTGTACGAGCAGCGGGAGCTGCTGGCCAAGCGCGCGGTCCTGATCGTGGGCCCCAACCCGGCCTTCCTGAGCTACATCGGCGAGGTGCTGCCGGCGCTGGGCGAGACGGGGGTGCTGCTCGCCACGCAGGCCGAGCTCTACCCCGGTGTCCACGCCCGGGGCACGGACACGCCGCGCGCCGCCGCGGTGAAGGGCGGCGCGGCCATGGCGGAGGCGCTGGAGCTGGCCGTACGCGACCGGCAGCTGCTGCCCGAGCCCGGGGCTCCGCTGATCGTGCCGCACGACGACGGCGACCTGGTCCTGGACTGGGAGATCGCCTACGAGGCGCGGCAGGCGGCGCGCGACACCCGGCTCCCCCACAACCTGGCCCGCCCGCACTTCGCGTTCCGGATCATCGACGCGCTGACCGCGCAGCTCACCGAGCGCATCGGCGCCGACCCGTACGGCGGTCCGAACTTCCTGGGCCCGGACGACATCGCCCAGCTCGGCAAGGGCGTCGCCGTCAGCCGGGAGGTGCACGCCGCGATCGAGGAGCTGTGGCCGGTCCTGACCCCGGAGGACTTCCTGGCGGACTACCTCGCCGAGCCGGTCCATCTGCCCGGGGCGGACGCCGAGGCTATCCGGCGGGCGCCCGGGGACGGCGACTGGACCCCGGCCGACGTGCCGCTGCTGGACGAGGCGGCGGAGCTGCTGGGCGTGGACGACAGCGCCGAGCGGGCGGCGGCCGAGGCGGAGCGCCAGGAGCGGATCGCGTACGCGCAGGGCGTGCTGGAACTGTCCAGGGGTTCGGAGTCCTTCGAGTTCGAGGACGAGGAGTCGGAGCTGCTCGCCGCGCACGACATCATCGACGCGGAGCGGATGGCGGAGCGCCACGAGGAGGCCGATCACCGCAGCGCGGCCGAGCGGGCCGCCGCCGACCGGACGTGGGCGTTCGGGCACATCATCGTGGACGAGGCGCAGGAGCTGTCGCCGATGGCGTGGCGGCTGCTGATGCGCCGCTCGCCGACCCGGTCGATGACGCTGGTGGGCGATCCGGCGCAGACCTCGGAGGAGGCGGGGGTCGGCTCGTGGCGGGAGATCCTGGCGCCGTACGTGGAGGACCGGTACGAGCACGTGCGGCTCGGGGTCAACTACCGTACGCCGGCCGAGGTGATGGAGGTCGCGGCGAAGGTGCTGCGCGCCGTGGACCCGTCGTTCGAGCCGCCGGGTTCGGTGCGGTCCACGGGCGAGGTGCCGTGGGTCCGGGACTCCGGCGCGGATCTGGCGGGGGCGGTGGCGCGGGCGGTCGCGGACATGCGGCCGGCCGAGGGGCGCCTGGCGGTGATCGCGCCGCGCGAGTTGCACGAGGAGATCGCCGCGCCGCTGGACGGGGTCACGGCCGGTGCGGAGCCGGACCTGACGCGGACGGTGGTCCTGCTCGGGCCCCGGCAGGCCAAGGGGCTCGAGTTCGACCACGTCCTGGTGGTGGAGCCGGGCCGGTTCGGGACGAGCGACCTGTACGTGGCGCTGACCCGGGCGACGCAGCGCCTCGGGATCGTGCACCGGGAGGCGCTTCCGGAGGCGCTGCGCTGAACGCCGGCGGGGGCGGGCCGGTCTGAGCGGACCGGCCCGCCCCCCGTGGCGTGCTCAGACCAGGTCGAACCGGTCCAGGTTCATGACCTTGTCCCAGGCGGCGACGAAGTCGCGTACGAACTTTTCCCCGGCGTCGTCGCTCGCGTAGACCTCGGCGACGGCGCGCAGTTCGGCGTTCGAGCCGAAGACCAGGTCGGCGCGGGTGCCGGTCCAGCGCAGCTCGCCGGTGGCGGAGTCGCGGCCCTCGAACGCGCTCTGGTCGTCGGCCACCGACTTCCAGGTGGTGCCCATGTCGAGCAGGTTGACGAAGAAGTCGTTGGTCAGCGTGCCGGGCGCGTCGGTGAACACGCCGTGCGAGGTCTGCCGGTGGTTGGCGCCGAGGACCCGCAGCCCGCCGACGAGGACCGTCATCTCGGGTGCGCTGAGGCCGAGCAGGTTCGCCCGGTCCAGCAGCAGGTACTCGGCGGGGAGCCGGTTGCCCTTGCCCGCGTAGTTGCGGAAGCCGTCGGCGGCGGGCTCCAATTCGACGAAGGACTCGACGTCGGTCTGCTCCTGCGAGGCGTCGACCCGGCCCGGTGCGAAGGGGACCTCGATCTTCGTGCCGGCGTCCGCGGCCGCCTTCTCGATGCCGGCGGCGCCGGCCAGGACGATGAGGTCGGCGAGGGAGACCCGCTTGCCGTCCTGGCGCCCGGCGTTGAAGGACTCCTGGACGGATTCGAGGGTGCGCAGCACGCCGGCGAGGCGGTCCGGGTCGTTGACCTCCCAGCCGTTCTGCGGGGCGAGGCGGACGCGCGCGCCGTTGGCGCCGCCGCGCTTGTCGCTGCTGCGGAAGGAGGAGGCGGAGGCCCAGGCGGTGAAGACCAGCTCGGAGACCGGGAGCCCGGTGGCGAGGACGCGCTCCTTGAGGGCGGCGACGTCGGCCGCGTCGATCAGTTCGTGGTCGCGCTCGGGCAGCGGGTCCTGCCAGAGCAGCGTCTCCTGCGGGACCTCGGGGCCGAGGTAGCGGACGACCGGGCCCATGTCGCGGTGGGTGAGCTTGAACCAGGCGCGGGCGAAGGCGTCGGCGAACTCGTCCGGGTGCTCGTGGAAGCGGCGGGAGATCGGCTCGTAGACGGGGTCGTAGCGCAGCGAGAGGTCGGTGGTGAGCATGGTCGGGGCGTGCCGCTTGGAGGGGTCGTGCGCGTCGGGCACGGTGTCCGCGCCCGCCCCGTCCTTGGGCCGCCACTGGTGGGCGCCGGCCGGGCTCCGGAACAGCTCCCACTCGTAGCCGAACAGGATGCTGAAGAAGCTGTTGTCCCAGGTGGTCGGGGTGTCCGTCCAGATGCCTTCGAGGCCGCTGGTGATGGTGTCGCCGCCCTTGCCGGTGCCGTACGAGCTCTCCCAGCCCAGGCCCTGGCGCTCCATCGGGGCGGCCTCGGGGTCGGGTCCGACGTGGTCGGCGGGTCCGGCGCCGTGCGTCTTGCCGAAGGTGTGGCCGCCGGCGATCAGGGCGACGGTCTCCTCGTCGTTCATCGCCATGCGGCGGAACGTCTCGCGGATGTCGCGGGCGGCGGCGAGCGGGTCCGGATTGCCGTTGGGGCCTTCCGGGTTGACGTAGATGAGGCCCATCTGGACCGCGCCGAGCGGGTTCTCCAGCTCCCGGTCCCCGGTGTAGCGCTCGTCGCCGAGCCAGGTGGTCTCGGGGCCCCAGAACACGTCCTCGTCGGGCTCCCAGGCGTCCACCCGGCCGCCGCCGAAGCCGAAGGTCTTGAGGCCCATGGTCTCCAGCGCGACGTTCCCGGTGAGGACGAGGAGGTCGGCCCAGGAGATGTTCTTGCCGTACTTCTTCTTCACCGGCCACAGCAGGCGCCGGGCCTTGTCCAGGCTCGCGTTGTCCGGCCAGCTGTTGAGCGGGGCGAAGCGCTGCTGGCCGGAGCCGGCGCCGCCGCGGCCGTCGCTGATGCGGTAGGTGCCGGCGCTGTGCCAGGCCATCCGGACCATGAAGGGGCCGTAGTGGCCGAAGTCGGCGGGCCACCAGTCCTGCGAGGTCGTCAGCACCTCGGCGATGTCGCGCTTGACGGCCGGCAGGTCGAGCGCGTTGAACGCCGCCGCGTAGTCGAAGTCCCCGCCGAGCGGATTGGCCACGGCCGGGTTCTTGGCGAGAATCCGCACGTTGAGCCGCTCCGGCCACCACTGGCGGTTCCCGCCGCCCTGGGTGGGGTGCGGCGCGCGATCGTGCGCGACGGGGCAGCCGCCGGCTTCGTCCGACTTGGGATCGGTGACGATCGCGTCGTGGTTCTCAGTCATGGAATTCCTTCCGAACGGGGCGGATCTCGGTGCTCTGAGAATGCGGTGGGAAGGGCCTGGCCGGTCTCGCCCCGCGGGGCGTCCTGCCCTGGCTTCGGCCGGAACCGATCCTACGATGGACCTAGTCCAAGTCAATACGAACACTCGTCGGAATGGATCACCTCTCGGTCTCCCCTCCGCCGTGATTTCCCCCGGGCTTCCCGCGGGTAACTGCCGTGCGAAGAAAGGGGATCGGAGACGCGCGGGGACAGGCGCGGCCCGCGCCGAGAACCTAGCGCTCGTCCTTGCGGTGGACGCTGACGGCGTAGCCGCCGCCGTCGTACGGGGCGGCGTCCCAGGTGGCGAAGCGGTCGACGAGGGCGAGGCCCGCCGCGGCGCAGCCGGCGTCGTACTCGGCGAGCGTGAGGGCGGGCGGGACGGGCAGGTGGTCCGCGTCCAGGCCGAACCCGGCGACCAGCAGGCCGCCCGGGCGCAGCGCCCCGGACAGCCGCGCGGCGACGGCGGCCTCGGTGCCGGGGGCGAGCAGCGCCATGACGTTGCCCGCGGCGACGACGAGGTCGAAGCCGGGCCGGATGCCGAGGGAGGCGGGGTCGAACGCGGCGAGGTCGGCCCGGAACCAGGGCAGGTCGGGCGCCTGCCTCCGCGCCACGGCCAGCATCGAGGCGTCCACGTCCACCCCGGTGCAGTCGTAGCCCAGTTCGGCGAGCCGGATCGCGACCCGGCCGGTGCCGCAGCCGGCGTCCAGCACCCGCGCCCCGGCGGGCACGAGGGCCGCGCAGAACCGGGCCTCGCCGTGCATGTCCGCGCCGCTGCGGGCCAGGGCGGCGAAGCGGGCGGCGTAGTCCTCGCCGGAGGTGTCTCCGGTCAGCTCGGTCCAGCGGTTCATACGGCTCACTGTAGACGGGGAGGGGCGGGCGCCCGGTCGATGGTGCACTTTCCCGTACCCCGGGTCCGGGTGCGGGCCGGATCGATCCCGGCGGGCCGCGCGCCCAGGATGGAGCCATGACGCAGACAGTGGAACGCATCGGCACCGGCACAACCGTCCGGGCCCAGGACCTGCACCGCACCCACGGCCGTGGAAGCGCCGCCGTCCGGACACTGCGCGGGGTGTCGGTGGAGCTGGCCCCCGGCACCCTCACCGTGCTGACGGGGCCCTCCGACTCCAGGACGGCCCTGCTGCACTGCCTCGCGGGCCTGGACCGGCCGGCGCGCGGCTCCGTCCACTGGGGCGGCACGGAGGTGACGCGGCTGTCGGACCGGGGGCTGGTGGAGCTGCGGCGGGCCCGTACCGGGTTCGTGGCCCCGGCGTTCAACCTGGTGCCGACGCTGACGGTGGCGGAGAACGTCGCACGGGCCGGCGGCCGGCCGGGCCGGGTCCGGGAGGTCCTCGCCCGGGTGGGGCTGGCCGGGTACGAGGGGCAGCGGCCGGGGCGGCTCTCCGGGGAGCGGCAGCAGCGGGTGGCGGTCGCGTGCGCGCTGGTGGCGCG
>NZ_JAKRGC010000015.1 GCF_022347745.1 Streptomyces sp. OfavH-34-F
GTGGGCCCCGGCCCGCCGGGCCGCCAGCGCCGCCACGTACGGCGGGCCGGGGTACTCGCGCGAGCCGCCAATCACCATCACCAGCCCGCCATCACCCTTCACTCCCCCGCCGGCCACGGCAACGGCCCGCAGTGCCAACTGCCGCGCGCACGAACGCTCCACGCGCACAGCTCCGCCGCCGCCGGCCCCGCGAACCTGGCCGTATGACGCCGCGTCAGTCGCTAGGCTCGGAACAGACACCCGCGCCGACACCCGGCGCCGGGCCGCTTCGAGGGGAACCCCGTGACCGCACCCACCCGTACCTGGCCGCACCTGCTCGCCACCCTGCTGCGCGGCGAGGACCTCACAGCGGACGACACCAGGTGGGCGATGCGCGCAGTCATGGACGACGACCACGAACCGGTCGCCCTGGCCGGCTTCCTCGTCGCGCTGCGCGCCAAGGGCGAGAGCCCCGCCGAGCTCGGCGGCCTGCTCGACGCCCTCATGGAGCGCGTCGTCCCGCTGCCCGTCGACGGCACCGGGGTCCTCGACATCGTCGGCACCGGCGGCGACGGCGCGCACACCGTCAACATCTCCACCATGGCCGCGATCGTCACCGCCGCCGCCGGAGTCGCGGTGGTGAAGAATGGCGGCCGCTCCGTCTCCAGCAAGAGCGGCTCCGCCGACGTCCTGGAACAGCTCGGCGTGCCCCTCAACCTCAGCCCCGCCCAGGTCGCCCAGTGCGTCCACGACCTCGGCATCGGCTTCACCTTCGCCCCCGCCTTCCACCGCGGACTGCGCCACGCCTCCCCCGTGCGCCGCACCCTCGGCGTGCCCACCGCGATCAACTACATCGCCCCGCTGACCAACCCCGCCCGCCCCGGCACCGCTCTGGTCGGCTGCTCCAACCTCCAGCTCGCCCCCCACCTGGCCACCGTGCTCGCCAGCCGCGGAACCCGGGCACTGGTCGTCCGCGGACAGGACGGCCTGGACGAGATCACCACGGCCGCCTGCACCGACGTGTGGCATGCCGACGACAGCGGTGTGCACCGGACCACGTTCGACACCGCCCGCTTCGGCCTCGCCCGCCCCGGTGCGGACGCACTGCGCGGCGGGGACGCCGTCTACAACGCGGACGCCGTCCACACCGTGCTCTCCGGCGCCCCGGGAGCCGCCCGCGACGCCGTCCTCGCCAACACCGCCGGAGCCCTCGCCGCCCACAACACCACGGCCGACCTCGAGGACGCCTTCGCCGATGGCCTGGACCGCGCCCGCGTCGCGATCGACAGCGGAGCCGCCGCAGACCTGCTCGCCCGCTGGACCAAACTCGCCACCGCCCTCGCTCCCCCTCGCTGACCTCGTCACCCCGCTCACCGCACTGCCCCACCCGTCAGCAGCGGAACCCGCCGCGACCACCGCTCCACCGCCTCCCACCGCCGACCGGTGCCCACCGCGGTGATGTCCCGTACGAGCTCCGCGAACGCCGCCCCCCGCTGCGCCGGCACCCGACCCGGAAGGCCGTCCACTGCGGCCCGTCCCTTCTCGGGATCCGGGTAGGCCGCCATGACCGCCGCGAGCGGGGCCTGCACGACCGACTTCGGTACGCTCGGGCTGGACGCGTGCGCGGATGCCACCAACGCGGCCCGTTCCCGCCAGGGCAGGAACACCGCGAGCTCCCGGACCACATCCAGCGGGTCGTCGCTGGTGTGCACCATGGTCAGCAGCCGGTTGGGGCTCCCCGCCACCGAGCGCAGCGTGTCCGCCCCCCGGCCGGCCGGGTCGTTCCCGCCCTTCAAGCGCGTCAGCCGTCGCGCGGCGTCACCGCCGGGGTGGCGGTACAGCACCAGCAGCCCCGGCCCCAGCCCCACCACGGTGTCCAGCAGAAGCAGCCGCTCCGCGGTCGCGCGACGGAGCTGCCACCACCACAACACCCGGACTCCGGACCGCTCCAGCCGTACGACGCTCGCGCCCACCGGTGTGAAGCCGGCGGCCTCCACCCTCGCCAGCACGTCCGCCGCCGCGCCGACCGCCATGGCATCCGGCCGTACCCACAGCAGTGCGGTCTCGGAGACGAACCGCTCCGCCCCGGCCTCTCCGAGTACACCCACCAGCGTCGCCCACCCCTCCCGCACCAGCGGGTCAAGGGCATAGTGCTGCGCCTTCTCCGGCACCCGGGTCAGGCGGTCCGGGGCAGGGACGGGCATGTCCACCCACCCCTGCCCCATGGCCGCCTCCGCCCTGACTGATGTCGTCACCGCGATCCCTCCGCTCCTGCCGACTGTGTGCCTCGACCAGCACACCGCAGGAGGACGAACCACCACAGAGGTCAAGGTCGTGAACGCCGTGAACACCAGCCCGCCTGTGTGAATTCGCGTGAAACCAGAACCCGCACCAGAAAGGGCTGGACCCCGCGCAGCCGGTGACGCAGTGCGGGCCGAACAGAAGATGCGGGGCGAAGGCCAGGGCGCAACACGCCGAGCCGGCGCCCGTGACCACCACGGACACGCCGACTTCCAAGCAGACCGGCGCCTGACCACCCCCTGGGGCCGAGTGCGAAACCCAGCACGCCCGCGCGTACGGCTCCTGCAGACCCCGACAACCCCTGGCACGGCTGAACACCCGTCGAACCAGCCGACCGAGCAGCAGCGGCGGCCGCCCGCGCGCGGCCGCCCCGCTCCGACTACGTGAGGGAAGACCATGACCGCGGTACCGAGGACCGCGTGAAGCACGGAAGACCAAAGCGCGCTCTCGTCCAAACCGCTGCACTGGGCCAGCCTCGCGCGCAGACCGCTCTCTCCCACTGAAGTAGAGGCCCGGCACGATGGTCTCCTCGCTCGTCCGCGCCTGGCCAAGGCGGAGTGAGGGCCCGGATACCGCCACCGTACGAAGGCCGGAAGGAGCCGCGCTGTCCGCGGGCGGAGCGAGACTGAAGCGATCTCACACATTCGAAGGGTCCGTCTCGGCCCGGCGCCCGGCCATCAGCTCGTGCGGAACCCCCGGGAACTGTGGCCCCGGGAAACGTCCGACTTCCACCCGTGGCTGATCGAGAATCTCGGTCTTCTCGGAGCGTGCATGGGTATCGGACGGCTGGAGTTCACCGGCCGCGAAGTCCTCGTCGGGGAGCAGTGGACCCATTCCGACCGCCACGGAACGCAGAGAGCGGTCGGCGGACTGCGGCTGGACATCAGCGCCCGGGACGAGCACGGACGTGCGGTGGTCGTCGAGGCGCAGTTCGGCCCGGCCGACCACGGCCATCTGGGCCAGCTCGTGACCTACGCCCACGCCTGCGAGGCGGCCGTCGCCGTGTGGGTGGTCGCGGACACCGACCCGCTGTTCTACACCGAACACCTCACGGCGCTCGCGGAACTCAACGAGCTCTTCGCGGGACGGCGGCAGTTCTTCGCGGTGGCGCTCACGCTGGAGTCGGAACCGCAGCCGGCGCCGGCACCGGACGGTTTCCTGCGCCCCCGGCTACGTCGTATCGACCTGAAGACGGGCCGGGGCGAAGACTAGGTCTTCGGGCCGTCTGGCCGATCATGCTGCACGGCGGGTGCTAGCGTGGGCCGGTGACACCGAATGGCGCTCCCGGAGCGGTAGTTGACCCGTCCCGGCTGGCGGACGGCTCGCACACGGCTAAGGCCCTCACCGAGCTGGGCTCCAACGGCGAGCGAGCACTGGACCACCTTCGCACCGCCGCGCAGATGCTTCAGGAACCCGAGCGCTGGCCCAGGCCGTTCGAGACCGTCCAGGCGTCCTGCCGGTCCGCTCTGGATGCGCTCCTCAAGGAAGCCGGGGAGGACTTCGAGGGTTCCCGCGATGCTCAGAAGCAGGTCAACGACGAGGTCGCGGGCCTCATCAAGCGGGCCGGGAAGCAGGGGCAGACCCCGCTGGGCACGTTGCTTACTGCTCTCGACGCCGCCGACGTGCCAGACGTCCTGGAGCCGAAGGCCGGCCTGGGCGCGCAAGTCGAGCGGCTGCTCCGCATCCCCGAGCCCTATCTGCCGGTTCTGCCCGACCCCCTGCCGGAGTACGAGACGGTCTGCGGGCTCCTTGACCTGGTCAAGGAGCTGCCGGCGCTTCCCCCCGAAGGGGATGCTGCCCATCAGCGAGTCGTCGAGACCCTGCGCCGCGTGCGCCAGGCCCGGCAGGAGTCCGGAGCGGCCGAAGCGGCCGCCCGGCCGGATGACCTCGACGGCCTGCGGAACGCCTGGGCCTACCACGAGCGCGAGAAGCAGAACGGCGGCGGCTTCCGGCGGCGCCAGCTGACGCACCTCCTCGTCCAGCGCAACGGCGACGTTCCGGGGGACGGGGAGGAGGAGGCGCTCCGGGCCTGGTCGAAGTTCTACCAGCGCACCTCCGGCACCCTTCACGGCGGAGGTACGGACGAGGCGAGCACCCGCCGTCTTTTCGCCGACCTTCTGGCCCATGTCGAGCAGCTCCTGCTCGACCTGCCCGCCCTGGCTCCGCTGCTGGTCCGGCTCGCCCGGACCGAAGCACCCACCGCCGAGGACGCCGCCGCCGTGGCTGCCTTCCACCAACCTCGCGCGATCAGATGGTTCTTCTCCAACGCCGTCAGCCCCGGCTGGCTCGGCCTTGTCAGTACGGCGCGGCTGCTGCCCCAGGCGGAGTACTGGTCGGCCCAGTCGTACCTGGAGCGCGTCGCCCGGGAGGATCCGCAGCGGGTCCTGGACTGGATCCAGCTGCACCAGGGCGCGTTCACCGGCGTGGACCCGGTCGTGCTGGGCGGTCTGCTGCGGGTGGCTCGTGCCATCGGCAAGGCCTCCGCCTCCGTGGTGCGCGCCGTCGTGGACCAGGACGACGCGGTGGAGGTGCTCTGGCGTCAGCTGGTGGTGTGGCTGGTCGACATCCCGGCCGGCGAGCGGGACGTCGACTGGGTGGAGACGGCCAAGCGGGTGCTGCTGCATGTGGCGGAGCACCCGGACGGGCAGTACTGGGAGCTCCAGGCGCTGCTGAGGGATCTCCAGTGCGCCGCGTACGGCCCGGACGGCGCCGGGGAGGCGGTCGTGGTGCGGGCCGTGCGCTCCGCGGTGAAGGCGGTCGTCGAGGCTGCCGTGACGTCCGGGGCGGAGCGGGCGGACCTTGACCTGGCGGACGACCTGCGCCAGGTCGTCGCGGCCGACGACTTCGGCGGTGCTTCCGCTACCCGGATCGCGGTCCGTGCCCGCCTCGACTTCGCCCGGACCGAGTTCCAGCACGGCGTCACCCTGGCCGAGCGCACCAGCGGATGGCCGAGTCTGCCGGGGCCTTCCCGGTGGGCGGACCGCGTGCTGGCCGCGCACCTGCTGGAGGCCCTCCCCCCGCAGCACGACGACTCCGAGGCGTCCCAGAGCTGGCTCGCGGCCGCCCGCGGTCTCCTGACTCGCGTGGGTGACGTCAAGATGGTCGGCGCCGACATCTTCGACCTGGTCGCCACCTCCCTTGACCGTTGCCCGCCCGCTGCCCTGCCGGAGCTGGAAGAAGATCTCGCGGCCGCGTTCGGCCCGGCCCCGACCGGGGCCGCCCTCGACGCGGGCCGCAGCGCTCTGGCCGACGGGACTGTGCCGGCCCCGGCGCGCTGGTACGTGGTGTGGTCGCTGTCCCCGCTACTGCCCGCCTCGGTGCTTGCCCCGTGGCGGCCCGCCGTCGACGCGGTGACCTCCCTGCTCGGGCCCGCTCCGGCCAAGCCGGAGCCGCGCTTTCGGATCGTCCCCTACCTCGACACCCTCACCGCCGCGGGACAGGAACTCGCGGCCTCGGCCACCAGCCAGGGCGCGCCGGCGGCCGCCGCGCTCCTGCTACAGCGGCAGCAGACCGGTTCCCTGTCCCCGGACTACGCCCGGAACGTCCTGGGCCGGCTCGTCGCCACCGACGCGGCCCTGTGGGCCGCCGACGTCCCCGCGGTCACCGCGGCCCTCGTGGACCACACTCTGCAGCACGCCTACCTGGCCGCGCTACGCCCCCTGCTGGACGCCGACCCGTGCCCGCTCCCGGACCGCGAGGCCACCACGAGGGCGGTCATCGCGGCGCTGTGGGACCTGTTCGGAGCCCCCGGCGTCGAGGCCTCGGTCATGCTGCAGGCGCAGCAGACCCTGTGCATGGCGCTGAGTAAGGCGTGGACGCACCACGTCGACCTCGGGGACATGTCGGTTGCGCTCACCGGCTGGCTCGAAACGGCCGTCGCCGCCTGGACCGAGCCGACCACTCCGGCGGACGGCCCGCTGTCGGTCGCGCTCTGGGAGACCGGCGGCCTCGCGCTCGACGCCCTCATCCGATACGGCCTCACGTTCGCCGTGGCCCCGGCCGAACTCACGGTGGCCGTCGAGACCCTGCTCGACGGCATCCTCGCCGAGGGAACCGACGGCCGCGCCCTGGCCGTCGTCGGCCAACACCTCCCCGCTCTGATCCAGCACGCGCCCCGCTGGACCGACCGGCACCAGGCAGATCTCTTCGACCTCGACAAGACGTTCGTGCCTGCCGTCTTCGGGCTCAACTCCCGGCGGCCCCTCGATGCGGCCGGCATGCGAATCCTGCAGCGCCTCGACCCGGTCAAGCTCGCCGCCTACCTGGCCCGCACCAACGGCGACGACCCGACACCCACGCCGCTCTGGGCGTACTGCGCGGCCCTGCTCCTGGCCAGGCCGGCCGACCTCGGAGGCCGTTCCGAGTTCCTCGCCGTCCTCATGACCTGCGACGGCGGCCCTCCGGCGATCTCCCGGCTGCTGGGCGACGCCGAGCGCCTCCTGCCCCGCACCGCCACTCCAGAGAGGGCGGCGGACGTCGAGCAGGGCGTTGAGCTGTGGCGCGGCATTCTCGCGCTCGACCTTCCCGGCTCGGCCGGCCACCTGCACGCCGCCGGGAACTTCGCCCACACCGCAGCGCTGGACAACGCGGTGTGGCTGGAGCTGACCGCCCAGACCCTTGAGCGCACCACGGACATCACCCGCATCACCGCCGTGGCACGGCGCGCGGCCCGGCATCCAGACCGCGAAGCCGCCCACCGGATCCTCGCGGCCCTCGTGGTCTGCGATGCCTCCGTCGGCTCCGTCACGGGATCGCTCCGCACCACGGAGATCAAGAACGCGGGCATCGCGTTGTGGCAGACCTCCCAGCCCGGCACACCGGGCCGTTCAGAGCTCGGCCAGGCCCTCGCCCGCCACTACGACTTCCTCGAGGGCGCCGCAGAGCAGTAGGCGGGGAAGCCACCGCTTGCCGGACCGCACGCGGCGGACGGGGGCTACCCGGGGCTTGAGGAACATCCTTGTCAGATCGTGCGCTAAACCCTTGCGGGCCGGCAGTGATCCGCCGCGAGCGCGCAGAGCTCTCGAGGGCTTCTCCATTCCGGTGCCCGGTGCACTTGCACGGGGAGCGGAAAGGTGATCTACCGATTTCACCCGTCAGAGTGGTTCGCAAGCTGGCGCAGGCTGCCTCCCGTCTTCCGCCGCAATACTTTCCTCTCGCTTTCCGTGCAGAATCGGCCGAAATCTGACGACGAGGGGACCGGATTGGCCTAAAGGTCGGCCCGCACCCGCGAGAAGCCGAACAAGATCATTCCACTTTCATGGACTTTCTCGAACTGGTGCGGTAACCGATGGCCGCCTACGGTATGTGTCGGGGAAACGCAAAAGGGCTTCGAGGCGGGCGGTCAACTCCCTCGAAGCCCTCACGCGTCTGCCCTGTTCCACCCCAGAGAAGGAGAACAGAGTGATTGAACGCGTAATCCAGAATCCCGTAGGCGGTTTTCTGGTGTGTCCTGACTTTACCATTCCGGTTTCCCACTCCGGTCAAACCTCGCTGGTGAATATTTTCCGCTTCACCCTGCGCTGGAGTTCCGTACTGCTCAGTTCCCTGGCGGTCGGCACCGCGCTGAGTGGCGAGGCGCCGTCGTACGCGGCCCTTGCGGTCCTCGGGCCTCTGGTCTGGGCCGACCGGACGAGCTTCACCTGGGTGAGGAGTCGTCGCTCCTGACCGACGGCGGGGGCGGGCCGTCCGGCTCGCCCCCGCCTGTTCGGTGCAGTCGAGCAGTTGGTGTTGATCACAGACGGAGGGGCGATGGAGTGGCACGCAGAAGGCACGCTAGGTGCGGGGATGGTGGTGCGCAGGTGTGCGCTGTCGGAGTGCGGACGGCAGATCACTGACCGGCAGGCAACGGGCCGGCCGCGGCGCTACTGCCAGGTGAGCTGCCGGCGCCGCGCGCAGTACTTGCGCGACCTGGCCAGAAAGGCCGAACGCTCAGGCCCGGCGCGTCCTTCGCGCGCCGAGGGACGAGCGGAGGTGAGCGAGGGCCGGCGGCCTTTCGGGCAGGCGCTCACCAACCTCTTCCGCGACAGCGGGCTGCCGGTGCGGGACGTCGCCAGGCTCACGCGGATCGTCACCGAAGCCGGCAGAGCGGCCGGAGAGGAATCCGCACCGCCTTGGCGCGGTGACGTCCAGGAGCAGACGGAGTTCCTGGACGACTGGGAACGGGTGAGCCAGCTCGTCGAACGATGCGGCGTGAGTGCTGAACGGTTTCGGCCATTGTGGGACATGGCCCGCCGCGCCGCCTTGCGCGACCTTGACCGCGACCACGTCGGTGAGGGCACAACGCCCGGGGCCTCATGAACACCAGTCCCCTCCAGAGCCCCTGCCGCACGCTGGAGCGGCATGTGCCCCACGCGCCGGTCCGCGAGGAGGTGCTGGAGCTGAGGCTGCCCGTCACGTTCACCGCGTTCTGCGTGAGGCGGCTGCCTGCCTACGTGCGCTTCGCGACGGCGTGCACGGGCTGCCACCGCACCGGCAGGAACTTGGCGCAGGACGCGCTCGGAGATCTGGCGACCATCTGGGAGCACGCCTTGCGCAGCGCGTCGCCTGCGGCGATCTCCTGGAACCTGATCAGCGAACGCGGCAGCAGTCATGCGCGGCTGCGCAGCAGCTCGGTGTACCGGGTGCTGTCCCGCCCGCACGCCGATGCGGTCGTCCTGCGCTACCGCCTGGGCATGACAGCGGCAGAGGTCGCAGAGCTCATGGGGATCGACGAAGCGGAACTCAAGGGCATGCTCCACTACGCGACGCGGCTGGCCGTCCGGTGAGTTTCCGTGCGCCGGCGGGCAGTGACCGAATTCAACTTATGCCTTCTGCATATGCCAGCCAACGAACAGTGACTCAAAGTAGCGGTTTCAGGCTGGTTTCGTCCCTCGGTGTAGTGAAGCTGCTGGTCATCTTGGAGAGAAACCCCGTAACATAGCCCCTCCCGAAAGGGAATCCGACGCTGCGCCGGGGGCGTGGCGCGGACGGGACGCGGGGAGAAATGTCATCCTGCCTGATTTCAGTACGCCCAGCGTGGCGCGAATGTATGACTTCTTACTTGGTGGACGCGACAATTATCCGGTCGATCGCGCTGCGTGCGAAGAGCTTTTGGAAATGGCTCCCAGTACGCGCGAACTGGCTCTGGTAAACCGGGCCTTCCTTGCCCGTGCGGTGCGTTACCTGGCCGAAGAATGTGGAATTACCCAGTACATCGATCACGGATCGGGCCTGCCGACGCCGCCGAATGTTCACCAGATTGTCCAGGAGATCCATCCAAGGAATACGCGGGTGGTGTACGTGGACAACGACCCGATCGTTCACGGTCACGGAAAGATGATGCTGGAGGAGAACACCGCGTCCACCGCGGTCATACTCCAGGACATGCGGGACACCAACGCCGTCTTCCGTAGCGATGAGGTGCGCCGGCTGATCGACCTCGGCAAGCCGGTCGCGTGCCTCTTCGTCTCCGTGCTGCACTGCCTGCCCGAGAAGGACGACCCGTGGAAGCTCGTACGGGACGTGGCGCGCCGGCTGCCGCCCGGCAGTTACATGGTGATCTCGCAGCTGGCGAGCGATGATGAACAACTGCGCTCCGACATCACGCAGTTCATGCACCGGATCACGGGCGGGAAGTGGGGCGAGGTCCGCTCTCTGGCCGAGGTGAACCGGTTCTTCGACGGGCTGGAGCTGGTGGAGGCGCCGGCACCGTGCGAGGTTTCGCTCTGGCGCCCGGCCGGTGACCTCGGCCCGAGGCAGCGGACGAAGGAGTGGGTGGAGTACGGGGGTGTCGCCCGCGTTCCCTAGTCCTTGCCGACGAGACGCTGGATGTGCTCGTCCAGGATGCGCAGCGTCTCGGTCTTGTCGGCAGCCCCCATGAACAGGGCGGTGAGCCGCTGGCGGTGCTGCTCGACGCTCTCCGGGTCTTTGAGGTACGTGCCGCTGACGTTGCTGGACTCGATGTAGACGAGGTCATCGCCCTGGCCCGGCTGCATCGTCAGCAGCGTGACCGACCCGTGCGCAGGTGCGAGATCCGCCGGGGCGTCGAAGGGAAGAACCCTGACGTGGATGCGTGCGCTGTTCTCCGCGACGCTCAGGAGATGGCGGAGCTGCGCACGCATCACAGGCGTCGAGAACTTCGTCCGGCGCAGGACATTCTCGTCCACGACGGCGTAGTAGGCCGGGGCTCCGGGCAGGGCCAGGTGCATCTGGCGCTCAAGGCGGAAGGCTATGCGCCGGCGCAGTCTCGCCAGGTCGGCTTCGCACAGCACGCCCTGGGCGGTGGTCACCGCCTCCGCCATGATGGCCTGCGCGTACTCCGGGGTCTGGAGCAGACCGGGGACGTGGTGGTTCTCGAACGTGCGGATCTCCTGGGCCGAACGCTCCTGGCTGAACAAAAGGTTGCTGTGGCCGGGGATGACGTCCTGGAACCCGGCGAACCATTCCTCTGCCGTCGCCTGGCGGGCCATGGCGAGGCAGGCTTCGAGGTCGCCGGGGTCGCCTTTGGTGTAGAGCTGCACCAGTTGCCGGACGTAGCGCTCCTGAACCGGCACCTTGGCCGTTTCGTACTTGCTGAGCATCGACTCCGAGCCGATCGCCCCGGCGGCCACCACGTCCCGCTGGAGCATGCCGGCGCTCTCGCGGAGCCGCCGCAGGTGCCTCCCCAGGAGGTCAGCCGCGACGGCCGGCGATCTGACGCCACCACCGACCGGAACTACATGCAGATCCGACATCACCACTCCTCCTACCGGCCCGGCGGCCAGTATTCCAGAGCGAAGAGTCAACGGTGGCGCGTCAGCGTTCGTCTATCTCGTTTTCAGACAGTCACCCGGTCGAACTCGCCGCCCTTCATGCCATCGGAGAAGGCGGCCCACTCGCCGGGGGTGAAGACCAGGGCGGGACCGTCCTTGTCGCGGGAGTTCCGGAAGGCCACGTGCCCTTCCGGCAGGGCTGCAACTTCGATGCAATTTCCTCCGATGCCGTCGCTCGCAGACGCCTTGAACCACTCGACGTCCTGGATCGACGTAGCCGGGATGCCGTTGCTGTACATGTGGACCACCTGCCCTTTCAGTCCTGACCTGCAGATTTGAAGCGGGTCGGGCCATACCCACAGGGTGGGAGGCCCGGCCAGACCCACACTTTCACACACCCATGAAATTTCACGGGCAAGCGAGGGATGACGGTGATCATATCCCTGGAAACGGATATCGAGCGTCACCCGAAAGAGCGCTCCTGCGGGATGAAAATATGAATGCTTTTCCCGTCGTCATCGTGTGCATGCCAGGCGCTGCTCCCGTTCGAAAGATTGGCCGACTTGAATACCGTGGCGAGCCCTGGCTAGGCATGGCGATACCGCTGGCAGATTCGCTGGGCCTTGCCGTAATGGCAGCGAAATGCCCAGGCCGCTCATGCCTGTGCTTTCCCGCCCGGTAGCGCCAAACTGGTGGGCATCAGCCATGAGCCGACCTCGCGAGCGCCCGTGCCCGGCTGCCCGGCCTGGTCGAAGCGTCCAGCTGTGCCGTGTCGGTGCTTCGATGCGGAGCCGACGTCCCGGGCCGCCGGCCCTGGCCTGGAGCTGTTCGTCCGGTGCAGGGCCGGAGGCGACGGCGAGCCGCGCGTCCGGTGCCGCTTCGGCGCGGAACGGCCGGCTGCGCAGGTTGTGACGGTGGCGGCCAGGTGATCGATCTGGCGGTCGGCAGGTCTCCCCGGGACGCCGTCCACACCGTGCTCTCCGGCGCCCCGGGGGCCGCCCGCGACGCCGTCCTCGCCAACACCGCCGGAGCCCTCGCCGCCCACAACACCACGGCCGACCTCGAGGACGCCTTCGCCGATGGCCTGGACCGGGCCCACGTCGCGAGCGACAGCGGAGCCGCCGCAGACCTGCTCGCCCGCTGGACCAAACTCGCCACCGCCCTCGCTCCCCCTCGCTGAGTTCGCCACCCCGCTCACCGCACTGCCCCACCCGTCAGCAGCGGAACCCGCCGCGACCACCGCTCCACCGCCTCCCACCGCCGACCAGCGCCCACCGCGGTGATATCCCGTACGAGCTCCCCGAACGCCGGCACCCGCTGCGCCGACACCAGACCCGGAAAGCTCTCCACTGCGGCCCGTCCATGTCCGCGTGCAATGAGGGCGGGTCTGACATCTCCGCTTGGCGGCAGGCCAACCTCGGCACGAAGACCGGCTACTCCGCGTCGGCCGTCAGCCGTCTCGAGACCGCAGAGTCCTGGGTCGGACGCGGCCGCGCCCCCGGTCCGCGCGCACGTGCAGCCCGCTCGCCCGTGCGGCGGCCAGCTGCACCGGCTTGTACTCGGCGCGCGCCATCGCGGTCGGGTGGTTCACCCACCGGCACTCCAGCGCGGACAGAACACCTCCGAGACCGCCTCGGGCCTGATATGCGGCGAACCTCTCCTCCGGACCGGACATCCCCTCGGGGAAGCGGAACGCCCCAGGGGCGCGGTAGTACACCGCGCCAACCTGGGACATCTCCACTATCCGGTGCTCGGTGATGAGTTCGCCCGTCCAGGAACGCCCCTGGTCGATGCGTCCGGCCAGGGTGAGGCGCTGCGCGAAGTCGGCGGTGTCCATGCGGAACACCTCGACGCCGCGGCGCTCCAGCTCGACGACCACCTTGTCGGTGGGCAGGTCGTCGGAGGCGGCGATGATCAGGACGGGCGGGGTCATCAGTCCTTCGCCCCCTCATCCAGCGGCGGCGGGTTGGTGGTGGTGCCGTCCGGGACCGTGGGGCTGTGCGTGCCCGCCATGACGGTCAGCATCCCTCCGTCGGATGCCATGCTGACCTGGAGGACCGGGTCGTAGGAGTGCGCCGGGATGACGGACGCGTTGGTGGAGTCGGGGACGCGGGCGAAGCGCAGCCCCCACGGCCGGGTCTCCGGCGCCGACGGCGCCTCGTCGCTGACCGGAGTGCGGCCACCGGCCGGCGCGAGGGGGAATGCCTCGCGGAGCAGCGTGCTGGTTGTCACGGTCTCTCCTTCTTGTCGAGCGGGATGAGGGTGGTGCAGCCCGGCGCGGGTCGGTGGTGCGCCCGTGCCGGGGGTTTATGGGAGCCTCAAGGGCTGTCGGGTGGTTGGCGGCACGTAGAACCCTTCGGCTGGCTGGTAGGCGAGGTGTCCTTCCCTGGCCAGGGGATCAAGCGCGGACCGTATGGTGGGCCCGCTGATTCCGTACTCCCTCTTGAGGGGGACGGAGATGCGCTGGCCGGGTTGGATCAGGCCCGTAGCGATGCGCGCTCGTACGATTTCCCGTATCTGCTCCTCTCCCAGCGCGGGCATGTAGATGCCGGTCTCCGGGTGCAGGGCCAGGTATCCGTCGACGATCAGGGGGGCGAGCGCGGACTGCACGGCCCGGCCGGAGACGCCGAATTCGCGCGTCAGGTCGTCGGAGAGGAACCGGCCGGGGTGGATCAGGCCCGTAGCGATGCGTGCCCACACGATCTCGCGGAGCTGCGCGTCCCCTATTACTGCGAGCATGCGGATGCCGTCTTGCGGATTCCACTCCAGGAACCCGTCGTTGATCAGGGGCAGGAGCATGGCCGGCAGCTTCCTTCCCCGGAGGCTGAACTCCCGCTCCGGCCCGGAGATGCGCTGGCCGGGCTTGATCGTGCCATTCACGATGCGCGCCCACACGATCCTCTGGAGTCGCGCTCCCGTCATCGGTTCTGGGCGGGGGGCCGAGGTCGCAGGCACGGTGATACCTCCGAGTCCGGCGACCAGAAGCCCTTCGGAAACCAGCGGGGCGAGCGCGAGCCGGGCCTTACGACCGGTGATGCGGTACTCAAGCACGAGCATTTCCGGCACCGGTTCGCCGGGCTTGATGCTGCTGTCCTTGATGCGTGCGCGTACCTCGGCGGTGAGATCCTCAATGCTCGGGCCCGTGTAACGCTCCGGCGGGCCTTCGCCGGACGGCAGGTAGATGCCGAACCCCGGCATATTGACGAGCAGCCCCTCCTGGACCAGGAGCTTGAGCCCCTGCCTGGTCCTGTGCTCCCCCACGCCGCACTCC
This sequence comes from Streptomyces sp. OfavH-34-F, assembly GCF_022347745.1. Taxonomy (GTDB): domain Bacteria; phylum Actinomycetota; class Actinomycetes; order Streptomycetales; family Streptomycetaceae; genus Streptomyces. Next base: position 14,281 of record NZ_JAKRGC010000015.1, read on the forward strand.
CGCGACAGGATCGGTACGAGGGCGACATCGCGCGGGAGCGTGCCGGCCTCGATGCGGGCACGGGCGACAGCGGCGACGCGGTCCCGCAGCAACGGCCTCACGCGCACGCCGCTGGGAAGGCGGTCCGGAGCCGACACAGCATCCGGCAGGCGGTTGGCGGACAAGCTCGGCGAGTCGCCGGGCAGCTCTGCCGGGCGGCCCGGCCGGTTTCCCGTATCGGACGTCAGGGACGTGTCGCTGCGCGGCAGGTAGGTGCCCCAGCCCGTCCGGGCGACGAGCAACTTCTCGCGGACCAGAGGCGCGAGCCCCATCCTGACCCGACCGTCGGTGGTGTAGAACTCCTCCGCGAGGAGCGCTACGAGGGGGATGCCGCGCGGGAGGGTGCCGGCCTCGATGCGGGCCCGGACAACCGCGGTGATGTAGTCCCTGACCGGCACTCCGGGGGGCACGCGGTGGTTTCCCGTACCGGACGTCGGGGACGTGTCGCTGCGCGGCAGGTAAACACCCCGGCCAGACCGGGAGACGAGTACGCCTTCACTGATCAGGGGTCGTAGCCATCTATAGACGCATGTCTTGCTGGCGCCGAACTCCTGCATCAGGAGCGGTACGAGGGACACGTCGTGCGGGAGTGCGCCGGCCTCGATACGGGCGCGGAGGACTGCGGTCATCCGTTCTTGGGCCGTGAGGGCACGCGGTACGACGGGGAGAGGGTGGTCGGGGTCCAGGATCAGAGTCGCCTGGGATTTATGCATGCGGACGCGCCCCTCCTCGTGCAGCACGCGCAGGGCTATTTGCACCTCCCACCCGGTGACCTCGAACATTTCGGCCAGCTTCGGGACGGAGGGAAGCCTCGTGCCCGGCGGATACCGGTCGCAATGGTGGTCGAGCAGGAAGACCAACCCGTCGTAGGCCATCTTCGGCTTGCGGCCTAACCGCGGCGGTGTACTCATGCGGGCTCCGGCGGGGTGCTCGGTGCGACGGCTGCGGCGAGAGCTGGGGCCGTGTGCGCGCTCAGCGCGCCGAGCTCGGCGGCCGGGGCCGCAGTGGCGTGCGCGCACAGGCCCGGCGTACGGTCCTCCGGCCGGGGCGGGACAACAGCCTCGACGGTGACCAGGCGCAGCTCCCGTACGGCGTGCTGTGCCACGACGTACCGGGCGTCGGGCGAGTCGTAGCGGACCGCGACGTCGTCCTCGGGCGGGCCCGGCTCTCCGGTGCGCGGGTAGAGGGTGCCGCGCACCCCGATCATCGGTGCCTCGCGCACCCGCAGCCGGACGTACCCGTCCCGCAGCCACGGGCACTGCAGCGTCACCCGGTCCGCGCACTCCTCGCAGGAGGGCGGCACGGTGGTCTGCACGTCCTCCCACGACGTGCCCTCGGCCGGCGGGCCGTCGAGCAGCGGGAGCAGCCACAGCATGCCCTCGGCGGTCCGGCCCGCCGACCGGCCGCACGTCGCGCACAGCAGCAGCCGCATCGCCCGGTGCTGACGGTCGGGCTGCAGCCGGGTGTAGATGCGGGCCCCGGTCTGCCTACCGCCCCACGCCTCCCACAGCACGCCGTCGTCATCGCGGTGCGCCCGGTCCACGTCGGGGTCGACGTAGGACACGCCGTCGTGGTCAGTTCTCAGCGTCGCGGGCAGTACGGTTTCGCCCGCCCACGGCAAGACGAACGGAGGGGTTCTCATCGGATCGGGACTTCCTGTGGATCGGTGACGACGGATATGAGGCGGGGGTCGGGCCGGCGCGCCCCGCGCCCCCGCACGGAACGCGGCCGGGGCGCGGTCCCGCGCCGCCCCAGGCATCTCCGGAACGCAGTCGCCCGTCGGGCGACTCCGGGGCCCTCGGATCTGGGTGGGCACGCCGCGCTCGCGCGGGCGGTCAGGCGGCCGCCGGCTCCTCTTCACCCAGCGGCAGCCGCACGGCGAAGGCTGAGTAGGCGTCGGCCAGGGCTTCGTTGACGGCCGTGAGCCGTCGGTGACCTCGGACGGCCTCCGCCTGCCGGCGGGCGGCGAAGTGCTCCCAGTACCGGCGCACAGGAGCCATCTGCATCAGCTCGAACGCGCAGTGCCGCATCTGCTGCTTCGAATCCAGGCCGTGCCGGTAGCGGGCCGCGAGCGAGCACAGCAACGAGTTGGCGCCCATCAGCTCGGCGTACTGCTCGCCGGTCATCCCCTCGGGCGCCCACACCTCGGCGATGTCCGGACGGGTCATCATCAGGGTCAGCCACCGCTCCTGACGGTCCTCGAACCGCGCGCTGATGATCTGGCGCTGGTGCCGCTCCTTCTGCACGAGGTGGGCCCCGGCCAGCACAGTGAGCGCGAGGAGGGCCAGGCGCGGAGTGGTCTTCGTCATCGATAGGTTCCCTTCGAAGCGGTGCTCGGCTGCATGGCCGGTGACAGGTAGCTGAGGAATCCGCAGGAGCGGTCGAGCCGGCGCAGGATGTGTTCGTAGGTGTCGCTGCTGGCGGGTATGTCGTGGCGGCTGGTCGCGAGGATGCCGTCGGCCAGTCCGAGCTTGACGTTCGCGCAGGCCCGCTCCAGCTCCGGCCGTGGCTCCGCCTCGGCTCCGGTGACGGGGTACTCGGTGAAGTGGGCGCGGCAGACCCTCCACCCCCGCTTCTTGGCGAGCTCGGCGAGCCGGGCATGCGCGGCCTGCGGGGCGACGCCCGGCGTCACCAGGACGTACGTCACGACGCGGACCGGCCCGGCGCGCGTCGCGAGACGGGCGAAGGCGTCCGCGGCGTAGGTCCAGCGCAGGTGCGCGAGCCGGCTCTCGCTGGTCTGCCGCGTCCGAGGGGGACGGGGTGGGCCGTAGCACGGACCGAATGGCCAGTCGTCCTCGATCTCGTCGGGGGGCATGATCTCCAGCACGGGGATCCTCCAGCAGGGCAGGCCCCTGGTACCGGGGCCGAGGCGGCAGCCCGGCACCAGGGGGTCGAGCCGTGCCCGCCGACGGGCGCAGGGAGGGGGCGTCCTGGTGGACGCGCCGTCGGCGAGCACGGAGTTCAGGGGGATGAGGGGGATGTACGGGTGAGGTGGGCGGCGAGGGCCGCGTGGGGGGCCGGTTCGGGCCGGGTCTGTATCAGCACCTCCCGCAGTGGACCGGCCGGCACCAGTCGGTCAGCGCCCTTCGGCCGCAGCCAGTACGGGCCCGGAGGCGCGTGCCGGGTCAGGGGCGGCAGCGTGATCGTGTGCGGCCCGCCGACGCACTCCGCGTACGGGTGCCGTTCCCACCGGCTGCGGGTGCCCGGCGGGACCAGCCAGTACAGCCAGCCGGCCTCCGGGTCCTCGATGACCGGCCCGCACCCGCCCTGCTGCTCATCCATCCACTCCACCGCCGCGAGAGCCTGCACGCTGGAGCTGGTGACGACGACCTCGAACCCGTTACCGCCCAGCCGCACTCGCGCCGGGCGTTCGGCCTCGATGTCGAGCACGGCCCGGACAAGCACGGCCAGGTCCACCATGTCGGCGACGGGCTGGCGGTCCGGGCCGGCCGCCGTGTCCAGGCGCTCGACGATCTCGCCGGACGTCGGCGCCTTGAGGAGGGTGAGGGCGCTCACGGTGCTACCGGGGCCGGGCGCAGAGTGGCGCGGACGATCTTGCCACGGCCGGTCCACCCGGCAGGCCGGGGCCAGCCTTCAACGCGAGCGACTGCCAGCGCGACGTAGTTGGCCAGCAGTGCAAAGCGCGTCTCACGTAGGACAGCAACGAGTTCCATCATGAGGCCCTTCGAACAGGGACAGGAGGAGAAGCTTCGCCGCCGGGGCCGCGAACCGCTCGTGCAACTAGCCTGCTTCACAAGGCAATTAGGATTCAACGGAATCCCCCTGGAATCCTCCGCGAGGACTAAAGTGGCAAGTGCCAGAGCGTGCAGATGGCCCGGTGCGCCGGTCAGATGGCCCCTAGTGCCGATCGCATGACGCGAACGGCCGATCACATGGCCCACTGAACCGAGCAGATGGGCTGGTCTGCCGAGCAGATGAGCTGCGACACTCAGCGCATGCCACATGAGGCGCGCGCCTTCGCCAAGGAGGTAGGCACATTGGCCGGTCCAACACGACCGACTGCACGCAAGATTGCGCTCGGTCAGGAACTGCGACGGCTCCGCGTCTTGAGCGGCATGAGGATCGAGGACGCTGCCGTCCGCGTGGGCTTTTCGGAAGCCATGCTCCAGCGCATCGAAACGGGGCTCTCGGCTCCCCGCCTGGCCCAGCACCTCACAGCCCTCCTGGAGGTCTACGGGATCGAGGAGCCGAACCCTCTTGTCGAAGAACTACTTGCCATCCAGCGCGAGGCGTCCAGCCAGGAGTGGATCTCCGAGTTCAAGGACGGCATGACGCCCACCCAGATGCCGAAGTTCGTCGGCATCGAGGAGGTGGCGAAGACAATCCGCGCCTACCACCCGTTGTTGCCGTGGGGCAGCCTCCAGACAGAACCCTTCGCTCGCGCTCTGTTCGCCATGCAGCAGCCGGTACTGGAAGCCCCGTCCGAATCCGTGGAGAAGGCCGTACAACTGCGGATGCGCCGACGAGGGTTCATCACCCGCGCGGAGGACCCCGTCGCGCTCGTTGCCATCATCGGGGAATCCGCGCTTCGGCAGGTCATCGGCGACATAGACGTGATGCAGGAGCAGTGCGCCGAGCTGATCAAGCTGTCAAAGCTCGACAACGTCACCATCCAGATTCTTCCGACGACCGGAAAGCGATATCGCTTCACGGCCGACTTCAGCATCCTGGACATGGGGGACGAGCTGCCCCCGCAAGTCCAGGCCGACAACGCGTGGGGAGCCCTGGCCATGTCCGGGAAGCCCCGCGATGTAGGGGTCTTCACCAGACGGTTCGAGAGGCTTACCGCCTCCGCACTACCCCCGGAGGAGACCGAAGAATATGTCCGCAATCTAGCGCGAGAGATCAAATGACCAACACCAATGACCGACTCTCCGTTCCCGAGAACCCCCAGTGGTTCAAGTCCTCCTACAGCGAGGGCAGCGGGAACGCCTGCGTGGAGGTCGCACTTCACCCCCACGCAGTCCGCATCCGCGACTCCAAGGACGTGTCCCTCCCTCACCTCCATCTGTCCGCCTCGTCGTGGTCGGCGTTCCTGAACCACACCACGCACTAACCTGCACCGCGATGCGATGGGCCCCCCTCTGGGAAGAAGAGGGGGGCCCATCGGCGTTCAGCATCATCGCCATTCGAACACAGCGAATCATCTTCGTGCACTCAAGACCAGCCCGTGTCAGACCCTGGCACTACTGGGTAAAGGGCGGATGCTTTCTCTCGCCACACAACACGCAAGGGACACCAGTGGTGCCAGAGCCGAGAACGGACTCGACTTAGAAACGCGCAGCCGGCCGCCCCACCAGGTTCACCTGCCCTGGCCCTGGCCTAGGGTCTGTCGTTTGAATCATCGTGCGGACCGGGGGAAGGGTGGGCTCCGCCGTGTCGGGGGGACGGCAGCGGGACGCAAGCGGGACGGTAGCCGGGCGTGAGCGGCGGACGAGATGCTTCACATGTCAGCAGGTCAAGCGGGGTAGCGGCACCCTGCGTGTTCCGGGCCGAGGCTGCACCTCCGTACTCGACCGCCACACATCCGGGGAATTCACATGCGTACGACGTTCCACTTCCGCAGGCGCACCGCCACCATCGGCGCGGCGCTCACCGCCGTCCTCACCCTCGCCCTCACCGCCTGCAACGGCGACGGCACCGCGCTGGGCGGCGGGCAGGCCGGCTCCACCGCGTCGGCGGACAAGGCGGGCGGCACCGGCGGCTCCGGCGGGGCGGGCAAGACGGATCAGAACTCCAGCACCGGCGGAAGCAGTCAGGGCACCGGCTCCGGCACCGGCGGGAGCGGCCAGGACACCGACCCCGACGACATCGGCAAGGGCATGGCCGACGTGTGCCGCTCCGTCGTGCTCGACGCCTCCGCCGTCGACAACACCTCGGACGAGACGATCGGCATCGTCACCGTGACCTTCAAGAACTTCGGCAGCGCCGGCTGCCGCATCAACGGCTTCCCGGGCGTCGACATCAAGACGTCCCTGGGCGACACCTTCTCCGTGGACCGCAACGGCGAGCAGGCCGCGCCGCAGGTCCTCCAGGAGGGCGAGACCGCCGCCTTCAACATCACGTACCCGGTCAACAACACCGGCGGCACCGGCGTGAAGCTGACCGACCTCGTGGTGACGCCCCCGAACGAGGTCGAGTCCTTCACCCTGAAGTGGCCGGCGGGCACGATCCCCGTCACCTCCTCCGTCCAAGGCGAGAGCGACGGCGGCGTGAAGATGGAGGTCAGCCCGGTGCGCAGGGTCAGCTGACCCCGCCCCGCGATCCGGTCCGGAACCCCAAAGAGCCGATGTCGATGGCGGCCGTCACCGGTCACCCCGAAGGATGCCGCGCTGGTGACCGCGACAGGTTGATCTTGACGAGCTCCCGGGCCTCACGCCGGGTTAAGCCGGCCTTGCGGTGGGCGGGGCGCGCCGGTAGAAGGGCGGCACTGGGCACGCGTGGCATGCGGTTGGAGACCTACCACCTTCGAGTGACCTGCGTTCACGCCGGGCAGGGCGAGGGGGCCGATCGTGAGGTGATCAGGCGAGCCGGGGGACTCCAGCTCGGCAGCGAACCAGAGCCGGTGCTCGGGCGGCCAGAAGGTCAGCGTGCGCGGCATTCCCTCGCTGCCGTAGATGGTGCCCTGACGACGGCTGTTTGCGCGCGAGCGAAGGGCTGTCGATGCGCGTGTTTGGCGGCAGCGGCCGGGCATACGGTGTCCACTACGGGGAGATCCCTGTTTCTGTGGAGGGTGTGCCATGTCGTCGGTGGGCCGCAGGCTGTTCGATCTGGAGGCGTACGAGGCCAGGGCCCGTACGGGGCCGTGCTTCGTGTGCGCGTTCTTGAAGGGTGAGCCCGGCTACGAGCACGAGCTGGTCTATGAGGACGCGGATCATGTGGCGTTCCTGGACCGGTGGCCGACGCTGCCGGGCAAGCTTCTCGTCGCGCCCAAGGCGCATGTGGAGGATGTGGTCAGCGGGTTCTCTGACGAGGGCTACATGCGGATGATGCAGGCCGTGCGCCGCGTGGCGCTCGCGGTCGAGGAGGTGCTGGCGCCGGAGCGGGTCTATCTGCTGTCTCTGGGCTCGCGGCAGGGAAATCCGCATGTGCACTGGCACGTCGCCGGCCTGCCGCCCGGCACCCCGTACGAGCAGCAGCAGTTCCGCGCGCTCATGGCGGAGAACGGGGTTGCCGATGTGGCGCCGGCCGAGACCGCGAGGATCGCGGCGGAGTTGCGCCAGCGCCTTGTCTGATGTCCGGCCCTCGGGGTCAGTGGCCTTGCCGGCGGGCCGTGATCGCGCTCTGGGCCGCAAACGCGGCGGTGAGGTTGCGGGCGGAGTCGGTTTCGGTCGCGATGCGGATGGCGTCGGCGGCGTGGCGGGCCGCTTGGTCGAGGTCGGCGGAATCTTCCAGCTCACCACCGACCGGCCCCCGCGGCCGAGCCCAGCCTGAAGGCGCTCATGGCCGCCGCCCGTACAGCCGGCCCCGTACGCCCCTCCACCCTCTCCGGCATCAGCCAGCACCGTCCCTGGCTGGATCAACACCGTCGACGAACGAGCGCAGGAGGCCGGGACCGCCTGACAACGGCCCTCCTGCGTCAGTGTCACTCGATCGGGTCGTCTCCTAGGCTTTTTGCGGCGAAGGGCTGGACGCCACGGCACAATTCGGCTTCTAGTCCGTCTTCGGTGCAAGAGGGCCGCGTTTTCAGGGGAGTTCATGGGTGTGGGTCGCTACCGCTTGATCGACTATGCGGCGGTGTTCGACCCTGCCGATCCTCCGCGGGCGGGTCGGATGGTGTTCTTTCGGCCCGTGGCGTCGATGGGGGTGCCCGAGAAGGTGACCGTTCCTGATGGTGCCGTGCTCGGGGAGCGGGAGACAACGGTGTTGCGGGCGGGCCGCAACGGGGTCCGCTCCGCCCGGGCACCGTACTGGTGGATGCCTGTGGACGCCGCGCTGCCGGTGCTCGCGCGCAGCCGTCTGGACGGTGACGGTGAGGAGAGCTGCCGGTTCTGGGGGGCGGCCGCGTTGTTCGCCCTCCAGTTGCTGGCGCGCGGCCGACTGCGCGCGGATGTCACGGCTGCGGGCTTCGACACCTGGCGCAGTGCCGCTGAGCTTCCGGATGAGGAGGAGTACTTGGGTGTGCTCGCCAAGGCGATGCCTCCGCAGGCCCGTGCTCTGCCGTTCGGTACGACGGGCTATCCGCCTGCGGTTCCCGAGCGCTCGTTCCTGCTCAGAAGTTTCCTCGACGCGGCTGCCGACTCCTTCAGCCGCGTCGAGGGCGGCTCCGGTCCGTACGCGGCACTTCCTCCGCAGCATGTCCCGCATCTGGTGTTGGGAGCAGGAGGGCAGGGGCGGTCTGCGGGGGCCCCGGTCAGTGTGCAGATCTCGTTGCGGCTGGAGATCGAGGACGTCAGCGACACCGGTGTGCGGGCCGTCGTCCAGGTGCAGGACGTCGACCCGCCCCAGGACCTGGTGGATGCCGGCGCGCTGTGGCGTCGCCCGGCGCCGCCGGGATCGTCGGACCTGGCGCGGCAGGAGGGCACGATGGTTGCGCTGCGCGGTGCCGCGCGTGCGTGGCCGCCGCTGCAGCGCCTCCTGGACGCGCCGGTGCCGGACGCTCTGGAGGTGTCCGGTGAGGAGGTCGACGATCTCTTCGGCGACGCGGTCGATGCTCTGGTCACGGCGGGCTGTGCGGTGCACTGGCCCCGCGATCTGGTTCGCTCGCTGACGATGCGGGCCGTCCTGGGCCCGAAGCAGGCGGGCGCCGCACCGTCGGGCCGGCTGAGTCCGGACGCGCTGCTGGATTTCCGCTGGCAGGCGGCGCTCGGCAAGGACGGGGATCTCACCGAGGGCGAGATGGACCGGCTGGCGGAGGCCAAGCGTCCCTTCGTCAGGCTGCGTGACCGGTGGGTCCGTGTCGACGCGGCGGTGCTGCGCAAGGCCCGTCACCGGAAGCTGGCCGACCTCACCGCCTTCGACGCGGTCGCGGCGGCGCTGACCGGTCAGGTCGACGTGGACGGCGAGGTGATCGCCGTGGAGCCGGCCGGGTGGCTGGCGACGCTGCGCACCGTCCTCACCACCCCGGTCCCCGACACGGCCCCTCCCAGGGCCCTGGCCGGGACGCTGCGCCCCTACCAGCGGCACGGCCTGTCGTGGATGCGGCAGCTCACCTCGCACGGGCTGGGCTGCTGTCTCGCCGACGACATGGGCCTGGGCAAGACGATCACCTTGATCGCGCTGCACTTGATCCGGCAGGAGAGCGAGGCGACCGGCGGGCCGACGCTCGTCGTCTGCCCGGCCAGCCTTCTGGGCAGCTGGGAGCGGGAGATCGGCCGGTTCGCGCCGTCGACGGGCGTGCGCCGCTTCCACGGCCCGGGCCGCACCCTGGAGGGTCGCGACCAGGCCGGTTTCGTCCTGACCACCTACGGCACTGCCCGGCTCGCCTCCGAGCAGCTCGGCGGGGTGGACTGGTCGCTGGTCGTCCTGGACGAGGCGCAGCACGTCAAGAACGCTTCCTCGTCCACTGCCCGCGCCCTGCGGACGATCCCCTCCCGCGGTCGCGTCGCGCTCACCGGCACGCCGGTCGAGAACGACCTCTCGGAGCTGTGGTCGGTGCTGGACTGGGCCACCCCCGGGCTCCTCGGCCCGCTCAAGACGTTCCGTACCCGCTTCGCCCGGGCGATCGAGACCCACCGCGATCCGGTCGCCACCGCGCAACTCTCCACGCTGATCCGGCCGTTCGTGCTGCGCCGGCGCAAGTCCGATCCCGGGATCGCGCCGGAGCTGCCGCCGAAGACGGAGACGTCCCAGTTCGCGTGCCTGACGCGTGAGCAGGCGGTGCTGTACGAGGCGGTGGTCCGCGAGACGATGACCAAGATCGAGGCAGCCGAGGGCATCGCGCGCCGCGGCCTGGTCCTCAAGCTGCTCAATGCGTTACGGCAGATCTGCAACCACCCCGCCCAGTACCTGAAGGAGGCGAACTCCCCGCGGCTGGCCGGCCGCTCGGGGAAGCTCGACCTCTTCGACGAGCTGCTGAGCGTCATGCTCGCCGAGCAGCAGGCGGTGCTGGTGTTCACGCAGTACGTCGAGATGGCCAAGCTCGTCTCTGCCCGCCTGGCCCAGCGGCACGTCGATCACCGCCTCCTGCACGGCGGCACGCCGGTCGCGAGCCGTCCCGCCCTGGTCGACTCCTTCCAGGGCGGTGACTTCCCGGTGTTCGTGCTGTCGCTGCGGGCCGCTGGAACGGGCCTGACCCTGACCCGGGCCCAGCACGTGGTCTTCCTGGATCAGTGGTGGAACCCGGCGGTGATGGGGCAGGCCGCCGACCGCGCCTACCGGATCGGCACCCGTCACCCCGTCCAGGTCCACACCCTGATCAGCGAGGGCACCGTCGAGGAGCGGATCGCCGAGCTCCTGGCCTCGAAGAAGGACCTCGCCGACGTGAGCGAGGGGTTGACCGAGCTGGACGACGAGCGGCTCTTCGACCTGATCGCGCTCCGGAGCAGCTGATGCCCCTCACCGACAACACCCCCGCCCGGATGCGGTTCACCCCCTTCGCCCCGCTCCCGGACGGCGAACTGTGCGAGCGGGCCGGGGGCCGGCTGTGGCTGGACGCGCTCGCGCCCCGCGCCAAGAACACGAAGGGTCCGTTCACCCGCGCCCGCGCGTACGCGCGGACCGCCGCAGTGAGCCACCTCGTGATCGAGCCCGGCACCGTCCGGTGCCTGATCGACGAAACCAGCGGCTCCGCCCCGTCCTCGCGCAGCTACGCGACGCAGCCCCACCCGACGCTCCACGTTCCGGTGCTGGACGAGGGGCAGTGGCGCGACCTCACCGTCATCACCCGCCACCTCGCCGGCCGGTTCGCACGGCTGCCCGCCGAGGCCGTCCTGGAGGAGGTCGCCGCCACGGGCGCCCGCAACGGCATCCACCTGCTGCCAACCTTCGACCAGTGCCGCACCTCGTGCGGCTGCTCCAGTCGCAGCGACCTGTGCAAGCACATCGTCACAGTCGTTCTCCAGGCGGCCCGCTGCCTCGACGAGATGCCTCTCGCCCTGCTCCTGCTGCGCGGCCGCTCTCCCGTCGCCTTCTTCTCCGGGCTCCAGGACTCCGACCACCCCAGCCTCCTTGGCGGGCCGAGCCGGCTGCCGGATCCGCCGGCGGCCTCCGCCCAGACCGTCTACGACCGGTGGCAGCACGCCGCCCGGCCCCTGCCCCCGGTCCCCGATGCTCCCGAACAGCCGGCCGTACCGGTGCTCCCCGCCGGTGTATTCGAACCGGGGGTTCTGGCAGGGCTCGCTGCCGGGACCGTCCAGCGGGCCCACTCCCTCCTGCAGTCCCTGACCGGAGCCGAACCCGCGGCAGCGACTCTGCCGGCGGGGCGACCCGAAGAACCCAGCCGCGCCGACGCCGCACCGGCCCCTCTCCAGCGCGCTGAGATCCCCCTTCAGCAGCGTCTTGCGGAGCTCCAGCAGGCCACGGGCCTGACCAGGGCGCAGCTCGCCGAGGCGGTGCGGGACTGGGGTCTCAGCGACTGACCGGTGCTCCTGGCTGTCCCGGGCCGTTCCAGCCGGGCAGGGGGTCGCCCGGCGCGGCCAGAATGGCAGCCAGGTGATCGGCGGTGGTGTAGGCGACCTGGGGGTCGGCGAGGAATGCGGCCGTTTCGACGGTACGGGTGACGATGAGTGGAACGGCCCTCCAGGCGAGGCGGCTGTCGGCGCCGCACAGGTCTGCGGCGGCGGCCGCGTTGTCGCGGATGACGGCGGTTTTGGCGAGGAGTTTGTCGATGTAGGGCCCGAACCGCTGGATGCGTTGGAGGAGGTGGTGGATGGCCGTGCCCTGTTCGGGGTTCTTCGCCTCGATGATCCACAGGCGGGCGGTGGCGGGGTCGGCGATGAGGAGGTCGATCTCTCCGGGAAGGTGGTGGATGCCGTGCTGTGCGGCAGTCTTCTCCAGCAGCCGGGCGCGGTGGGGCAGGCCGGCGGCGCGGGCGACGTCTTCGATGTCGATTTCGAGCTGCTGGTCGAGAACTCGGCGGTGGCGGCGCAGGGCGTCGCGGACCGGCGCGGGCAGGTCGGGATGGGGGAGTCGGCCGTTGTCGAGGTAGGAGCCGTACAGCTCGGCCGAGGTGGTCAGCAGCCAGGGCAGGAGCAGGAGACGGCCGTCGTGCTCGATGAGCGGATGGGTCATGGTGCGGGCGCGGCGTTCGACCTCGGTGTAGGGGTGGGGTCGGTCTGTGTCGGCGTTACCCGGGTGAAGGCGTAGTCGGTCGACGGCGGCGGCGAGTTCGGCCTTGGGCAGCTGGGACCACACCGCCGCTTCGGTGGTCAGCTCGGCCGGAGTGACGGTCGCGGTGCCGTCGGGACCGGTGGGCCAGTCTGCGGCGGTGGAGAGAACGGCACGCAGTGCTGCGAGGCCGAATCCCCAGTGCTGGTGGAGGAGTTGGTCGGCTCGGTGCAGAGGGCTGCCGGTGATCAGGGTCGGCGCGCTGTACGGCAGCGTTGTGCGCCGGCCGGCGGGGGCGAGCGCGTCAGGTGCGACCGGGTCTGCGGGGGTGTCGCCGCGGGCGCGGACGCGGGCGAGGAAGTCGGCGTCCCGTGCACGGCCGTGGGCGTCGGCGTCGAAGCCGAGATGAATCAGCACGTCCGCATCGTGCTGGGTGGGCGCATCGTCCCCCTGGCCGCCATGGTTCTCGTCAGCGGTGAGGGTGACGATGCCGGTGGGGTGGATGGTCAGGTGGAGGTCGTGGAGGCGGCGGGCCGCGGCGACTGCGGTGATGCCGCAGCGAAGGACGAGCTCGGCGAGCGCAACCAGGTCGGCCACGGCCAGGGTGTCAGGCGGCCGGTTGCCGTTCGGTGGGTGAGCAGTCGCGTGTTGGAGGAGCAGTTGGAGCGCGGTGGTGACCGTGGCGTACTCGTACTGGCGGCGTCCGGTCTCCTGATCCCAGTTCTCGTCCCAGGGCAGAGCGAGGTTCACCACGGCCTCGTGCCTGCGGCGGGTTCGCTGTGCGAGGGCGGCGTTCAGCTGCCGGGCGAGTTCGGGGACGAGGTCGGGCCGGTGGCTGCGGATCTGCTGGTCGAGCAGGGTCTCCAGAGTGTGCAGGAGCTGGTCGCCGGGGCCGCCGGCCCGGTAGGCGTCGGGGCCGTGCCAGGTGCCGGCGGCAATCCGGGCGTCGCGGACGGCGCCGGCCACGATCCGAAGGGCGCGTACGTGCACGTGAGGCGAGCGCGGCAGACCGAAGGCCGGTGTGGCGGGAGGCTGGGTGGTGGGGCCGGTGAACAGCCGCAGCACGGGCAGGGCCGCATCCCAGGCGGTGGTGAACTCCAGCCGGCCGATGCCGGGCGGGGCTGAGCGACCGGCGCGGACGGTGGTGGTGAGGTGATGCAGCAGTTGGCCGAGAAGCTGGTGGCCCGGGCGCCCGTCGCCGGTGAACCCGGCGATCAGCACACGGTCGAGCACAAGGCCTATCCGGGCGGTGTCCGCATCGGCGCAGACGTGCACCGGCCACCGCTCCCCCGCACCGCTCCCCCCGTCCTCGGGGCCCGGCCCCTGAGCGGGCCCGGCTGGTTCGGCCCACTCGTAGGAGGGCGGGGTCTCGGTGATCTGGATGGTCAGCGGGGCTCCGTCGGGAAGGGTGGTGTGGGCTGCCAGGACCGGATGTGGGGCAAGGGTGGAACGGATGCTGTCGGCGAGCGCGGCCATGGATGGCGCGTCCAGGAGGGTGCCCGGCTCGGGGCAGGGGGCGGCCTGGACCACCAGAGGCGGTGCAGTGCTGACCCGGACCAGCATCCCCCCGCCCCCGGCAGAGGTGTCGCCGGGCTCCAGCAGGTCTGCGTACGGGCCGGCCGCCCCAGGATCGGGTTCGGTCAGCCGTGCGAAGCGCCAGTCCAGGGATGTGGGGAGCCCGGCGGCGGCCAGCACATCATCGACCCGTGCCCAGTCGGCGGCGCGCTGCCAGGACATGTCGTGTCCGGCAGCCGGGACGACGGCCACCTCGGGGCGGTACGGGCCGGGGAGCAGGAGGGTGCCGTCGCGGTGCCACTTCTTCCAGGCGTCGAGCGGCTCGTGACAGGCGATCGCGTCCACGCCCGGGTGCGCGGTCAGCTCTGCGACGAACAGGGCCAGCAGAGACGGGTCGCCTTGGGCATCGGCCAGGACCTCGGCGAGTTCCTCGACGTGCAGGTAGGCGGTGTCGGTGATCACCTCGGGCCCCAGAGTCTCCGGCCCGCCGTAAACGACCAGCCGGCCCCTGCCCTCTCCGGCCGGGGGCAGGATGGTGCGGGCCTCCTCGATCCGGACCGGCAGACCGCCGGGAAGCCCGGATACGACCGCGGTGTCGTAGCGGAGGCTGTCGGAACCGATCACTTCGACCGGCTCGGGGTGCACCGGGGCGTGGGTGAGACCGAGCAGTTGGGCGGCGCGGTCGACGGTGAGCTTGTGCAACAGCTGCTGCGCGGCGCCCGCGTCGGGCAGGTCAGTGGTCAGTCCGGCGGCGGCCGCGGCGAGGGTGTCCAGTGCGGCGGAGACCGGGACGAGACGGTGGCGGCCGTATGCGCGGACGGCGAGGACCGGTCCGAGCAGCGGGGTGCCCGGGTGGTAGCGCAGCGGCATCCGGTGCAGGTCGGCGGTCAGCCAGGCAAGGGCCCGCCGGGCTCGTTCCGGTTCCCGGCATCGGCCGGCCAGAACTTCTGGGTCCAAGTCGGCGAGCGCTCGTGCCGCGGCCACCTCGGCGGGCAGGACGCCGCACGCGAAGCCGTCCGCGCGTTGGTCGCCTTCGGGCCGGGGCCACGCCGGAGCGAGCGCTTGGACGACGTGGTCGGTGTAGTGCAGTACCAGCTCCAGTACGTCGGTGAGGGTGAACCCGCGGATCGCGGCGAGCTGGTCGTCGACGGCGAGCGCGGTTGTACGGATCTGCCGCAGCACGATCAGGGGGTGGTCGAGCTCGCCGGGGTGGACCAGCAGTCTCCGGCCGGCGACCTCGAAGCGCACCAGGGCGCGCGGGTCGCGCGGCTCTGCCTCGGTCATAGTCATCCGCCCCGGTGCCGCGCGCATGGCGGCCTCGACCAGCCTCGGCAGGTCCTGAGCGTCGGCCTCGATTCCTGGATGCGCCGTCCCGCGCAGCACCCGTGTCCACAGCAGGAGCAGGTGGTCGTGGAAGCGGGCGCAGTTTGGGGAGGCGAGCGCCGCGTCCAGCAGAGTCAGCAGCGAGGTGGTCGAGTACCGTCGCAGCACCTGGTCGACGGGCTTCCACCGCACCGCCCGCAGCTGCCCGGACGTGGGCCGCTCCACCGTCGTCATCGCATCCCCTCACATTCAAGGCTGGTCTGGTGCTGATCGTGGCAGGAACAAGGTCCGGGCGTCGGACGTTTCGGGCGACAGCGCCTACCCGGGTCCATGCACCTCCTCGTCCCCGTCGTTCTGCTCCCGCGCGCCCGATGTGAGGTGGCCGGTGAGAATCAGCAGGTGCGCCTGTCCCCTCCTCTGGAACCGATGCTCGCCCGGTCCGTCACCGCACTGCCGGCGGCCGGGTCCGAGGGCCGCTGGGAGCACGCCGCGGACCAGCGCGAGAAAGAGGAAGCCGCGGCGTTCGACCGGCGGCAGACCCATCTGGACGGCGTTCCCCCGGCGAGCCGGAAAGTCCGGCGGAGGCCGACCTCACCTCGGCCGAGGCCGCCACGGACGAACCCAGCGTCGACCCGGATGCCGCGGCCGGCCCGGCGCGCGCACGTGAACACCGTCCTGGACTGGGCGTCAGGGCCCGCGACAACCGTCCCACCGTGCGGACCCGTAACTGTTCGGGGCGCTGTGTGACTTCTTCACCCGGGCCATCGATCTCCCGGCCAGATGGACCCCGGCGACGGACAGCGCCACGCCAGCGACCCCTCACGGGCACTGTCCACCTGCTTGTCCAGCACTTGGAGGAGGCCTGGACCTGGAGGACCTGCCCGAGCTGGAGTTGCCGCAGACGTGGGTGGCGCCGGTCGGTGACGCGGTGGCCGAGTGCGTCGCCCAGGCGCTGCGCTCCAGCCGCTGGTTCACGGCCGCCGCCTCCATACCGGGCCCGGTCGGTCGGCAGGTCGGGTTCCTCACTGTGTTCGGCGGGAGAGGCTCTCCGCCTGGGTGACGTGTCCGGGGACGGCGCGCAGGGGTAGGGGCTGAAGGGACTCAGTGCGGCAACTTCCGCAGTGCGCATCCGGCGCCTGGAGACCCGGTTCGGCGGTCGGACCGTCCGCTACTGGTCGTAGACCCACCCGTGGCCGATCCGTCGGCACCGGCGTGTAGAGCCGGCCGTTCGGATGGTCGATCTCTTGGTGGATCAGCCGGGCGAGGCTGCGCTCGTGTACTTCACGGTGACCGGCCTCGATGCCACCGAGGTACTGCCGGCCGCGGTCGCGGGGCAGGTGCGCGGCCAGCGAGGCGGTGACCGCGTTCGCAGTCAAGTGGCGAAGCCGTCGCCCCGCCGCCCGGCCTCAGGCCGGGCGGCGCTGGCCGACCTTCTTGCCGGGGTGCGCCACGGGGTCCTGAGCGGGGCCTGACCTGCCGGAACCGGTTGATCCCGTGGCCGGTGCAAGGCCGGCCGGGCCAGCACGACGCTCGCGGTGACGCCCCCGGCCCGCCGTGACGCTGCCGGACGCCCCTGTGTCATGCTGCCCCACCCCGGCGCTGACGTGCAGTTTCCTCCCTCAGCTCCTGACCGTGCGTACGCTGGTGACGCTCCGATGCCCCATCTCTCCGGTCCTTCTCTTTTTCTTCCCTCTTCTCGTTTCAGAGAGATGAGGCTTGAGAGCGTCATTGCGTCATTGCTATGCCGGGATAGTGCGAAAGATGCAGGTCATTGCGGGTGCTGGCGGGAGTCGCGGTGCGTCATGGGCAGCGTCAGAACTGCGTCACCGGCAGCGCCGCCGCCTGCCGTTGGGCCAGGGCTGGAACCGTCGGTTCGAGGCGGCCGATTCGGTCCGGGAGTTCCGCTGGGCCAAGGGCGGGGAGGGTTTCGCCGGTCTGTACTACTCGGTCACGGTGGGCGCCCATGTGGGCTACAACTCGTGGCTGGAGCGGATCGGCTGATCCTGCTGGGCCGCGATCCCGAAGTGGTCGGGAACGCGTCGCAGCCGTTCTGGCTGCACTGGCACGACGGGAAGCGGCGGCGCCGGCATGCGCCCGACTTGTTCGTGCGGCTGTCAAACGGCCGGGGCCGGGTCGTGGACGTGCGGGCCGGCGACCAGATCGACCGGGGCGGCCGCCGAGACCTTCACCGCACGCCTCGCGTGCGGTGAATTGCCTCGAGCCCTTCTACCTGCGTGCCTACTTCTGCGACCCTCCCATGACGGCCGGCCCCGTCAGCTGGTCCCGCCTCGCCGCCGCGACCGGACGGGACCTCTTCGAACTCCAGGGCGTCCTCGGACGCAGACCACCGCCGCCAGACCTCCCGCTCTGCGAGTCCTGCGGCCGCCCGCCCCGGGCGAACGTCGAGGCCGGCCCGCGGTCAGCCCACGTAGTGCCTGTTCACCCCGCTGCCACGGCCGGAACGTTCGTGCACAACAAGCCGAGCTGGCCCTCTATGAGAACCCGGACGCGATCGAGGACGACGTTCCCGAAGCGCACCACAACGCGGCATTGACAGCATGACGCTGTGTCTCGATTCTTCGGGCTATGACGAATCCTCAGCACGCCCGCGCGGTTCCCGGTGTCCTTGGTGACGACCAGGCCGCCGCGCTGGCCCGCCTGCTCGACCGCCATGGCGCCACACTCGACGACGAGCGCCGACACCGGGCGAATGCGAGCATCCCCGTCGCCCTGCAAGCGGTCATCACTGCCCAGGCCCGCCACATCCTGCAGCGAGAACCGGTCCACCGCGCCGATGAGTCCGATGTCCTTGACGCCCTGTCCCTCATCCGCGCAGCGCGCGAGGACATCGACCAGGCCGAGGCCGCACTCCTTCTCGCCGCCCGGACAGAAGCCGCCGACGGCAAGCCCCTGCTGACCTTCCGCAGGATCGCCACTGCACTCGACCTGGAGTCCGAACAAGCCGCCCAGGGTCGTTACCTACGCCGAGTTGGCCGGCCGAACGCCTCCGCCGCCCGACTCGGCGAACCCTCCTGACACACGGGCGGTCTCAAGCGAGGCGGTCGACCTCACCTGGCAAACGGTCAAGATCACCTGTCAGAGGTCAACCACCCACCGTTCCGGGCGGGCAGCGGTGGGTGGTGATCGGCGCGTGCGCCGCCAGCGGCGGCGCGGACGTGTCGGAGTGGTGGCGCGCCGCGCGGTCCGTTCCCGGACCGGTTGTGAGCGTCACGGTTCGGCCGCTTCTCACCGGTGTCCCGACGGAAGAGGGGATCGCACCGGCCCGTGTGACGTCTGGTGCGCTGTGTCCGGGCGTGGTGGCGGCCCGCGCGTCAGGGGCGGGTTCGGCAGCGGTGTGGGGTCTGGGCGGCGCAGGCCGGGGCGGTCAGGGGGCGTGGGTCAGGCAGGTGGTCCGGAGCCGGGGTGTCGGGTGATGAGGAAGCCGCGGGCGATGCTGGTGCGTTGCAACTTGCGGATGTCGATCCCGTGTTGGCGCAGGACCGGTGCGAGGGAGGTGAGGCGGGCGGAGAGCCGGGCGGTGGTCTTGGGCCAGTTGTCCGGGATCGCGCCGGGTGGTCGGAGCGCCTCGTCGATCTGGGCGGCCGTCGCCTGCCACTGGGTGGTGGTGGCGGTGGCGGACCAGCGGGTGAGGGCGGTGGCGACCGGGTCGGCGTCGATGACGTCGTCGGTGACCGAGTGCTGGGCGCGGGTGTAGGTGTCCAGGGTGTCCCAGCCGGTGACGGCGTCCAGCGCCCACAGCATCTCCGCCCAGTCGGCCATCCGCGGCTTTCGGGTGAGCTGTTCGGCGGCGTCGGGCAGGCGGGCCCACACCGCGGCCGCCAGGTCGACCAGGCCGCCGAGGATGCGGCCGTGGGCGGCGCGGTAGCGGCGCCACAGGTCGTGTTCGCTGCGCCGGGCCTTGGGGTCGATGGCCTCCATGGTGAAGGGGAGCAGGCGGTCGCCGAGGTCGGCCTGGAGGGCTCCGACATCAATGGCGGTGAGCAGGACGGGGCGCTTGTAGGCCCAGGAGGTGACGTCGCCGTCGGTGTACATTTCCCTCTTCGCGACGGCGGCCCCGGTGGAGGCCCGGCACAGGAAGTCCGACAGCCACTGGGGAATGCCGGCGAGATTGTCCAGGCCCATGGTCCATCCCGCGGAGGCGGTCACCATGGCGTCGTCCTCGCTGCGGGGGACGCTGCGGACCTCGGCGCGGATCCCGTCCAGGACGCGCAGCATCTGCCGGGCCGTCGTGGTCTTGGCGGTGCCGGGCTCGCCGTTGAGGTAGCCGGTGGGGCGCGGCATGTCGGGGCGCAGCCCGGCGAGCAGCCACGCGACGGCCATCCGCCAGGAAGGCTCGGTGAGCGCGGACAGCTCGCGCAGCAGCCCGAGCCCGGCCCGCCAGCCGCCCGGATCGCGTTCGGGAATCGGTAGTTCGCCGGTCAGGTTGGTACGCCGCCACAGAGGTCCCTCGCCGACGGGCGGGGTGGTCACCGACCAGGTGTCCGGCTCGATCAGCACGCTGAGCCCGTCGGAGCGGCCCAGGTCGAGCCAGGTCGCCTGCTCGTCGGCCGGGTCGGCGGCGATCCGCAGGCAGACCGGCCGTTCCTCGGCGTCCAGGGCGAGGGCGTCCATGGAGGCGATCGCGTCGGTCAGGCACCCCTGGGACGGAGCCCGGCCGGTCGCCAGCACGTACGAGCGGTTGAGGAGCTGTCGAAGGGAGCCGGTGCCGCTGAAGCCACCGTTAGCGCGCAGCGGGCGGGCGATCGGCGGTCCGGCGGCGGGGACGGCGTACGCGGTCTGGTCGTGGCGCACCAGGTGGTACTCGTCCATGCCCAGGTGCAGCAGGATGTCGGCCTGCGAGAGCTTCGGCCCGCGCTCGGCGCGCTGCTGCGGCTCGTCCGGCGCCGCGTCACCCGTCGGGGACGATTCCGCCGCTTCGCCGGTCCGCCGACCCGCGGGGCGGGGTTCGGTGGCCGGGAAGGGCGGCGGGAGACGGGTGGTGAAGGGGTGGTTCATGGCCGTGCTCCCGTGCTCGGGACGGTGCGCGGCGAGCGCATGCCCGCCTGAAGTGCGCGGCGGAGGGTGGACTGCGCTTTGGCCTCGCCGGGATCGACCCCGGCCTGCGCGGCGGCCTCGGTCAGCGCCTGGTGGACGTCGGCGAGGTCCAGCAGCCCGGCGCCGACCAACTGGCCGAGGCGGAAACCCGAACGGTTGAGCTGGTCGTTGCGGCCAGCGCGCGCCGAGGCCACAGCGTCGACTTCACCGCGCAGCGCCGCAGCGGCGTACGCGGACCCGTCTTGTGGCTGGTGGCGGGCGCCGGGGCGGGGAAGGCGGATCCGAGCCGGCGGCGCATCGTCGGGGTCGGGGGCCCGCAGGCCGACACGCGTGAGTTCGAGCGCGAGCCAGCGCGGCAACCGGGCCGGCTCGGTTGCCGGCCCGAACCGCTCGTAGCGGCCAGCCGCGGTAACGGTGCCGGGCGCGACGGCGGTGGACCAGCCGGCCCGCACGTCGACCTGCCAGCCCAGCCGGCTCGAGCCCTGCGTGAACCGCCCGCTGCTCCCGACCCGGTACCAAAGGTGCAGCCCGCCGGAGGGGGTGCGCACCGTCAACGTCGGCGGGGCGTGCAGCAGGCTCTCGGCTCGCCTCACCCGGCACAGCAACTCCAGCACGTCCACCCCGCTACGCACCGAACCAACTGCCGGGACGGCAGCCGGATCAAGGCCGGGCAGCAGCAGTGCGGCGTCCGGCGGCGGGTGGTGGTGGTCGTCCAGGTCGACAACCACGAGGCCGGACGGGCCGGTAGCCACACCGACGGCGAAGTCGCGGCCGCCGCGCCACCAGGACCGGATCAGCTCCGGATCCCGTGTCGCCGCCCGCACTCCGTGGCAATACCGCCCCGCGGACAGACAGCCGCAGCCGTCGGCGCCTTCGGGGAAGCCGCAGGCGGCCCGCTCCCCCGCCGCCGGCGGTCGGCACCGATGACAATTCCCAGGCGGGCGCTTGGAGTTGGGCAGCAGCGGATGCACCCACCACCCCCGGACCGCGCACCGCAAGGCCAGCTGACGACCAGCGTTCATGCCGCACTCACCGCCCCGGAACCCTCGGCCACCCGCGCCGACGGCACAGGGGCCTCGCCCTCCAGCGGCAGGTCCGCACACCGCGCCATCCGTTCCCGCCAGCCACCAGACCGTTCCCGGACCGGCCCCTGGACCGCGGCTCGGACCTCGCCGAGCCGATGCGCCAGCAGGGCCTCGGCGCACCGCCGGGCAGCCTCGCCGGCCGCAGCACGCACCTCGGGCTCCTCGCGCCGCCGCATCCGCTCGATCAATGCCACCCGTTCGCTCTCGACCCGGGCCTGCGGGCCGTCGAGCAGAACCTGAAGCGCTCGCGCCCGCTCCCGGCCGCAGATCTGCTCGGCCAGCTCCCTGACCTGCCAGGCCACCACCGCCTCCGGCAGTCCCTCACCGCGCAGTCGCCGTCCCGTCTGCCCGGCTTCGGCCTCCAGAAGTGCGAGGCATCCGGCCAGCCGGGCTGCTGCACCCGGAGCATCCACCGGGCCGACGGCCACGGTCGCGAACTGCGCGGCCTGCTCCAGGGACTGCCGCGCCGCGCGCCGCTGCGAGCACGTCAGGCACAGCCCACCGGCCTCCGGCACCCCGCATCCCGTACAGGCCCGAGCAGCCAACTCCGCTTCGGCCGCCGCGCGTTCCTCGCGACGACGGGCCCACGCCTCCTCGCGCCGGGCGCGTTCCCCGGCGGCCTGCTCCCACCGTACAGCGGCCGCGGCAGCCTGCCGGGCAACCTCCCGACCGAGCCGCGCTTCCACCTCCGCACGGAACGCCTCCGGCTCCAGACGCGGCAGCTCCTCGGTGACAGCCCGGGCGACCTGATGCCGCAGGGCCCGCCGGTCCTCGATCAGCAGCTCGCAGGACGGGCACACCAACCCCGTCTCCATCCGAACCCGGTCATCGCACCCCGTGGCGTAGCACTCCGCCCGCTGCGGCAACCCCCGTCCCAGCAGCCACCCGACCGGATCACGGACCGGTTGTCCGCACTGCGCAGCCAACCGCCGCTCCAACCGCTCCGCCAGCACCACCGGCGCCTGCTCCAGGCCCACGATCCCGCCCAGCCGCACTAGCTCAGCCCGCACCGCCGCCCGGACCCGGTGCCGTCCACCCGCATGCCCGATCCGCGCCCACTCCGACCACACCGGACTCAGCACCCGCTCCAGCCCACGCGGCAACGACCACCGCAGCGGCACTGTCGCACCCGCCACCGAAGCTTGTCTGCGCTGCCGACTGACGTCGAGATCCTGCTGAAGTTCCCCGCGAAGCGGGCCACCGGAACCACCCGACTCGCCCACCAGATCCATCGGAGCCGAACCGGACCGGTCCTCACGCTCGTACGCGCGTCCCGGCAACGGCGAGCACCCCGATACGGCTTCGCCGGAAAAGCGAGACGAAGCAGAAACAAACCCAGCCTGAGTAACCACCGACGCGTGGTCAGCGTGGAGCGCTGCACCATCAGCCCGACCGTCGACGACCTCCTCAGCCCCCCGTTCGCCCAGGTCAGAAGCACAATCCGGTGCAGCTACCGAAACCTCGGCAGCCTCCTGAACCCTGAATGCACCATCAACATCGAGCAGACCACCCTCCAGAACCAGAAAGAAGGCCGGCTGCTCCCACCCCTCCCCCGGGTTCGCCGGATCCTCGGCATCCACCCCAGACGCGCAGTGCACGCACACCATGCCCTGACCAACCGAGCCGTCATCGCCAGGTTCGACGTCCTCCTGCATCTCCTCCCGGACGACTCGCAAGCCTTCCGCGAAGCGGCCGTGCGCGGCGGCCACCGCAGGCACCACCACCTTCACCCGCGCGCCAGCCACGCCCCGGCCCGACACCTCGAGCAGCCCTTGGCCGACCAACCCGTCCACAACCCGGGCTGCCTCCTCCATCGAGCACCCGACCAGCTGCGCGACCGTCGCGTCCGCACGATCGAACCCAGCCTTCACGCCGCCGCCGACCAGCCGCACGCTGCCATCCGGCCGTGCCGCCAGCACCAACCGCAGTAGTCCCAGCCGCTCGGCCGCCGCCCCCCGGCCCCGACGCGCCGCCAGCAGACCAGGGGGCGTCTCCGGCTTACCCACCGGAGCCCACCCCGGACCGAACAGGGCCTCGCACACCGACAGCAGAACCGCAAGATCCCGCTTCTCCAGCGCCAACGGGTCGGCGTGCCGTGCCCGAGCAGCCGTCAACGGCAGCAACTCCCAGGACAACCCCGCTACACGGCGCACACCCTCCACCGATTTCGTCACCACCTCGGTCGCCACCGCGCCGCTCTCGCGCAGGCCGGGAAGGACGTGGTGGTGGACCCAGGACTTGGACACGCCAAGCCATCGAGCCAACTCAACAGCGGGGAGCTCGAGTCGTGACTTCTGTGCCGGCGACTTGGCCAGCAGGACTACCGCAGCCAGCGCATCCGAAGCCGACCGCGTCCGCAGGGACCGGTCGGACAACAGGGCGTCGAGCGCCGCGGAGAGACGCTCCCGCGTCCGCCGAAGCAACAGCAACGGGTCGACTGCTGGACGGTCGATAGATGGAGACGCCGATGTGTCGGACTGCCGACGGGAGGCACCTTCTCGCCAGAGCCAGACTGAGGGGCGTTTGTTGGTGTTTTGGGCGTAGTTCGAAGAAGACTTGGGAGAGTCTATTTTTGACAATACGAAGCTAGCCCTGCGGCTGGCAGGTATGATCTGCTCCTGTCGAGGGGTATGAGGGCAACATGCATCGCCGTCCGGCTAGCTTGGGGAAGCACAGAGGCCAGACGCGACATGTTCAGATGTAGCGGGCTTTACCTCCCTCCGTTGGGGTTGGGGGGCGCAGAACACCAGGTTCTGCGCCCCCCCAACCCTGTATGAGCGCACGATCAGCGCTGCCAAGTGGTCGTAACCTGCGAGGCCCGTGGAGTGGGCACGCGGCGAGGTACGACACAGCCTCTCGGCCACTAGGTGGTGTGGCCAGGGCACAGGCGCTTGGCATAGGAAGGGGAGCCGGCCGGGCGACGGCTCAGCAGCCCGATGGTGAGTTGCGCGCATAGTGGCCGAGCGCGGGAGCAGGTCGTGCGGACGCTTCTGCAAGGCAGGGCACGTACAGCCCCCTGCAAGCGCCGTCAACCTGGGGCAAGACGGCATGAGGTACCAGTTTCACAAGCGTGGCGATGGAGACACGTGTAGCCGAGGCTCCGATGGGTGGAGACGACTCGGCTGGGGGCTGGTAACCTCGAGGATGGCGAGAGGGGCTACCTAGCCTTGTCAGTCCGGCACCCACTCTGTTTGCGGCAGGTATGTGGGTGCCGTTCTCTTTTATGCGGCTGCCTTGGCGGCTCCTTCTTCGAGCTCGTCAGCAAGACGCTGCTGAAGTTCCTCGTGCCAGGTACCGATGGGCAGGACGTGGTACGGCAGCTTGTTCGCGAGAGCTTCCTCACTGAGCTGCAGCAGTTGGTAGTCCTGGTGCGCCAGAGCGACTGACTCGGGGAAGGCGACAAGGCGTGTTCGCGGGTGGATCTTGTCCTCCGAGTCCGGCTCGGAAGCGGCGACCAGTAGCTCCATGACTATCCGCACGGCATCCCAGTCGCGCTGGAACGCTGTCGTGGTGCGTTCGCCTTGTTGGGATTCCCGGTTCGTAGACCTGGTAGCGCCGAGCGCTGCGGCCACCTGAGCGAGCACAACGTCGTGTGGGCGCAGTTGATTGGCGTCCGGTAGCAGACCGATCCGTGCCAGGTTCTTGAGTGTTCCTGCACCTACTCCGGACCATTCGGACACGGTGCGCTGCGACATCGTTCCGTTTCTGCGTACGGATGAACGACGTGGCGGCACTTGGATCTCCCTCCGCTGGCGACTGGTAGGTGAGCGCGAGCCTATCGCGCCGTGTTGCGAATCATACGACCCTCGCGCATATCTGATGCAAGGCGGGGTTTTCAGCGTGTCGCCGGCCTGGCCAATTACGGCCATCAGTACTCGCTGGGATCCCTCAGATTGGCAAAAAGATGCAGGTGGGAGGGCACTTGGCGCCCAGGTGCATGTCGTGCTGAGCGTGCGGACCGGTCGAGAGTGGGGAGTTCCGCACGTTCAGAGGTGCGCGAGGGTCGCGCAGTTTCGGGGCTGACGTGCCTTCGGTCGATAGTGAACCACGGGGATGAGCAGGATTGTGAAGACCGACCCCTGGGCGCAGAGGGGTGCCCATCGGGGGTCCGCGTGTCCCCGTGTCCCATGCTGTGTCCCGGCATGTGTCCTAGCTTGCCCTTATGTGAATTCTGCTCACGAAGAAGGGCGAGCCACTGGATGCGGCTCGCCCTTCGAGGGTGCATGGGGCCACGACAACCTTGAGCCCGGGTCAGTCCGCTGCTGGGGCCTCAGCTCTCAACTGCTCAAGGAACGACTGGACGATCACATTGACCATGTGCCCGTGTAGGCCAGTGGTGTTCGCCAGAAGTAGCTCGTCCATCATGTCGTTCAGCCAGACATCGTTCTCGCGGCTGATGCTGTAGTGGTTGGGGGATGCTGAACCGCTTTCCTCCCCCAGGTGCCTGTCCCGGAACTCGTCGGCAGCCTTGATGAGATCGGCGACCGAGATGTCTCGTGCCAGGGTGATTGCAGCGTCCAGGTACTGACTTGGCTTCAGGTTCCTGAGTCCGAGCATGCGCTTGTCGCTGACCATCTGGCGGTTAACTGCGACTGCGACCTCGGTGTGAAGCCGGATGTTGCGCTTCGCAGGCTTAGTGCCGGTTCGTGTTGCCTGCGCTTGGCGATAGCTTCTCGCGAGCTCGATGTATGCGACCGGCAACCCCTGCACCTTCTCGGCGAGCTGCGGGGGAAGCGCGTTGAGCATCCGCTTCTCGGAGAAGCCGCTCGTAGCGGGGAAGTCGGGCCCTGAAGTGCTCCTGAGGGTGACCGCGCCCCGGGGCGGCGGTGAGTCCTGTCCTTCGAGCACCTCATGCCCGGAGAGGGGCAAGCGGGTGTCGGTGAGGCGTTGAGCGGAGAGACGTCGCGGCGGACCCTCAACTGGATTCTGTGCAGGGATCGGCGTCGCGTCCGAGGTGGCGTCCGGCCTCTCGGACGGGGTGCTCTCCGTCGCCATCAGTCCATCGATCGAGGGTGTCCCCGCGGACTCGCGTTCGGTTGGCGTGCTCGACGAATCCGCAGTTTCTTCACGAGCATTCCCAGGGTGCTGGGGTGTGTCGGTAGGTGTCAGGTGGGTCGGCGTACCGCCGGCGGCCGGGGAAGCCTGCACAGGCTCCCCCGGAGTGTTGTCTACCGACGACTCGTGAGCGTTCGTGAGCGTTTTCGCGGAAGACTTGCTGTCAGTTGCGGGCCCGGTGGTGTCGGGGGTGACTACAGGTGCCAGGTTGGTCGGCGTACCGCTGGCGGCCGGGGAAGCCTGCACAGGTTCGGCTGGCGCGGGTGAGGGCGTCGGCTCGCCGTTGATCTTGGAAAGTGCACCGGAAGCTGACAGTTGGTTCAGCTTCCCGAAAGCGGCACTGGCTTTCTGCGGCTTTCGCCGTCGAGGTGGAGTCTGACTTCCCCCCTTAGCTTCAGCCATCACTGCGCCTCCGCCTCGTTCGCAAGCCAGGCAGCTTCACGCTCGGCGATGACTGAGGCCGGGACTCCGAGGGCTTCGGCGAGTACCGATCCGAAGTGCATGAAATCATCCGGGATGGAACCCCAGGTGTCGGCGATTCCTTCAAGTAGAGGAACGGTGCTGTCCAGAAGCGCCACGCTTGGGAGGCCGTCCGGGTGGTCGGCGCTCTCGCCGTCGATCAAGCCCTGGATGTAGTCGCGGGCGTTGCTGAAGCTGCTGCGCTTGGGGAAGGACTTGGCGAGCATGACGAAGAGGTCGACGTGCTCGCCCATCTCCTTGAGGAGATCGAACGTAGTCGTCAACTGCACGACGTCGCCGACGTGCTGTTGGGTTGGAACGATCCCTCGCTTGGTCAACATCCAGGCAGTCTTCAGGACACCCTTGTCCGTGGGGCCAACGTCGATCACCAGGTGCTTGAAGCCTCGTGCCATGAGGTCCTTGACCTGCTTGGCCATGGCGGATCCTGTGTAGCCGACAACAGTTACGAGCGATGGCCAATCTTCTTCGGCCGCAGCCTGCCATTTGAGGCAGGTCTTGTTGGTGTCGTCGGCATCCACGAGGAGAACGGGTTCACCAGTGAGCGCCAGAATCAACGCGACGTAGACGGAGAGTGTTGTCTTCATCACGCCGCCCTTGGCGTTGCCCATGGTGATCTTCACGCCGTCAGGAGTGTTGAGGGCAGCGAGGACAGCCGTCCGCAAGGGCTCCGGGAGGCTGTAAATCAGTTCTCGGACTTCAGTGCTTACGTGAGAGGGCACTGTCAGAACGGGCGGCGTGATGTTCCCGGACAGGAACGTCGCGGGAACTGAACTGGCTTCGCTGGCAGGAGAGGGCACCAGGCCCTGTGCCGGCTCTGTGGCGAGTTGCTCAGGCATGAGAGTGGAGTACCTGCTTACTACTTGGCGAGTTGCTACGTGGCGGTCAGGCAAGCCAGTCAGCTGACGCGTTGGTGACCCTCAAATTGCGGTGAGCGCCGTACTGGTAGGGCTTCCCGATGGGGCAACGTGAAGCTTTGCATGCCTTCCATTGCCTGATCGCTAACCCCTGACGGCTGGTCGCTGCGGCGCCGAACTTGCTGAGTTGCTGACCGGTTGCCATCCAATCCACTGGATGGCGGGCTCACGCTAGCAGAGTTGGGGCTTCTTGCGGGTGTGTACGCGCTGAGGGATGCGTGCAAGGAAGATGGGTGTTCTGGCTGAACGTGCAGACCGTCATCCGCGCTCGGGGGTGCTTGCGTGCACCGCTGGAGCCTCTGTAGGTATCCGCAGAAGCTTCCCGCGTAGCTAGAAATCTGGAAGGTCTACGGAGCGATGGAGCTGGTCGTGTCCCTGTGTCCCATCCTGTGTCCCGCCCTGTGTCCTAGCTAGTGAACATGTGAAAGTGCAGGTCAGAGCCTGTTTTGAAGGTTTCTTTGCAATGCAGGCAAGTTGCTTCTGCGTGTCGCTGGGGTCTGATTCGCACTCCAGCTGACCCTCGGAACCGCTCGAAATTCCACATTGAATGCATATCAACCATTCGAGCAAAAAGGTAAATTCGGCCCGTGCGTACGCTGCACTTCGGTCGTTGAGGGACGCTTCGGCGGTAGCAGCGCGAGGCCCCGAACGCTGTCCGCTCCGGTAGCGGATGCTTGAACGGCGTGCGCATCGGGCGGCGTCACCAGGGTCACGAACGGGTGAACCGGCAGAGCGTCCGCAGCGCATCTCACCGGCTTTCACCTGCCGGGCGAGGCGTACCTGCATCTCCCTCGACACCGCTGTGCCGCTCGAGGCGCCGCGTGGCGCTCTCGACCCAACTCGTGGGTCACGTTGAGGGGTGGTCCGATGCTTGGGTTAGGTGCTCGCGGCGCAGAGAACGAGCGCCCCGATGATCATGTGCGGCCCGAAGGCTAGGTGGCTTCGCGCGGACACCCGTCTGATCAGGAGTAGGAGGAAGCCGACGGCCGACGCCAGGAGGAACCCAGCGAATACTCCCCGGACGGCAACGGTCCAGCTCGACCAGCCGAGAAGCGCGCCGATGGCCGGTGCGAGTTTGACGTCACCCATTCCCATGCCGGTCACGACGAGGACGAGGTAGGCAGCCGTCACCACTCCCGCCGCGGCGAGGGCGCGCAAGAAGCTGCCCGGTTCTCCGGCGAGCGCTGCTCCTGCCAGCAGCAGGATCGTGCCGATGGAGGCGGGGAGGGTGAGGACGTCGGGAAGGCGGTGGACCTTGAGGTCGATGATGCTCAGGGCTGCGCCGCAGGCGGCCAGCCAGTACTGCGCGGCGCCGATCCAGCCGCCGGCTCCGGTAGCGGCGAGTGCTGCGAAGGCCGCTGCGGTAAGGGCCTCCGGGAGCCCGGCGGGCGGTCCGGTCTTCGCTCCGCAGGCGGGGCAGCGTCCCGTCA
Organism: Streptomyces sp. OfavH-34-F; assembly: GCF_022347745.1. GTDB lineage: Bacteria > Actinomycetota > Actinomycetes > Streptomycetales > Streptomycetaceae > Streptomyces. Next base: position 43,405 of record NZ_JAKRGC010000015.1, read on the forward strand.
CTGCCTGAAGGCGGCCGCGGAGTCCGGGGGCCGGGTAGTGCGTGGAGCAGGAGGTGCACGCGGTTCGGGCGGGTTCACCGCGGGGGACGGCGCGGGCGAAGATCAACGGTCGGGCGGCGGCTCCGGCGGCGAGGCCAGCGAGGAGCGCGACGACGATGGTGACCACGGGCATCGGGGCTCCCCAGACGATCAGTGAGAACAATTTCGGCCAGTCCGTGAACTGGCGCACTGAAGCGTAGCCAAGGCGTGGCGTTGCTCTCGCGGGCGGGGCAGATCGGATCTTCGGTACAAAATGCCAGGTGGGAGAGGGTAACGTGGGGAGAAGGGGGTGGTTCCTGGACTTCATCCCTCGTACCGTTCAGGGCCACCGGCGTGGCTTGAATGCGGTGGGAGGTCGGTCTGTGTCACACCGGGGGCGTTGATCGCGCCTCTATGTGCGATGCGCGCCTGCGCACAGATTGACGAGAGGGAAGTACATCCATGACCGCTGGGTCGAGCAGCACCGTCGTCCGGCCGGCTGTGCCGTCGAGCCCTGCTCCGAAGGGGGCTCGGGTGCGGTGGGGCAGAGGGCGCAAGGCGCTGTTCGGTGCCATCGGGTTGGGGTCGATCGCGATCGCGGGGGCCGGGTTCACCGGTTCCTACACCGCGGTGAGGGCCCTGGCGGAGGAGAAGGGGTTCGGCAGCTTCGCCCCGGCGTTCCCGCTCGCGGTCGACCTCGGTATCGCGGTCCTGCTCGCCCTCGACCTGGCGCTCACCTCGGTGAACCTGAAGTATCCGTTGCTTCGGTACATTGCGTGGCTGCTGACGGCGGCGACGATCACGTTCAACGCCGCTTCCTCGTGGCCGGACGTCTTGGGCTCGGCGATGCACGCGACGATCCCGCTGTTGTTCGTCGCGGTGACCGAGGCGATGCGCAACGCCATCGCCAAGGCGACGTCGATCGAGCTCGACGAGCACATGGACTCCGTGCGGCTGTCGCGCTGGTTCCTCGCGCCGGTGGCGACCTTCTCGATATGGCGGGACATGAAGCTGTGGGAGATACGGTCCTACGCGCTCGCGCTGGAGCGCTACCAGGAGAAGATGCTGCTGCGGCAGGACCTGAGGGCGAGGCACGGGCGCGGCTGGCGCAAGAAGGCGACGGCCGAGGAACTGCGGCCCCTGCGTCAGGCCCGGCTCGGTATCGCGGTGGGACGGGACGGGGGAGAGGCTGCTGCGCCGCCGGCGGGCGAGCGGCAGCTCGAGTCGGCGCCCGTCGCAGCGGAGCCGCCCGCCCGCCCGGTTGTGGCGTCCGCGTCCGCACCGTTGGAGCCCGTTCCCGCTGCGGCGAGCGCCGCAGCGGAGCCGGTCACCGTGCCCGCCGTGCCGCCGGCCGGCGCGGGCGGCGGAACAGCGGACCGGGCTGCTGGGGTCTCGGCGGCGGTGCCGGAGCCGGTGGCCCCGACTCCGGCCCCGGCTGAGCAGCCCCACGCAGATCCCAGCCCGGAGAGGGCATTCGATGGGGAATCCGAGCAGCGGGTGGAGGAGGCCGGTGCCTCTGCCGCGGAGGACGGGGCGCCACAGGGGGGAGCCGGGGACGCGGAGGACGACGAGGCGGCCGGCGGGGAGCCTGAGGAGCCGAAGGTCAAGCTCGGTGCCGCTCCGCCCAACGAGACGAAGGGCCAGCGCGCCGAGCGGATCTATCTGGCGCATCAGGAAGCGGGTGTGGAGTTGACCAGGCCCAACCTGGCCCGGTGGGCCGGTTACCAGCAGGAGGGGTCAGGTCGGACCCAGTACAACAAGCTGGAGAAGAAGCACGGGCCCATCGTCGTACGCGAGGGAGCCGATCAGCTCGACCTGGAGTGGCGCGAGCCCGCTGGAGACGGCGACGGACTCCAGTCCGCCGGGCCGGCGTCGTAGCCCGGGGGCGGATCAGATTTGGCCTTTCAGGGGCGGGAGGAAGGACGGGGAAGTCCGTGTCTCCGGCACTGGTGGGAGGGCCGTTCGCGCAGGGCAGTTCCCTCCTCGCCGGCAGGTCCGGGGCTGCGCTGGGGGTGGTCGGCGCCCCTGGACAGGCACCGCAGGGCCTCGCGGCCGTGCCCGCGCCGCACGGTGGTGCGTGCACGTTCGGCCAGGGCCTCGGCGGAGGTGTCGGTGCTCATGCGCTGGAGTGCGGTGATGCCGGGCAGCATCTGCGGAATGACCTTGATCAGCAGCTTGTCGGAGTAGGCACCGATCGCGTGCGCCGGAACAGGCGCACGACGAGGACGACACCGATCGTCCAGACGCCTTGTTCCGCCAGGCCCAGCGGCACGCCGCCCGGGCGCGGAATCTGGCTGGTGGACGTGAGGAGAGCCAGCGGTGCGAGGGCCCCGGCGATCACGGTCATTCACATGATCGGGCGGTCGAGCGGGAGCCGTCCACATGGGGTGGGGTCGGTCAGCTCGGCGCAGGCGATGGCGCAGAAGGACAGGGCGGCGAGCCAGCCGAGAGTGGTCGCTGTCACCGTCACCGCGTGCGCCGCTGTCTCTGTTTCCGTGTTGTGCCGCGTCAGGCTATCCGGACGGTACGCCAGCGCGGCCCGGCGACGGGACGGACCCCGGGGCGCCGAGGTCAGGGGAGCAGGGTGAGGGCGTCGTCCAGGCGCTCGCGCAGCCGGTTCGCGGTGGCCGTCAGCCTGGTCGTCTCCTCGGCCAGCCGGCCGAGAGTTTCGCGGTCGGCGCCGAGGGCCTGCGGGGCGCGGGCGTGCGCGGCGGCCTGGCGCAGCGCCTGGTTGTCGGGGCGCTCGCTGTAGCGGGTGGCGAGGGCGCGGACCACGGCCCACCAGCGGTTCCTGGCGGCATCCGGCACGGGCCGGACGAAGGGCTCCTCCGCTCGGGACGGGCGGGGGAGGGTCGGCGGGGAAGAGAGGGTGACGGGGTCGGCGCTGGAGTGGTCCCAGATTCCGCGCGGCCGGACGCCGTTGACGACCGGCTCGTCGTCGCGGTGTTGTACCGGCCTCGGTGGCGGTGCCGTACTGGACGTTGATGCCGGTGGGTACCGGGTCGTGGCTGTGCTACTTGTCCCGTGGCCCCGTACGCCCCACCGCGTACGGGGCCCACAGACGTTCCGAGGCCCGGTTCACCTGGCCCCCGAGCCGCGGGGTATCGGGTGCCCGAAAATCCGGGCCGGCTTCCGGCGGCGGCCACAATGGTGAACGTGTACGGCACCGGCGAGAACAAGGAGACCAACACGGCCCCCAGTCCGGGCGCCGTGGCGCTGCTCGACCGACGGGACGACCCACCGCCTGGCAGCTGCGCCCGGACTGGGGGCCGTGGCGCTGCTCGACCGACGGGACGACCCACCGCCTGGCGGCTGCGCCCGGCAGGATGCCGCCCCGTCCGATGTCCCAGCCGCAGCTCTTCCGATGCCGACCCCAAAACCCACCTCGTCTCCGCCCGCTCCCGCCCGCGGTGAGCGCCGCCCCGCGCGCAGCCGGGTGCGCCATGGCCAGCCGTCGTGCGCGGACTACGGCTGCACCCGCCCGGCCTGCCTGGTCGCTGCCCGCAAGGCGCGCCGGGAACGCGACCGGGAGCGGGCAGCCGGCCGCCGCGGCCGGGTCGACTCCGAGGCGGCGGCCCAGCACGCCCTGGCCCTGCGCGATTTCGGCATGTCCGCGCAGGACATCGCCGACGACTCCGGCGTCGCCGTCACCCTGATCCGCCGGCTCCTTCGACCGGCCGCGCGCCGACCGGTCCAGGTCTCCCGTGTCACCGCGGACGCGGTGCTGGGCATCCCGCTGCCGCCCGAACAACCCGCGACACCACGGGCGGGACGCGGTCAGGTTGATGCCGATCCCGCCGCCGCTCTTCTCACCGAACTCGCCGAGCGGGGCTGGCCGGCCGCCTGCCTGGCCGCCCGGCTCTGCATCAACGCCCGCACGGTCGCCGCGATCCGCGACGGGCGCCACGCGCGCATCAGCATCGCCGTCGACCAGCGCATCCGCACCCAGCACGCCCAGTTGCTCGCCCTCGACCCCATCGAAGCCGGCGTGCGACCGGGCGACGCCGCCCGTGTCCGCACCTGGGCAGCGCGTCGCGCTGAGACGTCTCGCCAGCGCGGCCCAGGGCGAAGCCGGCCCGGTTGTGAAAGGCCAGGCAACGTTACCGGAACCCCGTCTCCGGCATCGGCCGGACAGGCTCATGCCGGTCCGAGCCCGTCGACGGTACCCAATGCGGAATCCGCGGCAGGGCGGAGCAGGCCGATGCCCTGTGGGGGATGACGCGGCGCGAGGGAGGCCGGCGAGGGCACGGACAACGGCCGACCAACGGTTCTTGGTGGCGTTCAGCACGGGCTGGGAGAAGGCTGCCCCGGCCCGGGGCGGAGGGGCGGCAGGAACGATGGGTGACGGGGGCCATCCGGGAGTCCTCCCAGGCTCCGCACACACTGCGGGGACGAGCGGATCGTCCCCGCAGTAGGAGACCGCGCCTGGCGGCTGGCCCTCGTCTCGCGAACCAGCGCGCAGCCCATGGTCTGGCCCTTTTGGAGCGAGCAGACCTTCCGCCACGCTCCCGCGTTGACGTCGCCACCATGCACATACGCGGCATCGACAACACGGCCGCTGCCCCATCCGGCCCCGGGGCCAGGCGCACCGCGTTCGGCCTGGCCTTCACCCTGAGCGGCTCCGTCCACAACACCCTCTGGACGACAAGCATCACCATCACCGAGATCTTGCCGTCGCTACCGCCTTCATCACGGCCGCCCCCAACGCCGCCTCCTGACGCGAGCGTGAGCGGCGCTGTCAGTGGTGTACGCCAGGCTGAGCCCGTGACCGACACACCCCCACGCGAAGCCCCCGCCCAGAGCCCGCCGTTGCTGCTCCGCCACACCGGTGACCACACCGGTGCCGCCTACCATCCGCGCTACCGGCCGCCCGCCCGCGCCTACCGATGCGATCTGTGTCCGGACCCGGCCGCGTTCTGGGACCACTGCCACGACCACGGCCTGATCCGCGGCCCGCTGTGCCGCAGCTGCAACGGGAGCGAGGGCTTCTGGGTCCACACCCGGCATGGCGTCGAGCACCTCATGCGCTGCCCCGGCTGCCGGACGGCCGGGCACCCGCCGCTACGCAACCGCACCGCTCGGATCGTGCCGGCCATGCAACTGCTCCTGCAGCACTACGATCCCGCTCGTCACCTGGTGTCCGGCCATGCTGCATGGGCCGACGGGACCAGCATCTGGGAACGCGTGTTCGCCCAGCTGTCCGCCGGTCACGCGAGCGCCGAGGCGCAGTGCACGCATCGGGACTGCGGCAGCCGGTGGACGGTGTCCGTCGACCGGGCCCGCTTCGAGCGACTGGACCAACTGCGGCTGCTGGCCGGAATGAACCTGCCCGGACATGCCTATCCCTCCGGCAGTCGACGATGGCTGCCCGAACCGACGGAAGTGTTCTGGCTCGACAGCCCGGCCGAGGCGCCATCCACGCCAGAGCCTCCTGAAGTGGCGACCGTGGTTCTGCCCGGGGCCTACGCCCGTCGAATGGAGGAGGCCATTCCCGTCATTCTCGACAAGGTGGCACTCAGCCGCTGTTGGAAGCGCCGTGGCCGTGCGGAGTCCTTCGAGATCACCTCGGACAACATCGGCCTGATCACCCTGTCCACCGTGCTCTACCTGCCGTTTCGCAAAGACCCGCAGCAGCCCTGGACCCCGTCTGAACGAAGAGGGTTGTACCAGGCGAGTGACCGGATCCGGGACGCACTGCATGCACTCACCCGCAGTCACTGAGCACCTCGGCGTTGGTGCCCGGGCACCGGACCGGCACGTTCGTGAACGGCATCCGGACGACCCGCACCCGGGGATGCTGCAACCTGGCCGGTGGGCAGACCGGCGGCGTCGGCTCGATGAACCACCCCGGCGGTGAAAGCCAGTTCACTGGGCTCATGACCCAGAGGCCGCAGGTTCCCTGTCCCCGCTACATGTCCCGTGGCCCCGTACGCCCACCACATGCGGGGCCACGAGCGTTCTCGGCGTGCCGGCACCCGACCAGAGCCGACTCCCGGCGGGCGTAGCGCACGACTGCCCGAGAGGGGTGCCGTCCGCCATACTCAGGCACCGACCAGCTTGGACCGCGTTGCGCAGCACTCGGACCTGACCTCGGCGATCCACGCGGATACGGCGCCCACGGCCGGCTTCTCCCGCACGGGCGTGCCGTCTTCAGCGAACGGAACGGCCACGCCCCGCCCGGGAACACCTGGCCCACCGGGCGGCCTACAGATGCCGGGTGCGCTGGCGGGGCGCGGGCAGCGCCGCCGCGACGGCCAGGCTGCTCGCCACCCAGGCACCGACCCCGACCGCGACGGCGCCCGCAACGGACCCGTGGACCGAGGCAGCGGTCAGCGCGCACCCCACGGCCCCGCTGAACAGGCCCGCGGTGGCGGCGAGCTCTGCCTGCGCCCCGCCCCGGCGCAGCACCTGCTCGACCAGGGCCCGCACGCCGGCCGCGACCGCCACGATCACCGGCCCGGTGACCGTGCCGGCCAGCACCGCCGCCCACCAGGGCGCCGGGCTCCACACCAGCAGGGCGACCATCACGGCTGCGGCGATCAGCATGGCCGCGAACACCCCGACGACGCTCCCCTGCCCGTCCGGCTGATCACCGACGGCCGTCCGCGCCTCCATACGCGAGCCGGCTGTGACGCAGCCGCCGGCCAGCAGCCCCAGCAGACCGGCGAGGAGGCCGGGAACGGAGGTGAGCACCGCCAGCTGCCCGCCGACCAGGACACCGGTCAGCGCCCCGGCCCGCCAGGCCGCAGAGCGCCCCGGCCCGCCAGCCGCACTCCCCGTACCGGCGGAGGGCGCCGTCGGCGCCGGCGGGG
>NZ_JAKRGC010000160.1 GCF_022347745.1 Streptomyces sp. OfavH-34-F
CGCCCGCCGCCCCCCGGCCGGTGCGCAGGGCGAGCTGTTCGATGCCGAGCGCGCAGGCGATCAGCAGGGGGGCGGTGGGCCCGGCCGGCCCCGGGCCCTCGCGCATCAGGCCCCCTCGCGCTCGGGGGTACGGCCCGCGAACGGGTCGCCGTGCACGTACCGCCCGAGGGCGGTGAGCGGGAAGACCTGCCGGTAGAGGTGGTAGTTGATGGAGAAGTCCCAGGGGAAGCCGGTCCCGGTGAAGTAGGGCTCGTCCCAGGAGCCGTCCTCCTGCTGGGTGGTGGTGAGCCAGGTGATGCCGCGGGTCACGGCGACGGTGTCCCGGCGGCCGGCGGCGAGCAGGGCGATGAGGGCCCAGGCGGTCTGGGATGCGGTGGACGCCCCCTGCCCGATCCACTTCTCCTCGGTGTACGAGCGCAGGTCCTCGCCCCAGCCGCCGTCGTCGTTCTGTACGGACTCCAGCCACTCGACCGCGCGCCGGATCGCGGGGTGCGAGACGGGCAGCCCGGCGGCGGTCAGCGCGGGGACCACGGACCCGGTGCCGTAGACGTAGTTGACGCCCCAGCGCCCGAACCATCCCCCATTGGGGTCCTGTTCGGACAGCAGCCACTCGATGCCGCGCCGGGTGACGGGGTCCGTGGCCCGGCCCTCGACGGCGAGCATCTCCACGACGTGTCCGGTGACGTCGGCGGACGGGGGGTCGATGACCTCGCCGAAGTCGCAGAAGGGCAGCCGGTTGGGGAAGGGGCTGGTGTTGTCCGCGTCGAACGCGCCCCAGGCACCGTTGCGGGACTGCATGCCCACGGTCCAGCGCACGCCGCGCTCGATGGCGGCGTTCACCCGGTCCGGGTCGGGATGGCGGACCCGGCGCAGGGCGAGGGCCACCTCCGCGGTGTCGTCGATGTCGGGGTAGTTGTCGTTGTGGAACTCGAACGCCCAGCCGCCGGGCTCCAGATCGGGCCGGCGCACCGACCAGTCGCCGGGCCGGGCGATCTCCTCGGCGAGCATCCAGTCGGCCGCCCTGACGAGCGCGGGGTGGTCGGGGGCGACCCCGGCGTCGGCGAGGGCGATGGTGGCCAGGCAGGTGTCCCAGACCGGCGACTGGCACGCCTCGATCATCCGGGTGCCGTCCTCGCGCCACACGGCGAAGCGGTCGAGCGACTCCAGGCCGGCCCGCATCACCGGGTGGTCGAGGTCGTAGCCGAGCAGGTGCAGGGCGATGACGGAGTAGACGGCGGGCGGCTGGATGCCTCCCCAGCAGCCGTCGTTCTCCTGGCGCTCGATGATCCAGCGGGCGGCGATGTTCATCGCGACCCGGCGCAGCGGGCGCGGCGCGAACCGGTGGTAGACGTGCAGCGCCTTGTCGAGGCGCTGGAAGAGGCCATCCCAACTCCCCACCGGTGCGGGGCGTTTGGGCGGGTTCGGGCGGTCGGGGTCGGTGTGCAGCTCGTCCAGGGCGAAGGGGGCGGGCCGCACCGGCCGCTTCGCGGAGACGATGGTGAGCGGCACGATGGTCTGGCGGGCCCAGCAGCCGAAGTCGTAGATGTTGAGCGGAACCCACTTGGGGAAGAACATCAGCTCGGGCGGGAGTTCCGGCAGGTCGTCCCACTTCCACCAGCCGAAGAGGGCCAGCCAGATGCGGGTGAAGACGCGGCTCGCGGCGATGCCGCCCTGGTCGCGGACCCAGCCGGCGGCCCGGCGCATGTGGGGGTCCTCCGGCCGGTCGCCCGCCAGCCGCAGCGCGACGTACGCCTCGATGGTGGTGGAGAGGTCGGCGGGGCCGCCGTGGAAGGTCGCCCAGGTTCCGTCGCCGAGCTGTTCGCCCCGGATGAAGCCGGCGGCCGCCTCGAGCGTGGCGGGGTCCTGGATGCCGAGGAACTGCCGGAGCAGGAGGTCCTCGGCGTCCATGGTGACGTTGGTGGCGAGGTCGCCCTTCCACCAGCCCTGCTCGTCCTGCCTGCCGAGGATGTGCTCCACGGAGCGTTCCGCGGCCCGCCGCGCGGCGGCCAGGGCGGCGTCCGCGGCGATCGTTGGTTGAGTGGTGATCGTGCTGGCCGAGGCTGCGCGGGGATCAACGGCCCCGGTGCTTCCGTCGGTCGTCGCTGTCATGGCTTCCCCTTCGTGCAGTTGGTCCTCTGCTGTGCTGGGGTCTCCGTCGGCCGGCGCCCGTGCGGGCGCCGGCCGGCGACTGCGCGTTCATATGGACCAGATGGTGATCATCTCTTTCGTACGACGACGAAGTCCGCGAGCGCCGTGAGCTGCGCCCGCACGGTTTCCGGCATGTCGACACCGTGCAGCACCTCTATGGCGACCGCATGCTGACGACGCGCCTCCTGGGCGGTCCACTCGCGGCCGCCCGCCTCCTCGATGAGCGCCGCGCGGGCGGCGAACTCCTCCTCGGAGAAGCTGTCGAAGTCGCTGCTCTTGGCGTCGGCGGCGAGCAGTTCACCGAGCCGCTCGGAGGCCGGTCCGCCGGCGGCGAGCGCGGCGACGACCGGCAGGGACTTCTTGCGCTGCCGCAGATCGCTCCACGTCTGCTTGCCGGTGGACTCGGGGTCGCCCCAGATGCCGAGCAGGTCGTCGACCGCCTGGAAGGCGAGCCCGAGGTGGTGGCCGTACGCCTCCAGGGCGTCGGCGGTGCGGTCGTCGGCGCCGCCGAGCACCGCGCCGATGGAGCAGGCGCAGGCGAGCAGGGCGCCGGTCTTGTTGCCCTCCATCTCCAGGCACTCCTCGACCGTGACGCGCTCGCGGTGCTCGTAGGAGATGTCCTGGGCCTGGCCGTCGATGAGTTTGCGGGTCGCGACGGTCAGCCGCCGGGCCGCCCGCAGCGCCTCCACGGTGCCCAGTTCCAGCAGGACCTCGTTGGCCAGGGCGAACAGGGCGTCGCCGACCAGGATCGCCTGCGCGGGGCCGTGCACCTTCCACACGGTGTCGCGGTGGCGCCGCTGCTCGTCGCCGTCCATCAGGTCGTCGTGCAGCAGCGAGAAGTTGTGCACGAGTTCGACCGCGACCGCGCCGGGCACCCCGGCCTCGGGCGCGGCACCGGCCGCCTCGGCGGACAGCAGGGCCAGCGCGGGGCGGACGGCCTTGCCGCCGTCGCCGTCGGCGGGCCTGCCCTGGGCGTCGATCCAGCCGAAGTGATAGGCGGCCACGGTGTCCATGGGCGGTGCGAGCCGGTCGACGGCGGCCCGGAGCACCGGCGCGGAAAGGGCCCGTCCGCGCTCCAGAAGCGCGATGACGTCCGTGGTGTCCACGGTGTCGGAAGCCGGATTCGCCGGGGTCACTGACTCTCCTCTTGTTCCGGTGGTACTGCTCATGCCGCCTCCTGCAGCGGATGTTCTTGGGGGCGGCCGAGCGCCAGGAGCGCGGCGTCCGCGGCACCCGCACCGCTGCGGACCGCACCCTCCATCGTGGCGGGCCAGCCGGTGGCGGTCCAGGCACCGGCCAGGAAGAGACCGGGTGCGCGGGTGAGGGTGCCGGGACGCAGCCGGCCGACACCGGGCGCGGGTGCGAAGGTCGCGGTGCGCTCGCGGGTGACGAAGAAGTCCCGGATGCCGGCGCCGCGCGCGGCCGGCAGCAGCCGTTCCAGCTCGGGGAGGTAGCGGGCGCGCAGTTCGGCGACGGGCAGGTCGATCTCCTCGCCGGCGGCGGACTGGGAGACCGCGAGGTACTGGCCGGGGCCGGTGAGTCCGGACGCCTCGGTGCGGTCGAAGACCCACTGGACGGGCGAGCCGAGCGCGGTGAAGAAGGGCCGCTTCAGCACCTTGCGGTCGTAGACGACGTGCACGTTGAGGATCGGCGAGGTGCCGATGTCCAGGAGCCGGTCCGGTGCGTCGAGCGCACCCTCGGGCAGCAGGGCGTGCGTCTCGCGCTGCGGCACGGCCAGCACGACGGTGTCCGCCTCGATCCGCTCGGCGCCGGTGTCCACCAGCCAGCCGCCCTCGTCGGTGCGGGTGAGGGCGGTGGCCTTGGTGCGCAGTTCGGTGCGCACGCCGGCGGAGTCCAGGGCCTTGCGGCACAGGGTGTCGTGGATGTCGCCGAGGGGTACGGAGGCCCAGCCGATGTCGGCGGCGCCCGGTTCGGAGAGCAGTCCGGTCTTGAAGACCTTGGCGGCGAGCGCCAGCGACGCGTGGGGGGCGGTGGCGTTGAGGGTGGCGACGCCGACCAGGTCCCAGAGGGCCTCGATGGTGCGGGGCGACTGGCCGTGCCGGGTGAGCCAGCTGCCGAAGTCCTCGGCGTCGAGCGCGGGGTCGTCCGGGTCGAGCCGGCCGAGGGCGAGCGCGGCCCGGGCGACACCGGCGCGCTCGGCGAGCGAGAGGTGCGGGTATCCGGCGAGGCCGGCGGCCAGGTGCAGCGGGACCGGGAGCCCGTTGCGGCGCAGCCGTCCCAGCCGGGGCCCGGCCGGCCGGCCGACGTCGAGGACGGGCACGTCCAAACGGTTTTGCAGCGGGGCCAGCCGGGCGCCGTCGATGCGGTCGAGGAACCACCGGTAGGCGGTGCAGCAACGCAGGTAGACGTGCTGGCCGTTGTCGACGGTCAGCTCGCCCCGGCGGAAGGAGAAGGCGAGTCCGCCGAGCCGGGGCCGTCCTTCGAGCAGGGTCACGTCAAGCCCGGCGTCGGCGAGACGCAGGGCCGCGGTGGTGCCGGCGAGCCCGCCGCCCACCACGACCGCGCGGGACGTGCGCGGGGCGTCGTCACTCATGAGTCCCCCTCTCGGCGGCTGCTTTCCCGTCGGGCCTGCTCAGTCAGGGACGCGGCCGCAGGGCCGGGGGTTGCCCACCGTCCGTTCCGTTCATCCTTGATGCACATGGTGCGCGAGATGTGCCTGAGACGCATTCAGACACGCCCTCGGGCCGTGCGCCGGGAGATGTGGCGGGCGTCGAATCCGGACAGGCCGCGCACCGCGACGTACGCCTTCTCGTGGCCGGGCAGCGAGACCCGGCCGCGCAGCACCGCCTCGGGGTCGCGCTCGATGCGGTCCAGCAGCCTGCGGTAGATGCCGGCCATGGCCGCCACACAGGCTCCGCTGCGCCGGTCGAGCATCGGCAGCAGCCGGTAGCCCTCGGCGAACAGGGCGCGGGCGCGCCGGACCTCGAAGTGGACGAGGCCCGCGAAGTCCGAGCCGGGAGGCGGGGTGGCGCGGTGGAAACCGGCGGAGCAGCCGAACTTGGCGAGGTCGTCGGCCGGGAGGTAGGTGCGGCCGTTGCCCGCGTCCTCGCGGACGTCGCGCAGGATGTTCGTCAGCTGGAGGGCGAGGCCGAGCGTGTCGGCGTACTCCGGGGCGCGCTCGGCGCCCGGGGCGCCGGGCTCCGTGCCGAAGACGCCGAGGCTGAGCCGGCCGATGGCGCCCGCGACGCACCGGCAGTAGACCTTGAGGTCGTCCCAGGTCTCGTAGGCGGCGCCGCGCACGTCCATCAGGACGCCGTCGATGAGTTCGTCGAGCCCTTCGAGGGGCAGCGGGAACCGGCGCGCGGCGTCGGCGAGGGCGACGGCCACCGGGTCGGTGTCGTCCTCGTCCACCGCGCCGGTCCGGACGCGGTCGAGCAGGGCGCGGGTGGTCTCCAGGCGGACGCGCTTGGTCTCGGGGTCCAGTTCGCCGTCGCCGATGTCGTCGACGCGGCGGGAGAAGGCGTACAGGGCCGACATGGCCTGCCGCTTCTCGGCCGGCAGCAGCCTGATGCCGTACGCGAAGTTACGCGCCTGCTGTCCGGTGACCGCCTCGCAGTAACTGTATGCGGCCTGTACCGGTGCGGACATGTAGGTCGTCTGACCCTCCACGGTCCGGCTCACCTCTCTCTACGCGCTTCTCGCAGGACAACGCCCACTTCGCGCAGCAGGCTGGGCTTGGTGGGTCCGGGTGGTCCGGGCAGTACGTCGAAGCCGGCGGCCGCGATCGCGGTGAGGGCGGCACGTCCTCCTCCCACGAATCCGGCGAGGAGCAGCCGGAGCCTGCCGTGGACGCTACCCACCAGAGGGGTGCCCTCATTCAGCAGATCACGGGCGCGTTCGGCCTCGTACGCGATCAGGGAGCGCACCGACGCGTTGGCGGTGGGTGCGGCGAGGTCGGCCTCGCCGACGTGGAACCGGGCCATGTCGGCGGCGGGCAGATAGACGCGGTCGCGGCCGAGGTCCTCGGCGACGTCCTGGAGGTGCTCGACGATCTGCAGCCCGGTGCACACGGCGTCGGAGCGGCGCAGCCGTTCGGGGCTGGCGGTTCCGGTGAGCTGGAGGACCAGGCGGCCGACCGGGTTGGCGGAGAGTTCGCAGTAGGCGAGGAGTTCCTCGTACGTGGCGTAGCGGCGGACCTTCTGGTCCTGCCGGTTGGCCTCGATGAGCCCGAGGAAGGGTTCGGGGGTCAGCGCGCGGCGGCGGGCGGTGGGGCGCAGGGCGCGCAGCAGCGGGTGGTGCGGGGTCTCGCCGGTGGCGGCGAAGACGCGGCGCAGGTCGCGCTCCAGCGCGTCGAGCATCGCGAGCCGGTCGTCCGACCCGTCCGGTTCGAGGCCGAGGTGGACGGCGTCGGCGCCGCCGGGTGCGAGGTCGCCGTCGCCGATGTCGTCGACGAGGCGGGCGAAGCCGTAGACGGCCATGAGGTCGTCGCGCCAGGCGCGCGGCAGGAAGAAGGGGGCGACCGGAAAGTTCTCGTGCGCTGCCTTGTCGAGGGTTCCGGATGCGGCGGTGTCGGGCCGCGTCTGCCGGGTACGGGTCACTGGGGACCGCCCTGCGCGGGGACGGCGTGAGCACCTCGGAGCTGGAGATCTTCCGTCATAGCCGTCACATCTCCCGTTCTACACTGCTGACCCAAAATACCCCATTCCGGACACGCCGCCCGCCCTCCCCAGTGCCGGGGACGGCTCCGGGCCGCCCGCTCGGGCGGTATCGCCCCACTTGCGGCGAATCAGCACCGGTACAGCTTACGTTGTACAACGTTCATCCGAACGCCGGGGTCCGTGCCCTGCGGCGCCGCACCCGCGGCCCGCGTCAACTCTCCCCCGGCCGGACCCCGTTCACGTCATCCGGCGGTAGGAGATCGCGCCGGGCGACGTACGACGAGGCGCGGATGCCCGCGCTCCGGTCCGCCGTGCGGACATGGCGCGGCCCCCGCCGGAGAGGTCCGGCGGAGGCCGCCCGGTGTGTGGCGCGAGGCGCTACTTGCCGGTCTCCCGCTCGTAGGCCCGCAGGACCTCCTCGGTCGGGCCGTCCATCAGCAGCTCGCCCTTCTCCAGCCACAGCACCCGGTTGCAGGTGTCCCGGATCGACTTGTTGCTGTGGCTCACCAGGAAGACGGTGCCGGCCTCCTTGCGCAGCTCCCTGATCCGCGCCTCGGAGCGGATCTGGAACTTGCGGTCACCGGTGGCCAGTGCCTCGTCGATCATGAGGACGTCGTGGTTCTTGGCGGCGGCGATGGAGAAGCGCAGCCGGGCCGCCATGCCGGAGGAGTACGTGCGCATGGGCAGCGTGATGAAGTCGCCCTTCTCGTTGATGCCCGAGAACTCGACGATCTCCTCGTAGCGCTCGCGGATCTCCTCGCGGCTCATGCCCATCGCGAGACCGCCGAGCACCACGTTGCGCTCGCCGGTCAGGTCGCTCATCAGCGCCGCGTTGACGCCGAGCAGCGAGGGCTGGCCGTCCGTGTAGACGTTGCCGCTCTCGGTCGGCAGCAGCCCGGCGATGGCCCGGAGCAGGGTGGACTTGCCGGAGCCGTTCGTGCCGATGAGGCCGATCGCCTCGCCCCGGTAGGCGGTGAAGGTGACGCCGCGCACGGCGTGCACCTTGCGCACACCGCGCTCCTCGCCCTTCTCGCGGCGCAGGATGCGGCTCAGGGCCGCGGTGGCGCTGCCCTTGCCACCGCCGCCGCCGTTGACCCGGTAGACGATGTGCACGTCGTCGGCGATCACGGTGGGGACGCGCCCCCCGTTGGTGTCGTCAGCCACGGCCGTACCGTTCCTCTGCCTTCCAGAAGTACACGAAGCCCGCGATGCCCACCACGACGGACCAGGCCAGGGCGGCAGCCCAGACGTGGTCGGGCAGGTTCTCGGAGCCGTATCCGTCGATCAGGGCGAACCTGACCAGGTCCATGTAGATGGCCGCCGGGTTGTACTGGAGCACGTCGGTGATCCAGGCCGGCCGGTCGGCGAGCATCACCGGGATGGAGAACATGACGCCGGACGCGTACATCCAGGTCCGCATGATGAACGGCATCAGCTGCGCCAGGTCGGGGGTCTTGGCCCCCATCCTGGCCATGGCGAGCGCCAGTCCGGTGTTGAAGAAGAACTGCATCGCCAGGGCCGGGATCACCAGCAGCCAGGACAGCCGGGGGTAGCTGCCGAAGCCCACCGTGACCGCGACGAGCACGATCATCGAGTACAGCAACTGCTGGAGCTGCTGGAGCGAGAAGGAGATGGGCAGCGCGGCGCGGGGGAAGTGCAGTGCCCTGACCAGGCCCAGGTTGCCGGAGATGGCCCGCACGCCGGCCATCACGGAACTCTGGGTGAAGGTGAAGACGAACACCCCGGTCACCAGGAACGGGATGAAGACCTCCTGCGGGATGCCCTTCCTCGTGCCGAGGATCAGTCCGAAGATGAGGAAGTAGACCGCGGCGTTCAGGAGCGGGGTCGCCACCTGCCACAGCTGGCCCAGCTTCGCCTGGCTGTACTGGGCGGTCAGCTTGGCCCGGGAGAACGCCAGGATGAAATGGCGTCGCCCCTGGAGCTGGCGCACGTACTCGCGGAGTCCGGGGCGGGCACCGCTGACCGCCAGGCCGTACTTCGCGGCCAGCTCCGCCGGGCTCAGACCGTCGTCGGCCGATGGCGGGCTGCTCAGGGCAACCGCGCCGCCGTGGGTTGTGTCACTCACCAGAAGAAACTCTCGTATTCAAAATGCGCAGCCAGTCGCGGGCGCGGCTCAGGGCGGACAGGTCCCGACAAGAAAAATACGCCTCATGCTCCCAGAGGGGAGCCTCTCAGATGACCGGAGGGCGGCCCAGCCTGGTCAGTCGCCACACCGTACGCCACTTCATCGGGCGGCGGGGTCCGCACGGGGTGCGCCAGCCCTCCCGGAAGCCGCCGAACCAGGCCTTGAGCGCCTCGCCGGACGGCCGGCGCAGCAGCGTCAGCAGCATCCACACCCCGAGGTAGACCGGGACGAGCGGCGCGGGGAGGTTGCGCCGGGCCAGCCAGACCCGGTTGCGGGCCACCATGCGGTGGTAGACGGCATGGCGGGACGGGGCCGTCGTGGGGTGGTGGAGCACCATGTCCGCGCGGTAGTCGATCAGCCAGCCGGCGTCCAGCGCCCGCCAGGCCAGGTCCGTCTCCTCGTGGGCGTAGAAGAAGTCGCCGGGCAGCGGGCCCACCTCGGCCAGCACCCGGGTGCGCACCGCGTTGGCGCCGCCGAGGAACGTCGTCACGCGGGACGAGCGCATCGGATCGGCGGCGCGCAGCCTCGGCACGTGCCGGCGCTGGGTGACGCCGGTCTCCGGGTCCGCGATGCGGAAGCTGATGATGCCGAGCCGGGGGTCCTCCTCGAAGGCCTGCCGGCACAGCTCCGCGGTGTCGGTGAGGGGCAGCAGCCCGTCGTCGTCGAGGAAGAGGAGCGCGTCCACGTCGGCGCCGGAGGGCCCGAACGCCTCGATGCCCACGTTCCGGCCGCCGGGGATGCCCAGGTTCTCGGGCAGCTCGACGGTGCGCACGCCCGGCGGGACGTCGGGGACGGGCGAGCCGTTGCCGACGACGACCACCTCGATCCGGTCGCCCTTCTGGGCGGCCACCGAGTCGAGCAGGGCGCGCAGTTCGGCCGGGCGGTTGCCCATGGTGATGATGACCGCGCCGAGTTTCATGGGTGTGCTCACTTCAGCCTGCTCGATGCCAGGACCGACACGAGGTGCAGCAGGGTCTGCAGCAGGGCGATGCCCGCCAGGACCGCGACCGCGAGACGGCTGAAGAAGAAGTCGTCCCGCACCGCGTCCAGGACGGCCGCGACCAGGATGACCAGCGACGCCTCGACGCACAGGATGAGCCGGTGGAACTTGAGCGCGCCGGCGGCCCGGCGGGCGAACGCCATGCCGGAGGAGCGCGGCTCGGACGCGGACTCCTTGACCGGCGGCAGCCCGCCCTGGTGGCGCGCGACGCCGACGAGGTCCGTCTCCGCCTTGATCAGGATCGCGCCGAGGGCGGCGAGCGTGCCGAGGAACGCCCACAGCCAGTCGATGCGGCCGGGGCCCCACAGGTCGGCGGCGCGCAGGCCGAAGCCGACGAGGACGGCGGCGTCGCACAGGTAGGCGCCGACCCGGTCCAGGTAGACGCCGCCGAGCGAGAACTGCTTCTTCCAGCGCGCGACCTCGCCGTCCACGCAGTCGAGCAGCAGGTACAGCTGCACCATGACGACGCCGAGCACCGCGCCCCAGACACCGGGCACGAGCAGCGCCGGGGCGGCGAGCACACCGGCGACGGTCATCAGGTAGGTCAGCTGGTTGGGCGTGACCCTGGTGTTCACCAGGTACCGGTCGATGCGCAGCGAGATCTCGCGCATGTATATCCGGCCCGCCCAGTGTTCCCCGCTGCGCCGGTCCTTGACCCCCGGCGGGTGAACGACGGGGCGGAGTTCAGCTACTGATGGTCTTGGCATAGTCGGCGTACGCGTCCCTGATCTGATCGTTGGAGAGGCTGAGGTGTTCCAGGACCGTGAAGCGTCCCGGACGGGTCTGGGGCGCGTACTCGACGGCCTGGACGAACTCGTCGGCGGTGAAGCCGATCTCCTCGGGGGTGACCGGCAGGCCGTGCCTGCGCAGCACCTCGGCGAAGAGTCCCGACTCGTCCACGGCGCCGCGCAGGTGCATGGCGAAGGCGGCCCCGAGGCCGACCTGCTCGCCGTGGCTGGCGGCCCGCTTGGGGAAGAGCAGGTCGAAGGCGTGGCTGATCTCGTGGCAGGCGCCGGACGAGGGCCGGGTGTCGCCGCTGATCGAGATGGCGATGCCGGAGAGCACCAGCGACTCGGCGAGGACGGTGAGGAACTCGTCGTCGGCGACGTTGCCGGGGTGGCGCAGGACGGCTTCGCCGGCGGTGCGGGCCATGGCGGCGGCGAGTCCGTCGATCTGTTCGCCGTTGACCTGGTGCGAGAGCTCCCAGTCGGCGATGGCGGAGATGTTGGAGATCGCGTCGCCGATGCCGGACCGTACGAAGCGGTCCGGGGCGGCCCGGATCACCGACAGGTCGATCACCATGGCGATGGGCATGGGGACGCCGTAGGAGCCCCGGCCGTTGTCGTTGTCCAGGGTGGCGACGGGCGAGCACAGGCCGTCGTGCGCCAGGTTGGTGGCGACCGAGACGAGCGGCAGGCCGACCCGCGCGGCGGCGTACTTCGCCACGTCGATGATCTTGCCGCCGCCGAGGCCGACCACGGCGTCGTAGCGCTTGCCCTTGATGTCGTCGGCGAGCTGGACGGCGGCGTCGATGTTGCCGCCGGCGACGCAGTACCAGTCGGCGCCGGGCAGGGCCGGGGCCAGCTTCTCGCGCAGGGCCAGGCCGGAGCCGCCGCTGATCGCGATCGCCAGCTTGCCGGAGGCCGAGATCCGCTGGTCGGCGAGGAGGCCGGCCAGGTCGTGCATGGCCCCCCGGCTGATGTCGACGAAGACCGGGGACGGAATGAGGCGGGTCAGTACCGGCACGCGATCTCCCTGCCCCTGGCCAGGTCGTCGTGGTTGTCGATCTCGACCCAGCTCACGTCACCGATGGGGGCGACGTCCACGGTGACGCCCCGGTTGACGAGTTCCTGGTAGCCGTCTTCGTAGTAGAGGTCCGGGTCGCGCTCGAAGGTGGCCTTGAGGGCGTCGGCCAGTTCCTCGGCGGCCTCGGCCTCGATGAGCGTGAGGCCGATGTACTCGCCGGTCGCCTCGGCCGGGTCCATCAGCTTGGTGATCCGGCGCATGCCGTTGCCGTCCTCCACGACGACCTTCATCTCCTCGTCGGCGAGGGACTTCACCGTGTCGAGGGCGAGGATGATCTTCTTGCCGTCGCCGCGGGCGGCCAGCAGGGTCTTCTCCACGGAGACCGGGTGGACGGTGTCGCCGTTGGCGAGGAGGACGCCGCGCTTGAGCACCTCACGGGCGCACCACAGCGAGTAGGCGTTGTTCCACTCCTCGGCCTTGTCGTTGTCCACCAGGGTCAGCTTCAGGCCGTACGCGGCCTCCAGCGCCTCCTTGCGGTCGTAGACGGCCTCCTTGCGGTAGCCGACGACGATCGCGGCCTCGGTGAGTCCGATCTCGGCGAAGTTGGCCAGCGTGAGGTCGAGGATCGTCGTGTCGCCGTCCACCGGCACGAGCGCCTTGGGCAGCGTGTCGGTGTAGGGGCGCAGGCGCCGTCCCGCGCCCGCGGCCAGTACGAGACCGATCATGCGGCTTCTCCTTCGTCGTGAACGGCGGGCGCCCCGGAGGACACCCAGAAGCGGACGGATTCCACCAGCACGATCAGGGCGACGGCCGCGGCGAGCACGGTGAGCGCCGTGGCGAAGCCGGAGGCTCCGGTGAGGAGGGCGGCGAGCACGGCCACGATCAGGGTCCGGCCCTCGTGTCCGCCGATCGTGCGCACCAGCCACCGGGGCGGGGCGCCGGTGCCGCCACGGATGCGGTAGACCGTGTCGTAGTGATGGTAGGCGACGGCCGCGACCAGCCCGAAGGCCGCGGGAAGGGCCCCGTCCACCTCGCTACGGGCGGCCAGGACGAGGATCGTGCAGTACTCGGCGGCGCGGAAGAACGGGGGCACGAGCCAGTCCAGGGCGCCCTTGAGCGGCCGGGCGACGGCGAGGCCGGAGCAGACCGCGTAGAAGGCGGCGGCGATGATCACCTGGCGGCTGCCGAAGGGCTGCTGGAGTGCGGCGGCGATCAGCGCTCCGGCGCCGACGAGGGCGAGCACCGGGGCCGTCCAGGCGCCGGGGAGGCGGGGGCCGCGGGCGGCGATCAGTCCGGCGAGGGGCCCGGTGTCGGCGAGGTCGGCGAGCGCCTGGGCGGCGCGGTCGGTGCGCCGGGCCCTGCGGGTCAGGGAGCGCAGGAGGCGGCCGGCGGTGGTGTAGCAGGCGGCGAAGGCGCAGCCGACGAGCAGGGCGTAGAAGACGACGCGGGGCGTGGTGACGGCGGTGAGCATGGCGATCATGGCCCAGCGCTCGCCGATCGGGAGGACGATCATGCGCCGCAGCCACACCGTCCAGCCGACGCTGTCGAGCTTGTCGGAGAGGGCGGCGGTGGGGCTGGAGTTGGCCACCGCGTCGTGGTTGGCCTCGTTGAACGAGAAGTCGATGATGTGGCGGCAGGACTGGAGGACCATCGCGCCGAGCGCCAGCGCCCAGACGTCGTCGCCGTTGCGGGCGGCGCCCAGGGCGAGGCCCGCGTAGTAGGCGTACTCCTTGGCCCGGTCGAAGGTGGCGTCCAGCCAGGCGCCCATCGTGGAGTACTGCAGGGAGTAGCGGGCGAGCTGCCCGTCGGTGCAGTCCAGGACGAAGGAGAACAGGAGCAGGACGCCCGCCGCGATGTAACCGCCCCGGGTTCCGGTGGCCGCGCAGCCGGCCGCTATGAGCGCGGTGAGCAGGTATGACATCCGCGAGGAGTTCCCTGCTCCGCAGTTCGTTGACCATCCGGTGGTGCTTCGGGTCGGTGCGCTCGGCCGGACTTGCCGCGATGCCGTCTTCGGCGAACTCCAGCTGCTCCCTTACGTCTT
>NZ_JAKRGC010000161.1 GCF_022347745.1 Streptomyces sp. OfavH-34-F
GACCTCGACCAGGTCGTGGCGTCCGTAGCGGCGTACGAGTGCGGCGGCGCGGTACAGCTCGGCGTCCTCGAAGGGGTCGCCGGACGGGGCGGTGAGCAGGAGCGCGGCGTCGGCGGGGGCGCGGCCGGCGGCGGCCCGCAGCCAGGCGACGAGGTGCTGGGCGGTGCCGAAGGGTTCGGCGAGCAGCACGGCTCCGTCTCCGGCGCCGGGGACCGCGCGCAGGGTGCGGGCGGTGTCCGCGACGAGCCCGGGTTCGCGGCCCAGGGTCATCGGGACGACCACGACGGGCTCGGCCGCGCGCAGGTGGGCGGCGACGGGGCGGAAGAGGGCGCGCCCGCTGGCGACGATGCTCACGCCGGGGCCGAGCCGTCCGCGGAGCGCGCGGCCGTCGGCGGCTTCGTGGCCGCAGACGGCGATGACGGCACCGTGACCGGTCATGCTCAGCCGCCGATGGGGTCGTGGCAGGAGACCAGCTTGGTGCCGTCCACGAAGGACGCCTCGACCTGGAGGAGGCCGAGCATCTCCCGTACACCGGGCATGGTGTCGTCCTCGCCCACGACGTGGCGGCCCAGTTCCATGCACTCGGCGACGCTCTTGCCGTCGCGGGCCGCTTCGAGGATCGCCTCGGTGATCAGCGCGACCGACTCGCTGTAGTTGAGCTTGAGGCCGCGGCCCTGGCGTTTGCGGGCCAGGTCGGCCACGACGTAGACGAGCAGTTTGTCGATCTCGCGGGGGGCGAGGTTCATCGTGGATGCCTTCCTCGGGTGTGCGGTGGGGGTGGGCGCGGGGGCGGCCGTCAGTCGCTGCGGCGCAGGCGCGGCAGGATGGGCACGGCCGCCAGCAGCGTCCAGGTGGTGAGGATGAACGGCCAGGTGAAGGTGTGGCCGCCGAAGGGTTTGAAGAAGGAGGTCAGGGTCGCGGTGAGGCCGGTACTGACCATCGCGCCGAAGATCGCGTAGGCCGCGGTCCAGGCGGTGTTGGCCATGAAGACGGCCCCGAGGCCGATGCCGACCAGCACCGCGTTGTAGCCGTAGATGCCGTTCGCGATCAGCTCGGTGGGCGCGCCCAGCAGCCAGGCGGCGACGATCCCGGCGATGCTGCCGGCCGCCGCGTAGAGCACGACGCGCAGTCCGGCCAGGGCGAGCCCGGCGAGCATGATGAGGCCGACGTACCAGCTCTCGACGAGGAAGATCTGCGAGATGTTGTTGAAGAAGGCGTGCCACAGGTCGTTCCAGGTGATGCCGGTGTCGCCGCTCGTGGTGCTGGCGACGGCCTTCGGGGCGCCGTGCCAGATGCGGTCGAAGGAGGGGGCGCCCACCACCATCACGCCGGAGACCAGGCAGAAGGGCGCGGTCATGGGGGTGAGCCCGTAGGGCGTGAGGAAGGTGGCCAGGGTCGCCATGAGAATGACGCACAGCACGGCTCCCACGGCGGTCAGCACGTAGGTGGCCGGGTGGTGGCCCAGCGAGGAGACGAGGGCGATGCCGGTCAGGCAGCCCGCGAAGCCCTGCATGCCGAGTGCGATGCTGCTCCGGTCGACGGCGAACGCGTAGGCGGCGGCGGTGGCGATCAGGGTGCCGAGCGTGGCGAACAGGCCGGTCTCCCAGCCGGCCGCCCACAGGCCGGCGAGGATCGCGGCGCCGGTGAACAGGCTGGCCTGGAAGTCGACCTGGCCGACGCCCCGCAGTGAGGCCAGAAGGTACGCGGTCGGCTGGCGGCTCTCCAGCCGCCGGACGACAGCCGGCTCGGCGAGGGACAAGGCGTACTCCAGCGTCTCGTCGGGGAGTGCGGTGCGGACACGACGGAGACGCGGCCGAATCCGTCATATGCCATCAAGTCACATAATCAGTGGGCGCTCGCGCCGAGAGGCGTCCTGGTAGGCCGCTCGGGTGCGCGGCAAGGGCTCACCGCAGGTCACGGCCCCAATTGCGGGCCGCTCTCCGTACGTTCGCTCCATGGTCCAGAAGATGCGATTGCACCTGCGCAGTCATCCCGATCACCATCCGGGCGTCCAGTTGCCGGTCGTCGCGGCCGTCGCGGTCGGCGGGGCGGCGGGGGCCGCCGCCCGCTACGGCGCGGAGCGCCTGTGGCCGACCGGGACCTATGCCTTTCCCTGGACGATCCTGCTGGTGAACACGGTGGGGTGCCTGCTGATGGGAACCCTGATGGTGACCCTGAAGCTGCGCTTCCCCGGGGCTCCCCGGCTGATCAGCCCGATGCTCGGCACCGGTGTACTGGGCGGCTTCACGTCGTTCTCGCACTACACGGACAACGTGCGGCAGCTGTTCGAGAACCATCAGCCGGGTTACGCGACCGGCTGTCTGGTGCTGACGGTGGTGGCGGCGCTGGCGGCCGTGACGGCGGGGGCGTTCGCGGCGCACTTCGCCTTCGGCCGCTCCTACGCCGCCGGGAACGAGGCATCATGACCGACTGGCTGCTCGTCCTGGCCGGCGGCGTGGTGGGGGCGCCGCTGCGCTATCTCCTCGGTGTCGACGCGAAGTTCCGGCTGCACAGCGCGTTCCCCTGGGGCACCTTCGCGGCCAACGCGGGCGCGGCACTGATCCTGGGGTTCGTCGCGGAGGCGGCAGCGGACGGCGATCTGGGCACCCGGCTCAACCTGCTGCTGGCCACCGGATTCTGCGGGGCCCTGTCCACGTGGTCGACGTTCTCCTACGAACTGCTCACCCTGAACTCGGCCCGCAGGCTGGGGCTGGCGGCGAGCTATCTCGCGCTGTCCGTCGGCGCCGGCGTCGGGCTGTCCTTCGCGGGGGCGGCGGTGGCGCGCGGGGTGTTCTGAGGGGCCGCGCACACGACGACGGGCGGTGGCCCGCCCCCGGGGGGGGCGGGCCACCGCCCGTCGGACGGCTCGGTCTCAGTCGATGCCGGGCAGGATGTGCGGCTCGGCGAGGTCGTCCTCGTAGCCGGCCAGCCGGATCGGCGCGGACCTGGCCCACACGTCGATGTTCTGGAGCTTGTCGCCGCGTCCCGGCTTCCCGGGCCGGTCGGCCGGCCGCTCCTCTTGCTTCGTCATTTCCGGTGTCGTCACCGCGCACTCCTTAGTGTCGCGTAGCCCCGGGGCGTTGCCGACGCTCCGGTTCTCATGTCCGGGAATCAGCCGCCCATGCGGGGCAGGGGCAGGAACAGCTCGGTCGCGGTGGCGCCGGGTACGGGGCGGGAGGGCGACTTGGTTGACAAGCCTGTCCCTGGACGGTCGAGGAGGGTTCGTGGACTCCTCGATGACGTCCGTTCGCATCAGAGTAACCAAATGAGCGCCCGCGCGCTCGATGGAACGTGTGCCATCAATCACTTTCGGCCACCGCGTACGAAAAGACCCGGCCAGGAAAACATCCCGGCCGCGTCTCCGCACGCGGGGCGTCCGCGCCCCGCTCCCCTACCAGTTGGCGGGGGCGTAGTCCTTGAGGAAGCAGCCGTACAGGGCCTCGCCCGCCTCGCCGCGCACGATCGGGTCGTAGACGCGGGCGGCACCGTCCACCAGGTCGAGCGGGGCGTGGAAACCCTCCTCCGCCAGCCGCATCTTGTCCGGGTGCGGCCGTTCGTCGGTGATCCAGCCGGTGTCGACGGCGGTCATCAGGATGCCGTCCTTCTCGTACATCTCCTGCGCGCTGGTGCGCGTCAGCATGTTGAGGGCGGCCTTGGCCATGTTGGTGTGCGGGTGCCCCGCGCCCTTGTAGCCGCGGCCGAACACGCCCTCCATCGCGGAGACGTTGACCACGTAGGCGTACTTGGCCGCGGTGGCCGCCATGGCCGGGCGCAGCCGGCTGATCAGGATGAACGGCGCGGTGGAGTTGCAGAGCTGGACTTCGAGCAGCTCGATCGGCTCGACCTCGTCGACTGTCTGGATCCAGCTATTGGTGTGGTGCAGGTCCGGTACGAGGCCGCCGGCGTCGATCGCGGTGCCCGCGGCGATCCGGGCGGGTGACGCGGAACCGCTGACCAGGGCCAGGTCCGTGACCTCCTGGGCGCTGAGCAGCTCCGTGCGCGCGGCGGGCAGGGCGGCGACCCGGTCCACGCTGCCGCTGCCGAAGGTGCCGATCACCTCGGCGGCGGGCAGTTCGCCGGCGGGCAGCGGGGCGGACTCGGCGGCGAGCAGTTCGCTGTACGCCTGCGCGGAGCGGCGGACCGTCTGCGCCGCGTTGTTGATCAGGATGTCCAGCGGGCCCTCGGCGGCCACCGAGTCGGCGAGCGCGACCACCTGGGCGGGGTCACGCAGGTCGATGCCGACGATCTTGAGGCGGTGCATCCAGTCGGCGCTGTCCTCCATCGCCTTGAAGCGGCGGATCGCGTCGTTGGGGAACCGCGTGGTGATCGTGGTGTGCGCGCCGTCGCGGAGCAGCCGCAGCGCGATGTACATGCCGATCTTGGCGCGGCCGCCGGTCAGCAGGGCGCGGCGCCCGGTCAGGTCGGTGCGCGCCTCGCGGCGGGCGCGGTTGGTGCGGGCGCAGTCCTGGCAGAGCTGGTGGTAGAACGCGTCCACCTCCACGTACCGCGTCTTGCACACGTAGCAGGAGCGGGGGCGCTGCAGGATGCCCGCGATCTCGCCGGTGGCGGAGGACGAGGGCAGGACGCCCTGCGTCTCGTCGTCGATGCGCTCGGCCGAGCCGGTGGCGGTGGCCTCGGTCACGGCCTTGTCGTGCGCGGTCTTGGCGGCGCGCCGCTCCTGGCGGCGGCGCTGCTTGACGGTCCGGTAGACCCCGGCCGTCGCCCGGCGCACCGCGATGGCGTCCGGGTGGTCGATCTCGAGGGTGTCGAGCTCGTCGAGCACGCTCAAACAGACGGCCAGCCGCTCGGGGTCGATACCGGGGCCGAACTCCTCGGTCCCGGCCACGATCTCGGGGCCGTCCTCTGTCACCGTCATCGCCGTTCCTCTGTACTCGTGCCGCCGGCCTCACTGCGGGCCGAACGCCCCGGTCAAGTCTGCCATGATCCGCGACCTGCTCCATTCGGGTGGCGCGGCGCCGGCGCGGGGGTGCGGCACGGGGGCGGAGAAGGGCGCGGAAAAAAGTTGGGACGTGGTGCGCATGCACCGGCTCATCCGGGGCAGGCGGTGCGCGAAGCACTCGGCGACAAGGAGGGGCGACACATCATGGCGACCACGACGGAGCAGACCGGCGAAGTCCTCGGTGACGCGTGCACGCTCATCGAGCAGGACGGCGCACCGCTCGGCGCGGACGCCGCGGAGCTGCCGTGGATCGAGGACACCGGAAAGGTCGCCCCGAAGGACGCCCGCGCCCTCTCGAAGATGTTCCTGGACCGGCTGCAGACGCTGGAGGAGGGCACCCGCGAGTACCAGTACGCGCGCAACACCCTCATCGAGATGAATCTCTCACTCGTGCGGTACGCCGCCTCGCGCTTCCGCAACCGCGGCGGCGACGACACCGAGGACATCATCCAGGTCGGCACCATCGGCCTGATCAAGGCCATCGACCGCTTCGACCTGTCGCGTGAGGTGGAGTTCGCCACCTTCGCGGTCCCCTACATCGTCGGCGAGATCAAGCGCTTCTTCCGGGACACCACCTGGGCGGTGCACGTCCCGCGCCGGCTCCAGGAGCTGCGGGTGGACCTCGCGAAGGCGAAGGAGGCGCTGTCGGCGCGCCTCGACCGCGATCCGACGGTGGCCGAGCTGGCCCGCCACCTCGACCTGTCCGAGGAGGACGTCATCGAGGGGCTGGTCGCGGCCAACGGCTATTCGGCCGGTTCGCTCGACACCCCGACGGCGGAGACCGACTCCGGCAACGAGCAGCGCTCGCTCGCCGACGTGCTCGGCGAGCCCGACCCGGGCATGGAGACCGTCGAGAACCTGCACACGCTGGCGCCGCTGCTGGAGGAGCTGGACGAGCGCGAGCGCCGCATCGTCCAGATGCGCTTCGGCCAGGAGATGACGCAGGCGCAGATCGGCGCGGAGCTGGGCGTCTCGCAGATGCACGTGTCCCGGCTGCTGGCGCGGATCGTCAAGCGGCTGCGGGCGGGGATGTCCGTCGAAGCCTGATCCCGTTCCGCCGGGCGCGTGCGCGGGCCCGGCCCGGACGCCCCACCCTCGCGAATCGGCCACACACCGGCGAAGTGTGGCCTGAGGCACGGTGCACGACGCCCGTCGGCGGAACGGCGGGCGTCGTTCACATATGCTGCGGGTTCACCGGCGGGCGGCCCGCTCGGTGCGAGGAGAGGGTGAAACGTGGCTGAGATGCGCATGGGCGCCCCGGCCCGACCCCCCGTGCCGGGTGCCTTCCCGCTCCAGGCGACGTCCGAGCCGGACGGCCGGGATTCCGTCTGGGACGTGAGCGGGACGATTCTGCTGGTCGAGGACGACGCGGGGGACGCGCTCCTCGTCGAGGAGATGCTCGCCGACGGCGAGCTGGACCCGACGCTGACCTGGTGCAAGTCGCTGTCCGAGGCGCTGGCCTTCCTGCGCTCGCACCGGGCGCCCGTCTGCGTGCTGCTCGACCTGCACCTGCCCGACGTCCACGGGCTGAGCGCCGTCACCCAGATCGTGGAGACGTCCCCGGACGCCGCGATCGTGGTGCTCACCGGCCTCGCGGAGGCCGACGCGGGCCTCGCGGCCGTGGCCACCGGCGCGCAGGACTACCTGACCAAGGGGCTGCTCGACCCGCAGGCCCTCGCCCGCGCCATCCGCTACGCCCTCCAGCGCAAGCAGGTCGAGCGGGCCGCAGCCGCGCTGCGCGCCAACCAGCTGATGGCGCAGGAGAACGCGCGCCTGGAGCGCGGGCTGCTGCCGGTCCCGCTGCTCAACGACGACTCCTTCCAGGCCGTCGCCCGCTACGAGCCGGGCCGCGCCTACGGGCTGCTCAGCGGCGACTTCTACGACGTGGTCCAGACGGCCGACGGCACGGTGTGGGCGGTCATCGGGGACGTCTCGGGGCACGGCGCGGCGGAGGCGGCGCTCGGCGTCTGCCTGCGCGTCGCCTGGCGCACCGCCGTCCTGTGCGGCACCGACGCCCTCCAGCAGCTCGGCCTGCTGGAGTCGATCCTGGTCGCCGAACGCTCCGACCCCCACGTCTTCGCGACGGTCACCTCGCTGGCCTTCCCGCCCGGCGGCGACCGGGTCAGCGTGGTGCGGGCCGGCCATCCCGGCCTGCTGCTGCGACGCGGCACCGAGGTCGAGTGGGTGGAGCCCGAGGGCGGGATGGCGCTCGGGCTGCTGCCGGGTCACGGCCACTGGTCGGTCACCGATGTGGAGCTGACCCCCGGGGCGGGGCTCGTCCTGTTCACCGACGGCCTCTTCGAGGGGCGCACCGGACCCAACACCCGCCTGGGCGAGGACGGACTGCTCGACATGGCCCGCGAACTGGCCGCACTGCCCGCCCGCCCCTTCGTCGACGCGCTGGTCGCCGGGGCCTCGGAGGCGGCCGCGCCGCACGGAGGCCTGGCCGACGACGTCGCCGTACTGCACCTCGGCTGGAGAAACCCCCCACATGAGCAGTGAGATAGCGGACACCTCCGCACGGCCCGCCGGACGCTGGGCGCGGCTGTCGGTCCAGAACCGGGTCCATCTGATCCTGGGCGCCTTCGTCCTGGTCGTCTGCGGCTGCGTGGTCGCGGGCGGGCTGGTGCTGGCTCAGATCTCCGACCGGACCACCGAGCTGGTGGACCGCATCCAGCCGGCCCGCGCCGCCTCCTTCGAGCTGCAGAACGCGCTGCTCAACCAGGAGACCGGGGTGCGCGGCTTCGCGCTGAGCGGGGACGTCTCGTTCCTGGAGCCGTTCGCGGCGGGCAAGGCGGAGGAGGAGGACCGGCTGGCCCGCGTCCGCTCCGCCGTGGGCGACGAGCAGCCCTACAGCCGCGACCTGGACCGGCTCGCGGCGGCGGCCTCGGACTGGCGCAGGGTGCACGCGGACCCGCTGATCGCGGAGGTGCGGCGGGACGGTCCGGGCGCGCGCTCGTCCGCCAGGGTCAGCGAGAGCAAGACCGCCTTCGACGAGCTGCGGCGGCTGTACGGCGCGCAGCAGGCGCACCTGGACGCCGCGCGCGACCGGGTGCGCGGCCAACTGGACGACGCCCGGCACGCCCGCGACCGGACGCTCATCGCGCTGCTCGTCGTGTTCGCGCTGTGCGTGGTCGCCCTCAGCGTCCTGCTGCAGCGCACCGTGGCACGCCCGCTGAACGACCTGGCGGAGGCGTCCCGCCGGGTCCGCTCCAGCCGCTACCGCCGGCAGCGCATCGAGGTGGGCGGGCCGTCCGACGTACGCGCGGTGGCCGCGGCCGTGGAGGACATGCGCAGCCGGCTGGTGGAGGAGCTGGACGCCGCGCAGGAGCGCGAGACCGTGCTCGCGCAGCAGACCGTGGAGCTGCGCAGGTCCAACTCGGAGCTGGAGCAGTTCGCGTACGTCGCCTCGCACGACCTGCAGGAGCCGCTGCGGAAGGTCGCCTCGTTCTGCCAGCTGCTGGACAAGCGGTACGGGACCGAGCTGGACGGCCGCGGCAAGCAGTACATCGACTTCGCGGTGGACGGCGCCAAGCGCATGCAGGTGCTCATCAACGACCTGCTGACGTTCTCGCGGGTCGGCCGGGTGCACGACAGCTGGACCCCGGTCGAGCTGGACCAGTCGCTGGACCGGGCCCTGGCGAATCTGGCGCTGGTGATCGAGGAGTCCGGGACCACCGTCGTCCGGGAGTCCCCGCTGCCCG
This sequence comes from Streptomyces sp. OfavH-34-F, assembly GCF_022347745.1. Classification (GTDB taxonomy): domain Bacteria; phylum Actinomycetota; class Actinomycetes; order Streptomycetales; family Streptomycetaceae; genus Streptomyces. The sequence goes on from NZ_JAKRGC010000161.1 coordinate 8,665, forward strand.
CGATCACCGGTGACCCCACGACGCTCGCGATGATCTGGCAGAACCTGATCGGGAACGCCGTGAAGTTCCGCCGGCCCGACGAGCCGTGCGTGATCACGGTGGGCTGCGAGCGGGACGGGGACGACTGGCACTTCACCGTGGCGGACAACGGGATCGGGATCGCGCCCGAGTTCGCCGAGAAGGTCTTCGTCATCTTCCAGCGGCTGCACGGCCGTGACGAGTACGACGGGACGGGCATCGGCCTCGCCCTGTGCCGCAAGATCATCGAGTTCCACGGCGGCCGGATCTGGCTCGATCCGGACTCCCGCCAGGGGGCGCGGGTCCACTTCTCGCTGCCCGCCGACCCCGCGCCGGCGGAGACCACCGCCGCCGTATCCTCCACCGAGACCTCCGGAGACGCCACGTGAACACCCCCGTAGAGCCCATCGAGGTCCTGCTGGTCGAGGACGACCCGGGCGACGAGCTGATGACGCGCGAGGCGTTCGAGGACAACAAGATCCGCAACACCCTGCACGTGGTGCGGGACGGCGAGGAGGCCCTGGACTTCCTCTACCGCCGGGGCTCCCACACCGCGGCCCCGCGCCCGGACCTCATCCTGCTCGACCTGAACCTGCCGAAGTACGACGGCCGCCAGGTGCTGGAGCAGATCAAGCAGGACCCCGAGCTGGCACTGATCCCGGTCGTCGTGCTGACGACGTCGTCGGCCGAGGAGGACATCCTGCGCAGCTACAAGCTGCACGCCAACGCCTATGTGACCAAGCCCGTCGACCTGGACCAGTTCATCGCGGCCGTCCGTCAGATCGACGACTTCTTCGTCACCGTGGTGCGGCTTCCCGGTCGCGCGTAATATTCGCTGACGACGCACGGGAGTGGGATCTCCCGACGCGGGTACACGATCACAAGAAAGAGGTCTGCGACCTCCCCGCTGCGCCCTGGCTGGAGCACATGAACGAACAGGCCGTCTTCCCGCCGGACGACTCGCCCCGGAGCTGTCCGCCCACGGAGGCATTGCACAGCGCCGAGGTCTTCGACGGCGAGCCGGGGTGCATCTCCCAGGCGCGGGCACTGGCCGACCGCTTTCTCGCCCGGCTGGTCTCCGAGTGGATGGCCGTGCTGGGCACGCACACCCGCAACGACCTGATGCTCGCCGTGAGCGAGCTGGTCACCAACGCCGACCGCTACAGCCACGGCCCGTATCTGCTGGAGCTGGAGGGCACGGCGGAGCGCATCAGCATCACGGTGTACGACAGCAGCAGCGCGCTGCCCGTCTTCTACGGCCCCGACCCGAGCCGCCTCGGCGGGCACGGCATGGAGATCGTCGTGGCGCTGTGCGACCGCGTCACGGCCGAGCGGGTGCCGGTGGGCAAGCGCATCCGGGCCGAATTCATCCTGAGCAGCTGACGGGCCGGGGCGCCGCGGGCGCCTTCCGGTTCAGTCCCGGGCTTCCGGCCGCCCGAACCAGTCGATGCACAGCACGAGGGCGTCGTCGAGCGTGTCCGACGCCCGGTGTTCCGCCAGCTCCCGCAGGACCGCGCCGGGCACGGCCGCCGCGGGCAGCAGCCGGGTGGCGAGGGCGGCCCTGGGCAGAGCCCGTTCCGCGAAGGCCTCACCGAGCGGGGAGACGGCGTCGTACACCCCGTCGCTGACGAGGAGCAGCCGGTCGCCGGGCCGGACCCTGAGGTGCTGGACGACGTACCGCGACTCCTCGAACATGCCGAGCGGAAGCTGGGCGTCCAGGTCGACCCGGGTGACGCTGCGGCCGCGCAGGCGCCACAGCTGCGGGGAGCCCGCGTCCACCGCCTCGACCGAGCCCGTGGCCAGGTCGAAGCGCAGGAGCAGGGTGGAGACGTGGGCGGCGCCGCGGTGCTGTTCGTAGATGGCCTGGTCCGCCAGGGCGGCCTGGTCGGCGATGCCGATGCCGGCCCTGCGGGCGTTGCGCAGCGCGTTCACGGCGAGGTTGGTGAGCAGGGAGGCCCGGATGCCCTCGCCCATGCCGTTGGTCACGGCGACGCTCAGCCGGTCCCCCTCCGCCGCCCAGTCGAAGTTGTCGCCGTGGATGGCGTAGGCGGGTTCGAGCTGGGCGCCTATGGCGTATTCGGCGGCGGTGAAGGATCGCGCCGGCAGGAGCTGCCACTGCATCTCGGCGGCGAGGGTGAGGCGGGTGGTGCGCCGGGCCCGCTGGTAGTGGTCGGTGTCCCGTTCGGCGACGACGATCTCGTGCCCGAGGAGATCGGCCACGTGGGCGAGGTCGTCCATGGCCTTCGGGGTGGACCGGGCGGCGGGCAGCCGGACGGTGAGTATGCCGAGGCGTTCGCCCCGGACCGTGACCGGGAAGTAGTGGTCGGCCGCGTCGTCGGGGCCGAACCTGCCGTGGTGCGGGCGCTGGCTGCCGAAGGCGCGGCCGGGCGCGCTGTTGTGCAGGGAGAGCGGCTGGGCGGTCCCGTCGGCGGCGTCGACCGGGCTGAGCACGGTCATCCCGTAGTCGGCCAGGAGCAGTTGCACCGCGAGCGCGCCGTAGGACGTCGCGAGGATCTCGCGCACCGTCTCCACCAGGGCGTACGGCGGCGCGGCGCGGAGCGCTCGTTCGATGTCCGTGGGGGCATTCACGCTGTTTCGCCCATTCTTCGGTGGCCGGCGGAAGCGGAGCCAGGCTGACAGGAGCACGCTATGGGTGACACAGTGGGAGAATGCCCCACCGCACCGGACTCCCTCACCACCCTGCACAGGTGCCCGAGGAGGTCTGTGCCGCTTCCGAGCTTCTGGAGGTGTTGTGGGGACGCGGTCAGGAGGCCGCGACGTTCGACGGGGTCTCCCCCTCCCAGCTTCGCGCGCTGCTCGTCATCGAGCAGCAGGAGGGGAGCAATCTGCGGTCGCTGGGCGAGGCGCTCGGCTCGCGCGCACCCTCGGTGAGCCGGCTCTGCGACCGGATGGAGGCCATGGGGCTGGTGCAGCGCGACCCGAGCCCGACGAGCCGCCGGGAGGTCGAACTCCGGCTGACCCGGCAGGGGCGGGAGCTGCTGGAGGAGTACCGGGCGATTCGCACCCGGGAACTGACCGCCGTGCTGGAGAGGATGCAGCCCTCCGAGGTGGCGGCTCTCGCCGTGGGACTCACCGCCTTCCGGTCGGCGGCTGCGCAGCGGATCGGGGGCGAGCGGGGGGCCGTCGCCCGGCTCCGCGACGACGTCGCGGACAGCGCCTAGCTTCATGCACGCCCCTGCTTCCGCGTTCCGAAGGCGCCGCTCGGCCGGGCGCTCACGTTGATCGTTCGGTACAGATTGTTGCCCCACGGAGAATGTTGTCAAATGGCAACTGTTACTTTTATCGTTGAGCATTCCCGCCGCGAGCAGGGACGGAGCTGAACCCCCCTGTCCGTTCCGCGCGGCGGTCCCCGCCGTCCAGTGCATCACGAGGTGACCGTGCTTCCACCGCCCAGCGCCGGCCGAGCCATGCAGATCGTCCCACGGCACGAACGCGGAGCGTTGGTGCTCTCGGTAACCGGTGACCTCGACATCGACAATGTCGGGGTTCTCGGCGCGGCGCTGGAGGACGCGTCGCGGGAGGGTTCCGCACCGGTCGTCGTCGATCTCGCCCAGGTGAGTTTCGCCGACTCCACGACGGTGAACGTGCTTCTCCAGGGACAGACGGCTCTCGGCCCCCGGCTGCGGCTCGCCGCGCCTTCCGTGTTCATGGAGCGACTGATCTCCGTTCTGGGACTCGACAGCGCGCTCCCGGTCTTCCCGAGCGTCGCCGAGGCGATCGATCCCCCTCTTCCCGCCTGACGCGGGTGCGATGCCGGCGTCGGGAGTGATCCTTCTGACGCCGGCCGCGAGGAGGACTACCGTCAGGAGGAGGACACCCGGACCACTTCCGTACTACCAGAGCAGTACGCCGGATCGCCGCCTCTGGGACGACGACGCGGCGGCTGGAAAAGGGGATCGTGGTGTACATGAGTTCCCTTGCGCTGTCCGTGCTGCTGTCACTGGTCTCCGCGGTCGCCTACGCGGCCGGGGCGATCGTCCAGGAGCGCGTGGCCACGGCCTCCGACGGCCGCTCGCTCGCCCCGCTGCGCGACCGGGTCTGGTGGGCGGCGGTCGGCCTGAACGGCCTGGGTGCCGTGCTGCACGTGGTGGCGCTGGCGTACGGACCGCTGAGCCTCGTCCAGCCGCTGGGGGCGCTCACGATCGTCTTCGCGCTGCCGATGGCCGCCCTGTTCGTACGCCGCAGGGCCGGGGCCACGGCGTGGCGCGGCGCGGTCATGGCGACGGTGGGGCTGGCGGGGCTGCTGGCGCTCACGGGCAGCGCGGACGGGCACAGCCTGGGCGGGCCGCAGCAGCTGATGCTGGCGGTCGTGACCTTCGGCGCGGTGGCGGCGCTGGTCCTGCTGTCGCGGGCGATGCGCCGGCCGGTGACCCGCAGTGTGGTGCTGGCGGGGGCGGCGGGTGTCGCGTTCGGTATCGCGTCGGTGTACACGAAGACCGTGGCCATGGAGTGGACCGCCGGTTCCGTGCGGTCCGGGCTGCCGACGCTGCTGGTGATCGCGGCCCTGGCGGGCGCCGGTCTGCTGCTGGCCCAGGCGGCGTACCGGGGTGCCGGGCTCACGGCCCCGCTGGCCACGGTGACCGTGGTGAACCCGGTGGTCGCGGCGGCGGTCGGCATCACGCTGTTCGGTGAGCAGTTCCGGCACGGGGCCGTGGGTACGGTCCTGGCCCTGGCGTGCGGGGTGCTCGCGGCCGGCGGACTGGTCATGCTGACCACGGAGCGGATCGGCGCGGAGCGCCTGCGGCCGGAGCCCGAGGAGGCGGACGCCGCGAAGGAGGTGCCGCAGGCCGCTCCCGCGCGGATCGCCGCGGACGAGGAGGAGGAGCCGGCCGCCGGGCCCGCCGACCTGCCGGCCCCGGTGGGCGTCCT
>NZ_JAKRGC010000162.1 GCF_022347745.1 Streptomyces sp. OfavH-34-F
AGCCGCCGCAGCCCGGCCGCCGTCCCGCCCCGCCCGCCCGGACCGGGGCGGTCCGTCCGGCGTACCCGCAGCAGGGCGTAGAGGCCCGCGGCCAGCGCGAAGGAGACCGCGTCGAGCAGCGCCACCGCGCCCCCGCCGAAGCGGGCGTACAGGCCCGCCCCGGTCAGCGGGGCCACCAGCTTCATGCCCTCGTTGGCCATCATCCGCAGGCCGTTGAAGTCGCCCAGCAGACCGGGCTCGACGGCCCCCGCAACCAGGGCCGCCTCGGCCGCGTCCATCAGCACCGAGCCGCAGCCGTACACCAGCAGGACGGCGAACAGCAGCCAGACGCGCCCCGCCGGGTCCACCGCCGCCAGGCCCGTCAGCAGCACGGCCAGGAGGACGTTGGAACCCACCAGCAGCGGCTTGCGCGGCAGCCGGTCCGCCACCGCCCCGAGCAGCGGCCCGCACAGCACCGGCAGCCAGACGGCGAACAGGGCGAGGGCCGCCAGCGCGTCGGAACCGGTCAGCGACTTGACCCAGATCCCGGCCGCCAGAGTCATCGCCGACGACCCGAATCCGGAGACGACGACCGCCGCGAGGAACAGCCCCGCCGTCCGGTCCCGCACCACCCGTACCACCGCCACCACACCCACCGCACCTCTCCGACCTGCGTGTTCGTCCTGCGATCAGGCTGGCGTCCCAGGCCCGGGCACGGCATCGGGCAGATGCCCTACCCGGGCCGGCCCGGCGGCGGCGGAGCGGAATGCGTGTACGGCACATGTCCCGGTCCCGCGAAGTTCTTTCGTCAGAAGCGTTGACGAAACATTCGCACCGCCTCTAGCTTCATCGCGTCGTACTCCGTACGTCATATATGAGACGCGATACGCGAGATGTGAGAGCCCGGCACCCATGACCTTTGCGCCCACCCCGATTCCGTCCCGCACCCAGTACGTGCTGGAGGCGGTCAAGCACGCGATCCTCACGGCACAGCTGAGGCCGGGGCAGGCGCTCGTGGAGACCGAACTGGCCGCGCAGTTCGGGGTCTCCAAGACCCCCGTCCGCGAGGCGCTCAAGACCCTGGCCGGCACCGGACTCGTCGTCATGAGCCAGTACAAGGGCGCCACCGTGCGGCTGGTGGACGCGGCCATGGCCCGCGAGGTGTACGACGTACGGCTCCTGCTCGAACCGGAGGCGCTGCGCCGCTCCATCACCCGCAACGCGTCGCTCGACGCGGCGCAGGAGGCCCTGGAGCGGGCGGACTCGGCGGGCGACAAGGCCGAACGCTCGCTCGCCAACCGGGACTTCCACCGCGCGCTCTACCTCCCCTGCGGCAACCCGCTGCTGGCGCGGATGCTCGACGAGGTCCGCGACCAGGCCGCCCTGGTCTCCACCGTCGCCTGGTCCACCATCCCCTCCTGGGAGCGGGAGGCGGCCGAGCACCGGGAGATCCTGCGGCTCGCGCTCACCGACGACGCGGACGCGGCGGCCGGGGCACTGCACGACCACATCGCGTCGTTCGTCCGCCGCGCCTTCCCCGACGACGAAGACGGGGGCGACGCGGCGTGAACCCGCAGCACACAGACGAAAGGCCTGTCCGCATGGACCTCACACCGCTGAAGGCGGCCCTCGCAGACGTCGTGGCGATCCCGGTGACTCCGTTCGCCGGGGACGGGACGATCGACACCACGGCGCACCGCGCCCTGCTGCGGAGACTGCTCGACGGCGGCGTCCGCATCGTCACCCCCAACGGCAACACCGGGGAGTTCTACGCGCTCACCCCCGAGGAGCGGCGCACGGTCACCGAGCTGACCATCGACGAGGCCGGCGGCCGCGCCACCGTCCTGGTCGGGGTCGGGCACGACGTGCCGACCGCCGTCGCCGCGGCCGAGCACGCCCGTGACGCCGGCGCCGAGATGGTGATGGTCCACCAGCCCGTCCACCCCTACGTCTCGCAGGAAGGGTGGATCGACTACCACCGGGCCATCGCCGAGGCCGTCCCGGGGCTCGGGGTCGTCCCCTACATCCGCAACCCGCACCTCCAGGGCTCGGGGCTCGCCGCCCTCGCCGACAGCTGCCCCAACGTCATCGGCGTCAAGTACGCCGTCCCGGACGCCGCCCGCTTCGCCGCCTTCGCCCGCGACGCCGGCCTGGAGCGCTTCGTCTGGATCGCCGGACTCGCCGAGCTGTACGCCCCCTCCTACTTCTCGGCCGGCGCCACCGGCTTCACCTCCGGGCTGGTCAACGTCGCCCCCGGCGTCTCGCTCGCCATGCTGGAGGCGCTGCGGGCCGGCGACCACGCGGCGGCCATGAAGGTCTGGGAGCAGATCCGCCGCTTCGAGGAACTGCGCGCCGACCGGCAGTCCGCCAACAACGTCACCGTCGTCAAGGAGGCCCTGGCCGCGCTGGGGCTCTGCGACCGCGCGGTGCGCCCGCCCAGCCGGGTGCTGCCCGAGGACCGGCGCGCCGAGGTCGCCGACCAGATCGCCGGGTGGTCCATATGACCGGCCGCATCGCCCCCGAGGACCTGCGCAGCCACCAGTGGTACGGCACCGACGGACTGCGCTCCTTCAGCCACCGCGCCCGCACCCGCCAGCTCGGCTACCTCCCCGAGGAGCACCTGGGCAAGCCGGTCGTCGCGATCCTCAACACCTGGTCCGACATCAACCCCTGCCACGTCCACCTGCGCGACCGGGCGCAGGCCGTCAAGCGCGGGGTCTGGCAGGCGGGCGGCTTCCCGCTGGAGTTCCCGGTCTCCACGCTCTCGGAGACCTTCCAGAAGCCGACCCCGATGCTCTACCGCAACCTGCTGGCCATGGAGACCGAGGAGCTGCTGCGCTCCTACCCGGTGGACGGCGCGGTGCTGCTCGGCGGCTGCGACAAGTCGACGCCCGCGCTGCTGATGGGCGCGGCGTCCGTGGACCTGCCCACCGTCTTCGTGCCGGCCGGCCCGATGCTGCCGGGGCACTGGCGCAACGAGGTCCTGGGCTCCGGCACCGACATGTGGAAGTACTGGGACGACAAGCGCGCCGGCCTCATCGGCGACTGCGAGATGGGCGAGCTGGAGAACGGCCTCGCCCGCTCGCCCGGCCACTGCATGACGATGGGCACCGCCTCCACCCTCACCGCCGCCGCCGAGGCGCTCGGCGTCACGGTCCCCGGCGCCTCCTCCATCCCCGCCGTGGACTCCGGCCACGACCGGATGGCCGCCGCGTCCGGGCTGCGCATTGTCGAACTGGTGTGGCAGCAGCGGAAGCTGTCGCAGATCCTCACGGCGGAGGCGTACGAGGACGCCGTGGCCACCGTCCTCGCGCTCGGCGGCTCCACCAACGCCGTCATCCACCTCATCGCCATGGCCGGCCGCTCCGGGATCAAGCTCACCCTGGACGACTTCGACCGCATCGCCCGCACCGTCCCGGTCCTGGCCAACCTGCGCCCCGGCGGGAAGTACCTGATGGAGGACTTCCACTTCGCCGGCGGGCTCCCCGGCTTCCTCGCCCGGATCGCCGACATCCTCCACCTGGACCGGCCCACCGTCTCCCACGACACCCTGCGCGACCAGCTCGACGGGGCGCTCGTCCACAACGACGACGTCATACGGGAGCGCTCCAACCCGCTCGCCGACGAGGGCGGCGTGGCGGTGCTGCGCGGCAACCTCTGCCCGGACGGCGCCGTCATCAAGCACATCGCGGCCGAACCCCACCTGCTGCGCCACACCGGACCCGCGGTCGTCTTCGACGACTACCGGGAGATGCAGCGCACCATCAACGACCCGGCGCTCGCGCTGACCCCCGACCATGTGCTGGTCCTGCGCAACGCCGGCCCCAAGGGCGGCCCCGGCATGCCCGAGTACGGCATGCTGCCGATCCCCGACTACCTGCTGAAGCAGGGCGTCCGGGACATGGTGCGGCTCTCCGACGCCCGGATGAGCGGCACCAGCTACGGGGCGTGCGTCCTGCACATCGCGCCCGAGTCCCACGTCGGCGGACCCCTCGCCCTGGTCCGCACCGGTGACCTGGTGACCCTGGACGTGGAGGCGCGGCTGCTGAACCTCGACGTCTCCGACGAGGAGCTGGCCCGCCGCCGGGCCGAGTGGACCCCGCCGCCCACCCGGTACGAGCGCGGCTACCAGGCGCTCTACCAGGACCAGATCACCCAGGCCGACACCGGCTGCGACTTCGCCTTCCTGGCCCGGCCGGGAGAAGTGCCCGACCCCTACGCCGGCTGACCGGCCCCAGAGAATTCCGGCGCTCCACGTGTTCGGTATACCGAACGCCATTTGGAAAGCGCTTGCACACCCCCGTACAGAGAGATCGGAGACGTGTCATGGCCCAAGCCTCCGCCGCGGCCACACCGCCCAAGGTGCCCCGGCGCCGCTCCGCGAGCCCCCGCCGGCTGCCGTACCTGCTCATCGCCCCCGCGGGGCTGCTGATGCTCGGCTTCATCGCCTACCCGGTGGTCAGCGTCTTCTACTACAGCCTGCAGAACTACAACGTCACCAAACCGTGGCGGAACGGCTTCGCCGGCTTCGACAACTTCGTCCGCATCTTCACCGAGGACGACCAGTTCTGGACGACGCTCGGCTTCAGCGCCCAATGGGTCTTCGTCCAGGTGGCGCTCCAGCTCACCCTGGGGCTCGCGCTCGCCCTGATCGTGAACCAGACCTTCGTCGGCCGCGGCATCTCCCGCGCCATGGTCTTCTCGCCGTGGGCCGTCTCCGGCGTGCTGACCAGCACCATCTGGATCCTGCTCTACAACTCCTCCACCGGCTTCAGCCGCTACCTCGCGGACGCCGGGATCGGTGAGTACGGCACCTCGGTCCTCTCCGACACCGGCACCGTCTTCTGGGCCGCCACCGTCTCCGAACTCTGGCGCGGCGTCCCCTTCTTCGCCATCCTCATCCTCGCCGACCTCCAGTCCGTCTCCAAGGAGCTGTACGAGGCGGCCGCCGTGGACGGCGCCGGACGGATGCGGCAGTTCTTCCACATCACCCTGCCCCACCTGCGGGACGCGATCATCCTGTCCACGCTGCTGCGCGGCGTCTGGGAGTTCAACAACGTCGACCTCCTCTACACGCTCACCGGCGGCGGACCGGCCGGCGAGACCACCACCCTGCCGCTCTACGTCGCCAACACAGGCATCGAGGGCCACGACTTCGGCTACGCCTCCGCGCTCACCACCGTCGCCTTCGTGATCCTCCTCTTCTGCTCGATCGTCTATCTGCGCCTGAGCAAGTTCGGAGGCGACCACAAGTGACTGCCGCACTCGCCGAGAAGAACGGCACCCACGCCGCCGGCCCGTCCGCCCCCCAGGGCCCGCCGCCCGCCGCACCCCGCCGCAGGAGCGGCCGGGAACGCGCCTTCGACGACGTACCGCGCTGGCAGATCTACGTCCCGCTCGGCATCTACCTCGTCTTCACGCTCGTCCCCTTCTACTGGATGTTCCTCTTCGCCGTCCGGCCCGCGGGCTCCACCTCGCTGGTGCCCTGGCCGATGACCGGGGACCACTTCTCCAAGGTCTGGAACGAACGCAGCTTCGCCGTCTTCTTCCAGAACAGCATGATCGTCGGGGTCTGCACCCTGTTCGCCACCACCCTCGTGGCCCTGGCCGGCGGCTATGCGCTCGCCCGCTTCGACTTCAAGATCAAGAACGGCTTCATGCTGGCGCTGCTCTGCTCGCAGTTCATCCCCGGCGCGCTGATGCTCGTCCCGCTCTTCGAGATCTTCAAGAACCTCCAGATGATCAACTCCCTGGGGAGCGTGGTCATCGCCGAGACCGTCTTCCAGCTGCCGCTCTCCATCATCCTGATCAGCGGCTTCATCAAGAACGTGCCCCCCTCGCTGGAGGAGGCCGCCTGGGTGGACGGCTGCTCCCGCTTCCGGGCCTTCTGCGCCGTCGTGCTGCCGCTGCTGCGCCCCGGCCTCATCGCCGTCGGCTCCTTCGCCTTCGTGCACAGCTGGAATCACTTCCTGTTCGCGCTGATGTTCCTCAGCGAGCAGGACAAGCAGACGATCCCGGTCGGCCTGAACACCCTGATCGGCGCGGACAGCGTCGACCTGGGCGCGCTCGCCGCGGGCGGGGTGATCGCCGCGGTGCCCGTGGTGATCGTCTTCGCCTTCATCCAGAAGTGGCTGATCACCGGCTTCAGCGCCGGCGCCGTGAAGGGGTGACCCGCATGACCTCGCTGCCCCCCACCGCCACGCCCGTCCCGGTCGTCCTCGCGGGAGCCCGCGGCCACGGCCGCTGGCACCTCGCCAACATCCGCCGCCTCCAGGACCAGGGCCTCGTCCGGCTCGCCGGCATCTGCGAACTCACCCCGCTCGACGCCACCGAACTCGACGCCTTCGCGGACGAACCCCCCGCCCAGTCCGCCGACTTCGGCGCCCTGCTGGACTCCACCGGGGCCCGCGCCGCCGTCATCTGCACCCCCATCCAGACCCACACCGCCCTCGCCCTGACCGCCGCCGGGCGCGGCGTCCACCTGCTGCTGGAGAAGCCGCCCGCCGCGACCCGCGCCGACTTCGACCGCATCCTCGCCGGGGTGCGCGAGGCCGGGGTGGCCTGCCAGATCGGCTTCCAGTCCTTCGGCTCGCACGCCGTCCCCGCCATCCGGGAACTCGTCGCCTCCGGCGCCATCGGCACCGTCCAGGGGTACGCGGCGGCGGGCGCCTGGGTCCGCGACGACGCCTACTACCGGCGGGCGCCCTGGGCCGGGCGGCGCCGCATCGGGGACACCGACGTCGTCGACGGCGTCCTCACCAACCCGCTCGCCCACGCCGTCGCCACCGCCCTCGAACTCGCCGGCACCACCGCCGCGCGGCAGATCGCGGACATCACCGCGGAACTCTTCCGCGCCCACGACATCGAGGCCGACGACACCTCCTGCGTCCGCGTCACCCCCGTGACCGGCCCACCCGTCACCGCGGCCGTCACCCTCTGCGCGGAACAGGCCGGGGAGCCCTACGTCATCGTCCACGGCGACCGCGGCCGCGTCACCTTCTGGTACAAGCAGGACCGCGTCCTGGTCCAGCGCGCCGGACACGGGCCCCTGGAGACCGTGCACGGGCGCACCGACCTCCTGGAGAACCTGGTCGACCACCTCCTCCACGACGCCCCGCTCCTCGTACCGCCGGAGCGCACCGCCGCGTTCATGGAGGTCGTCGAGGCCGTACGCACCGCCCCCGAACCGCGTCCGCTGCCGCCCGACGCCTGGCACACCGTCCCGGTGCCCGGCACCGGCGCCACCCGCCGGGTGGTGCGCGGCATCGACGCCCTGGTCGCCTCCGGCGCCGAAACCCTCTCCCTCTACTCCGAACTCGGCGCCCCCTGGGCCGCGACCACCGAGGTGAGCTCCCCATGACGACCACCGTCCGGCTCAGCTGCGCCGGCCGCCCCGTCGGCCGCTACGGCTACCTCGCCGCGGACGCCGGCCGCCCCTACCTGCACCCCGTCACCACCCTCGCCGGCCTCCCCGTCACCGAGGAACGCCCGGCCGACCACGTCCACCACCTGGGCGCGTCCGTCGCCGTCCCGGACGTGGCCGGACACAACTTCTGGGGCGGGCGCACCTTCGTCCGGGGCCAGGGGCCCACCGTCCTCGACAACCACGGCGTCCAGCGCCACCTCGGCTGGAAGCTGTGCGACCCGGACGGCTTCGTGGAGGAGCTGGCCTGGGAGGCAGGCGGCGGCGAACTCCTGCGGGAGCACCGCACCGTGGCCGCCGTCCCGCTCTCCGACACCGCCTGGGCGCTGGACCTCTCCTTCGCCCTGACCAACACCGGGGAGCGCGACCTGTCGATCGGCAGCCCGGCCACCAACGGCCGCCCCGGCGCCGGCTACGGCGGCTTCTTCTGGCGCGCCCCCAAGGAACCGTCCCCGCCCGCCGTGTTCAGCGACACCGCGGACGGCGAGGAGGCCGTGCACGGCCACAGGGCCGACTGGCTCGCCCTGTGCGGCGACGGCTGGTCCCTGGTCTTCGCCGGGGCGACCGGGGAGACCCGCCGCGACCCGTGGTTCGTGCGCACCGCCGAGTACCCCGGCGTCGGCTCCTCGCTCGCCGCGACGGAACGGCTGCCCGTGCCCGCCGGCGCCACCGTCGTCCGCCGCGTCGTCACCGTCGTCGCGGACGGCCGGCTCGACCGGGCCGGCGCCGCCGCCCTCGTCCGCCGGGCGGTGACCGCGTGAGCACCGGACGCCCCTGGACCGCCGACGCCGGCGACGGCACCTACCGCAACCCGGTCCTGAACGCCGACTGGTCCGACCCCGACGTGATCCGCGTCGGCGACGACTTCTACCTCACCGCCTCCAGCTTCGGCCGCGCCCCCGGGCTGCCGATCCTGCACTCGCGCGACCTGGTCAACTGGACGCTGACCGGGCACGCCCTGGACCGGCTGGAGCCCGCCGCCGAGTTCGCCGCCCCCCGCCACGACTGCGGGGTGTGGGCGCCGTCGCTGCGGCACCACGCCGGGCGGTTCTGGATCTTCTGGGGCGACCCGGACCACGGCATCCAGCAGATCAGCGCCGAGGACGTCCGGGGCCCGTGGACCGCGCCCCACCTGCTCAAGGCGGGACGCGGACTGATCGACCCGTGCCCGCTGTGGGACGAGGAGACCGGCGAGGCGTACCTCGTGCACGCCTGGGCCAAGTCCCGCTCCGGCGTCAAGAACCGGCTCACCGGCCACCGGATGAGCCCCGACGGGCGCGAACTGCTCGACGAGGGCACCGTCGTCATCGACGCCGACCGGCTGCCCGGCTGGTTCACCCTGGAGGGCCCCAAGCTCTACCGGCGCGGCGGCGAGTTCTGGATACTCGCCCCGGCGGGCGGCGTCACGACGGGCTGGCAGGGCGCCTTCCGCTCCCGCGACTTCTTCGGCCCCTACGAGGAACGCGTCGTCCTCGCCCAGGGCTCCACCGAGGTCAACGGCCCGCACCAGGGCGCCTGGGTGACCACCCCGTCCGGCGAGGACTGGTTCCTGCACTTCCAGGAACGCGGCGCGTACGGCAGGGTGACGCACCTCCAGCCGATGCGCTGGGACGAGGAGGGCTGGCCGGTCATCGGCGACGAGGGCGAACCCGTCGCCGCGCACCGCAAACCCGCGCTGCCCGCCCAGCCCGCCGAGGCACCCGCCTGCGACGACGACTTCCCCGGCGGCCGGTACGGCAGGCAGTGGCAGTGGACGGCCAACCCGCGCCCCGGCTGGACCGTGGAGCACGCCGGGGACGGGCTGCTGCTGAGCTGCGTGGCCGCGGAGCACGCGCACGACCTGCGCACCCTGCCCCACGTACTGGTCCAGCGGCTGCCCGCCGAGACCTTCACCGCCGAGGTGGAACTCACCCTCGACAGCGGCCCGGCCGGCACGAAGGCGGGGCTCGCCGTGCTCGGTGACGCCTACGCCTGGATCGGCCTGGAGCGCACGGCGGAGGGCGGGGCGCGGCTCGTGCACCGCTTCGCCGAGGCGACGGCCACCGGGGAGCGCGACGCCGGGCACAGCAGGCCGGCGCCCGGCGCCACGGCCCGGCTGCGGATCGAGGTGGCCCGCGGCGCCCGCTGCCGCTTCCTCGCCGACACCGGGGACGGGTCCGGCTTCCGGCCCTCCGGGCAGGTCTTCGCCGCGACCCCGTGGCGCTGGGTCGGCGCCCTGCTCGGGCTGTTCGCCACCGCGCCGTCCGGGGCGGGCCCGGCCGGGGCCGCCCGCTTCACCCGCTTCACCGTCACCGGGTAGCCCACGTACCCGCACCGCACGGGCCGGAGCCACCGGCCCCCGAAACCCCCCACTCACGCGTACGAACCGAGAGAACGAGAGAGAAGAGCCGATCATGAACATCTCGAAGACGCAGCGGGGGCGCGCCGCGGCCGCCGTCTCCCTGGCGGCGGTGCTCGCGCTGACCGCGACCGCGTGCGGCGACGACGGCAGCGACAGCGGCAACGAGGGCAGCGGCAAGGGCGAGATCACCTTCTGGGACAACAACGGCGGGCCGCGCACCGCCGTCTGGAAGGAGATCATCGCGGACTTCGAGAAGAAGAACCCGGACATCAAGGTCAAGTACGTGCCGATCCCGATCGCGGACGTGCAGTCCAAGTACGACACCGCCATCGCGGGCGGCGGGCTGCCGGACGTCGGCGGCGTCGGCACCGCCTACCTGGCCAACATGGTCTCCCAGGAGGCCCTGGAGCCGCTGAACGACCGCCTCAAGGACTCCTCGCTCAACGGCAAGCTCGTCGAGGGCATGGTCGAGAGCGTCAAGGACGCCGCCGGCCGGGGCGACGAGATGTACACCGTGCCGACCTCCGCGAACAACGGCGCGCTCTGGTACCGCACCGACCTGTTCGAGGCGGCGGGCCTGGAGGCGCCCACCACGTGGGCCAAGTTCTACGAGGCGGCCGAGAAGCTCACCGACGCCAAGCACAACAAGTTCGGCTACACCATCCGCGGCGGCGCCGGCTCCATCGCCCAGGCCATCGACGCCGCGTACGGCCAGTCCGGCATCACGGAGTTCTGGAAGGGCGACAAGACCACCCTCAACGACCCGAAGAACGTGGCCGCGCTGGAGAAGTACGCCGCGCTCTACAAGAAGGTCACGCCCTCCGCCGACGTCAACAACGACTTCACCAAGATGGTCGCCCAGTTCGACACCGGCACCATCGGCATGCTGAGCCACAACCTCGGCTCCTACCAGGACCACCTCAAGGCCCTCGGCAAGGACAAGTTCGCCGGCATCCCCAACCCGGTCGGGGACGGCGGCACCCGCGTCCAGGTCTCCAACCCGGTCGACGGCCTCGGCCTGTTCCGGTCGAGCAAGAACAAGACGGCCGCCTGGAAGTTCATCGAGTTCGCCGCCTCGCACGAGTCGAACAGCAAGTGGAACGAGTCGGCCGGCGCCATCCCCGCCAACACCGAGGCCGCCAAGGACCCGTGGATCAGCGCGGCGGCGCCGACCGAGCTGGCCGCCAAGGCCCTCACCGACGGCTCCACCAAGATCGTGCAGCTGCCGTACTACCTGCCCGACTGGAACAACATCAGCAAGGCCGACAACGAGCCCGAGTTCCAGAAGCTGCTGCTCGGCAAGATCACGGCCAAGGACTTCCTGGACAAGATGGCCGACGAGCTGAACAAGGCCCAGAAGGAGTGGAAGGAGATGGGCAACGGCTGATCCGGCGCCCGCCGGCGCGGGGCCGGTGGCGGGACCGTCGTGCGGACGGCCCGCCCCGCCCCGCCGCTCCTGCCCTCCCGCGCACACCGCACCCGAGAGAGAGGCAGTACCCCCGTGTCACTCACCCGCAGGCAGACCGCGGCCGCCCTCGCCGCCCTGCCCCTGGCGCTCGCCGCCACCCCCGCGGCGGCGCACGGCCCCGCCCGCCGCGCCCGCACCGTGCACATCGCGGGCGACTCCACGGCCGCCCAGAAGTACGCCGACGCCGCCCCCGAGACCGGCTGGGGCATGGCCCTGCCGTTCTTCCTCGGACACGGCCTCACCGTCGCCAACCACGCCATGAACGGCCGCAGTTCCAAGAGCTTCATCGACGAGGGACGGCTCGCCGCCCTGCTGGAGCAGGTCCGCGCGGGCGACCTCCTGCTCATCCAGTTCGGCCACAACGACGAGAAGACGACGGACCCGGCGCGCGGCACCGACCCGTACACCACCTACCAGGACTGTCTGCGGCAGTACATCGCCGGGGCCCGCGCCCGGCACGCCCGGCCCGTCCTGCTCACCCCCGTCGAGCGCCGCAGGTTCGCCGCGGACGGCACGGCCAGGCCCACCCACGGCGAGTACCCGGCCGCCATGCGCGCCCTGGCCGCCGAGGAACGGGTGCCGCTGCTCGACCTGCAGGCCCGCACCCTCGCCCGCTGGCAGGAACTCGGCCCCGAGGGCACCGAGGCGTACTTCAACTGGCTGGAGCCCGGCGAGTCCCCGAACTACCCGGACGGCCGGCAGGACAACACCCACTTCCGGCCCGCCGGCGCCGTCGAGGTGGCCCGGATGACGGCCCGCGCCCTGCTCGGTGCCCGGGTCCTCGCCCCGCACGAACTGCGCCGCCTCGGCGCCCGCATCCCGGAATCGCGGATCGGCTGGCCGCCGGCCTGACCCCGCCCCGCACCCCGACCGCCACCCCCTTCCCCCTTTCCCACCGGTCCCGCACCAGAACCGAGGATTTGTCATGTCCGCGTACAGAATGCACGCCCGTGCCATCGCCGTCGCGATGGGCTGCGCCTCGCTGGCGCTCGCCCTGAGCATCCCCGCGCAGGCGTCCGCCGCCCCCGCCCACGCCCACGGCAAGAAGGGCGCCGAGCGCGCCGTGCTCGCCGAGGGCGACGGCTGGGCCTCCGCCGAGGGCTCCACCACCGGCGGCGCCGCCGCCGCCCCCGACCACGTCTACACCGTCCACAACCGCGCCGAACTCATCGCCGCGTTCGAGGACGCCGGGGACGCGCCGAAGATCGTCCGGGTCGCCGGCACGATCCACGGCAACGCCGACGCCGAGGGCAACCCCATCGGCTGCGAGGCCTACCAGACGGACGGCTACACGCTGGAGAAGTACCTCGCCGCCTACGACCCCGCCACCTGGGGCCGCGACGAGGTGCCCTCCGGGCCGATGGAGGACGCCCGGCTGGCCTCCGCCAAGCGCCAGAAGGCCGCCGTCAACGTCTACGTGCCGTCCAACACCACGCTGATCGGCGTCGGCCGGGACGCCGAGATCATCGGCGCCTCGATCCAGATCCAGAACGTCTCCAACGTCATCGTCCGCAACATCGGCTTCGAGGACACCTACGACTGCTTCCCGCAGTGGGACCCGACCGACGGCGACACCGGGCACTGGAACTCCGAGTACGACAACCTCGTCGTCTACGGCTCCGACCACGTCTGGGTCGACCACAACACCTTCAGCGACGGCGACCGCCCCGACGCCGAACAGCCCCGCTACTTCGGCGAGCTGTACCAGCAGCACGACGGCCTCTTCGACATCGTCAAGGGCGCCGACCTCGTCACCGTCTCCTGGAACGTCCTCAAGGACCACGACAAGACGATGCTGCTGGGCAACAGCGACAAGGCCGGGGCCACCGACCGGGGCAAGCTCCGCGTCACCCTGCACCACAACCTGTTCAAGGACGTCAACGAGCGCGCGCCCCGCGTCCGCTTCGGCCAGGTCGACTCGTACAACAACCACTTCGTCGCCACCAAGGGCAGCGTCTACGGCTACACCTACGGCATCGGCGCCGAGTCCCAGCTGGTCGCCGAGCACAACGCGTTCACGCTCAGCCGCGAGTTCGACAAGGCCAAGATCCTCAAGAAGTGGTCCGAGTCCTCGCTCACCGCCTCCGACAACTGGGTCAACGGCCGCCGCACCGACCTGATCGCCGTCCACAACGCGGGCGTCCCCAGTGAACAGCTCACCTCCGGCGCCGGCTGGACGCCGACCCTGCGCAACCGGATCGACCACCCGCTGCTCGTGCCCCTGGTCGTGGGCCTCGGCGCGGGCTCCGGCCGGCTGCCCGGCGCCTGATCCCGGCCCGCCCCCGCACCCCGTCGGCGCCGCAGCGGCGCCGGCGGGGTCCGGCCGGCCGCGTTC
>NZ_JAKRGC010000163.1 GCF_022347745.1 Streptomyces sp. OfavH-34-F
GCCCGCCAGCGCGCCGGCCAGGGCGCCCAGCGGGAACTCCCGGCGGGCGAGCAGGGCCGCGGCCACCGCGAAGACCACGGTCGCCACCCCGGCGGTGACCCGGCGGGCGGCCGGGCGCCAGCGCCACGCCTGGAGGTCCAGGCTGTCGGCCACCTGGTCGGTGACGTCGTGGACCACCGGGGCCGGCGGGGCGGCGTGGATGCGGACGAGCCGCAGGACGGCGCCGTCACCGACGCCCGCGGAGGCGAGGGTGGAGTCGTGCGGCAGGGCGGAGCCGTCGGCGGTGAGCAGCTGCCTGGTCAGCGGGCGCGAGGCGGCCCGGTCGTCCAGCAGCCGGAGGATGTCCGGAAGGAGCTGCCCGACCGGGGTGTCGGAGGGCAGGACCAGATCGGCGCGGCGCCGCTCGCCGACCAGGGTCACCCGGCTCATCTCCGCACGGGAAGTCATTGCCGTACTCACTGACGCAACCCCATCATCGTGACTTCTCGGAATTCCAGGACCGGTGCGACGGCGGGATCAGCGGCCCGGAAGGCCGTACTGCTGGGACTGCCGCTGCTGCTTCTCCTGCTCGGCCCGCTGCTTGTCCAGGGTGTGCTGGAGGAAGGACCAGCCGACACAGCCGGCGCACAGCACGGCGGTGATCGCGATTCCCGCGAAGACCTTGCCCAGGCGCTCGTCGGCCGTGCGCCGCGCGCGTCCCGTACCGAACAGGAGCGCGTCCCGCATCCGCCGGCGGCGTACGCCCACCGACTCCAGCAGCTGACTGTCGTAGTCCCGCGCCATCCATCCCCCCTTTGCCACTGCAACATATGTCACATGAGGCGATGATCGGCACACGGGGTGGCCGGATCGGTACGGAGACGCCCGGGAAGCGGCCGGGACCGGGGACCGGCGCGATTCATCCGTTCCGGTGGGTGAGTGGACGAAACGTACACTTCAGTCCGGCCCCGAGGCCGCCTAGCGTCGCTCCGGCACACGTATTCCACGGAAGGGCTCACCCCGTATGACCAGCAACGAGACGCCGCGCGGACCCGTCGACTCCTCCCGCGTGCCCCGGTACGCCGGACCCGCGACGTTCGCCCGGCTGCCCCGCCTGGACGAGGTCGGCACGGCGGACGTCGCCGTCGTCGGGGTGCCGTTCGACTCGGGCGTCTCCTACCGGCCCGGCGCCCGCTTCGGCGGGAACGCCATCCGCGAGGCGTCCCGGCTGCTGCGCCCCTACAACCCGGCCCAGGACGCCTCCCCCTTCGCCCTCGCGCAGGTCGCCGACGCCGGGGACATCGCGGCCAACCCGTTCCACATCGAGGAGGCCGTGGAGACCGTCGAGGCCGCCGCCGACGCGCTCCTGGACACCGGAGCCCGGCTGATGACGCTCGGCGGCGACCACACCATCGCCCTGCCGCTGCTGCGCTCCGTCGCCAAGAAGCACGGACCGGTCGCGCTGCTCCACTTCGACGCCCACCTCGACACCTGGGACACCTACTTCGGCGCCGCCTACACCCACGGCACCCCGTTCCGCCGGGCCGTCGAGGAGGGCATCCTCGACACCTCGGCGCTCTCCCACGTCGGCACCCGGGGCCCCCTCTACGGCAAGCAGGACCTCACCGACGACGCCAAGATGGGCTTCGGCATCGTCACCTCCGCCGACGTCATGCGGCGCGGCGTGGACGAGGTCGCCGACCAGCTGCGCCAGCGCATCGGCGACCGGCCGCTGTACATCTCCATCGACATCGACGTGCTGGACCCGGCGCACGCCCCCGGCACCGGCACCCCCGAGGCCGGCGGCCTCACCTCCCGCGAACTGCTGGAGATCGTGCGCGGCCTGTCCTCCTGCCGGCTGGTCTCCGCCGACCTGGTCGAGGTCGCCCCCGCGTACGATCACGCGGAGATCACCTCCGTCGCCGCCTCGCACACCGCGTACGAGCTGACGACGATCATGACCCGGCAGATCGCGGAGGCCCGGCAGCGTTGAGTCACGACCACCACGACGAGCGGCCCGCGCTCACCCCGGCCCAGACCGCGGCCGCGCTGAACCCCCCGCCGGGGCGGACCGGCGGCGACCTCGTCGTCGAGACGCTGCGCGGCCTCGGCGCGACCACGGTCTTCGGGCTGCCCGGACAGCACGCGCTCGCGCTGTTCGACGCGCTGCGCCGCTCGCCGCTGGAGTACGTGGGCCTGCGCGTCGAGAACAACGCGGGCTTCGCCGCCGACGCCTACGGCCGGATCACCGGCGAGGCCGCCCCGCTGTTCCTGTCCACCGGGCCCGGCGCGCTGACCTCGCTCGCCGCGCTCCAGGAGGCGGCGGCCGCCTCCGCGCCCGTGCTCGCCGTCTCCGCCCAGGTCCCCGTCCGGGGCCTCGGCGGCGGCCGGCACGGCATGCTGCACGAACTGCGCGACCAGCAGGCGTCGTTCCGGGACGTGGTGAAGTCCGTCCACACCGTGCGCGCCGCCTCCCAGATCCCCTCCGCGATCGCCGCCGCCTGGGAGTCCGCGCTGACGGCCCCGCACGGCCCCGTCTGGGTCGAGATCCCGCAGGACGTCCTGGAGGCGGCCACCTCGCTGCCCGTCGTATTCGCCCCGGACGCCACCCCGCGCGAACTCCACGCCCGCCCGGAGCTGATCGCGGTCGCCGCCGACCTGCTGTCCCGCGCCGAGCGCCCGGCGGTCGTCGCGGGCGGAGGCGTCGTACGCGCCGACGCCTCCGGCAAGCTGCGCGCGCTCGCCGAGAGGCTCGACGCCCCGGTCGTCACCACGTACGGCGGCAAGGGCGCCTTCCCGCACACCCACCCGCTCTCGCTCCAGTCGTGGGTGGAGGACCGGCACGTCACGGACTTCCTGGAGGACGCCGACGTCCTGCTCGTCGTCGGCTCCGGACTGGGCGAACTCTCCTCGAACTACTACACCTTCGCCCCGCGCGGCCGGGTGATCCAGATCGAGGCGGACGCCGGCAAGCTGGAGGCCAACCTCCCGGCGCTCGGCATCCACGCGGACGCCCGCGACGCGCTCGCCGACCTCCTCGACGCGGTCGCCCCGCGCACCGACCCGGCCGCCGCCGCCCGCGTCACCGCCGTCCTCGACCGCGTACGGGACCGGATCGCCGCCCAGGGGCGCGACCTGGAACAGGGGCTCCTGACCGCGATCCGGACCGCCCTGCCCGACGCCTCGCCCAGCTTCTGGGACATGACGATCCTCGGCTACTGGGCCTGGGCCGCGTTCGACGCCCGCCGCCCGAACACCATGCACTCCGCCCAGGGCGCGGGCGGCCTCGGCTACGCCTACCCGGCGGCGCTCGGCGCGGCGGTCGCCGACCCGACGCGGCCGGTCCTCGCGGTCTCCGGCGACGGCGGCGCCATGTACTCGCTGGCGGAACTGGCCACCGCCCGGCAGTACGGCCTCCCGGTCACCTGGCTGATCGTCGACGACGGCGGCTACGGCATCCTGCGCGAGTACCTGACCGGCGCCTTCGGCGAGACCACCGCCACGGAGCTGGCCCGCCCCGACTTCACGGCCCTCGCCGCGTCCTTCGGCGTGCCCGCCGTCCGCACGACCCCCGAGACGCTGGCGGCGGACCTGGCGGAGGCGTTCGGCCGGCCCGGACCCTCGGTCGTCGTCCTCCCGGCCCTGCTGCGGATGTTCGAGCCGACCCACCTGTAGCGGCCCCGCCGGGATTCCGGTGGCGCGTACAACCTTCCGGGCGCCCGTGAGTCATCACTTGCGGGCGCGCCGGGGGGCCGCCCGCCGGAATCACTCAGGGGGAACACACCCATGACCACGTCCCGTACCGCCGGGCGCGCCCGCGCCGCGCTCTGCGCCGCCGTCGCCGCCGGGGTCCTCGCGCCCATATCCTTCGCGGCGGCGCCCGCGTCCGCCGCCACCGCGCAGGTGAGCTGCACCTCCGGCCGGGCCGGGCTCGCCGCGAAGCTGACCAAGGACATCACGGCCGCGCTCAAGGGCCGCGCGTCCACCGTCTCCATGGCGCTCTACGACCGGACCACCAAGACCACCTGCACCCTGCGCGCCACCACGAAGTACGACTCCGCGAGCATCGTGAAGGCGACCGTGCTGGCCACGCTCCTGTGGGACAACGCCAAGACCGGCCGCCACCTCACCCAGCGCGAGGTCGACCTCAGCACCAAGATGATCACCAAGTCCGACAACGACGCGACCACCGCCCTGTGGAAGCAGCTCGGCGTCGCCAAGGTCAACGCCTTCCTCAAGGCGGCCGGCATGACCCACACCGTCCCCGGCTCCGGCGGCTACTGGGGCCTGACCCAGATCACCGCCCAGGACCAGCAGCGGCTGCTCTCCCTGCTCACCTCGAAGAACTCCGTCCTCACCACCGCCTCCCGCTCCTACGAGCTGGGCCTGATGAAGAAGGTCGTCTCCTCGCAGCGCTGGGGCACCCCGGCCGGCGCCCTCACCGGCACCACCGTCCAGGTCAAGAACGGCTGGCTCCAGCGCGCCACGCACGGCTGGCGGGTGCACAGCATCGGCGCCTTCACCGGCAACGGCCACGACTACGCGCTCACCGTCCTCACCCAGGACAACAAGACGATGAGCGACGGCGTCAACACCATCCAGGCCGTCGCCCGCGCCGTCCACAAGGACCTCAACCCGCGCATCATGCACGCCGCGACCTTCGCCGTGCCCAGCGCCCCGCAGGAAGCCCTCCCGCCGGTCCCGGAGGCCCCCGCCGGCCGCATGCTCACCGCCCGGCCCCGCTAGGGGGCGTCCGAGCGGCGGCGAGACCTAGGACCAAGGTCTCGTCTTCGCGGCGGCGGGATGAAATCCGCAGCCCACCGCGTTGGTGCCTTCCGTCGGATCAGGTCGGACGGGAGGCACCGGGTGGCGGACGCACGGGATACGGGGCGCGGGCAGCGGGGCGGCTGGGCGCGGAGACTGAGCGGCTACGCCTGGCGCTACCGGCTCAACGTCCTGCTGGCCCTCGGCTCCTCGCTGGGCGGTATGGCCGTGATGGCCCTCGTCCCGCTGCTCACCAAGGTCATCATCGACGACGTGGTCGTCGGCCACACCCGCTCCCTGGCCGTGTGGACCGGGCTGCTGATCGCCGCCGCCGTCGTCGTCTACGCCTTCACGTACATCCGCCGCTACTACGGCGGCCGGCTCGCCCTCGACGTCCAGCACGACCTCCGTACGGGCATGTTCGCGTCCATCGCCCGGCTCGACGGCCGGCGCCAGGACGAACTGTCCACCGGACAGGTCGTCGGCCGCGCCACCAGCGACCTCCAGCTCATCCAGGGCCTGCTCTTCATGCTCCCGATGACCATCGGGAACGTCCTGCTCTTCCTGATCTCCCTGGTGATCATGGCGTGGCTGTCGCCGCTGCTGACCCTCGTCGCCGTCGCCGTCGCCCCCGCCCTCTGGTACATCGCCCGCCGCTCCCGCACCCGGCTCTTCCCCGCCACCTGGTACGCCCAGTCCCAGGCCGCCGCCGTCGCCGGAGTCGTGGACGGGGCCGTCTCCGGCGTCCGCGTCGTCAAGGGCTTCGGCCAGGAGGAGCAGGAGACCGGCAAGCTGCGCGAGGTCGGCCGCAAGCTGTTCGCCGGCCGGCTGCGCACCATCCGGCTGAACGCCCGCTACACCCCCGCCCTCCAGTCCGTGCCCGCGCTCGGCCAGGTCGCCATGCTGGCCCTCGGCGGCTGGCTGGCCACCCGGGGCGAGATCACCCTCGGCACGTTCGTCGCGTTCTCCACGTACCTCGCGCAGCTCGTCGGCCCGGTCCGGATGCTCGCCATGGTCCTCACCGTCGGCCAGCAGGCCCGCGCCGGCGTGGAACGCGTCCTGGAACTCATCGACACCGAACCCACCCTCACCGACGGCACCAGGGAACTGCCCGCCGACGCCCCGGCGAGCGTCGAGTTCGAGGACGTACGGTTCGGCTACGCCCGGGACGGGGACGGCGGAGCCGAACCGCGCCCGGTCCTGGACGGCTTCTCGCTCACCATCGAACCCGGCGAGACCGTCGCCGTGGTCGGCGCCTCCGGCAGCGGCAAGTCCACCGTCTCGCTGCTGCTGCCCCGCTTCTACGACGTGTCGCACGGCGCGGTCCTCGTCGGCGGCCACGACGTGCGGGAGCTGACCCTCGACTCGCTGCGCGCCGCCATCGGACTCGTCCCCGAGGACAGCTTCCTGTTCTCCGACACCGTCCGCGCCAACATCGCCTACGGGCTGCCCGGCGCCACCGACGAACAGATCGAACAGGCCGCCCGCTCCGCCCAGGCCGACCGGTTCATCGCCGAACTGCCCGACGGCTACGACACCAAGGTCGGCGAACACGGGCTCACCCTCTCCGGCGGCCAGCGCCAGCGCATCGCGCTCGCCCGCGCCATCCTCACCGACCCCCGGCTCCTCGTCCTCGACGACGCCACCTCCGCCGTGGACGCCCGCGTCGAGCACGAGATCCACGAGGCGCTGCGCCAGGTGATGGCCGGACGCACCACCCTGCTCATCGCCCACCGCCGCTCCACCCTCAACCTCGCCGACCGGATCGCGGTCCTGGAGAACGGCCGGCTCGCCGACCTCGGCACCCACGAGGAGCTGGAGCGCCGCTGTCCGCTGTACCGGCGCCTGCTCACCGACCCGGACGAGCTGGGCGCGCCCTCGCCCGGCCACCGCCCGGCCGAGGTGGCGAAGGCGGCCGAGGACCCCGCGCGCGACCGGGCCCTCCAGGAGGAGATCGACGCCCAGTTCGACGCCGAGCGCGGGATCACCCCCGAGCTGTGGGTGCGCCGCGAGGAGGACCGCGCCACCGACACGGCCGGCACCCCCGCCACCCCGGAGCTGCTCGCCCAGGTGGCGGCCCTGCCCCCGGCGACCGACACGCCGGACGTGGACGAGGCACGCGCCGTGCACCCCGAGGACTCCTACGGGCTGCGCAGGCTGCTGCGGGGCTTCGGGCTGCCACTGCTGGTGAGCCTCGGCCTGGTCGCCGTGGACGCGGGCGCCGGACTGCTGCTGCCGGTGCTGATCCGCAACGGCATCGACGACGGCGTCACCAAGCTGGCGCTGGGCGCGGTCTGGACGGCGTCCGCCTTCGCGCTGGTCGTCGTCCTCGTGCAGTGGGCGGCCCAGATCGGCGAGACCCGGATGACCGGCCGCACCGGCGAGCGGGTGCTGTACGCGCTGCGGCTGAAGATCTTCGCCCAGCTCCAGCGCCTGGGGCTCGACTACTACGAACGCGAGCTGACCGGCCGCATCATGACCCGGATGACGACGGACGTGGACGCGCTGTCCACGTTCCTGCAGACCGGGCTCGTCACCGCCTTCGTCTCCGTGGTCACCTTCCTCGGCATCATGGTCGCGCTGCTGGTCCTCGACGTGGAACTGGCGCTCGTCGTCTTCGCGACCCTGCCCGTCCTCGTCGTCGGGACCGTCTTCTTCCGCCGCAAGAGCGTCAAGGCGTACGAGCTGGCCCGCGAGCGGATCGGGGTCGTCAACGCCGACCTCCAGGAGTCCGTCGCCGGGCTGCGCATCGTGCAGGCGTTCCGCCGCGAGCGGGACGGCGCCGACCGGTTCGCCGCCCGCAGCGACGACTACCGCCGGGCGCGGGTGCGCGGGCAGTGGCTGATCTCGGTCTACTTCCCGTTCGTCCAGCTGCTCTCCTCGGTGGCCGCCGCGGCCGTGCTGATCGTCGGCGCGGGCCGGGTGGACGACGGCACGCTCACGGCGGGCGCGCTGGTCGCCTACCTGCTCTACATCGAGCTGTTCTTCGCGCCCGTGCAGCAGCTCTCCCAGGTCTTCGACGGCTACCAGCAGGCCGCCGTCTCCCTGGGCCGCATCCAGGAACTCCTGCGGGAACCGGCCACCACCGGCGACCGGGGCGAGACGCGCGAGGTGCGCGCGCTGCGCGGCGAGATCGCCTTCGAGGACGTGTCGTTCGCGTACGGGGACAAGGAGGCCGCCCTGCGGGGCGTCGATCTGCGCGTCCCGGCCGGCCAGACCGTGGCGTTCGTCGGCGAGACCGGGGCCGGCAAGTCCACCCTGGTCAAACTGGTCGCCCGGTTCTACGACCCCACGGACGGCCGGATCACGGTGGACGGCACCGATCTGCGCGACCTCGGGCTCACCGCGTACCGGCGCCGGCTCGGCGTCGTCCCGCAGGAGTCGTACCTCTTCGCGGGGACGGTGCGGGACGCCATCGCCTACGGGCGGCCCGACGCCTCCGACGCGGAGGTGGAGGCGGCGGCCCGCGCGGTCGGCGCGCACGACATGATCGCCACCCTGGAGGGCGGCTACCTCCACGAGGTGGCCGAGCGGGGCCGCAACCTGTCGGCCGGGCAGCGCCAGCTGATCGCGCTCGCCCGCGCCGAACTGGTGGACCCGGACATCCTGCTGCTCGACGAGGCCACCGCCTCGCTCGACCTGGCCAGCGAGGCCCTGGTGAACCAGGCGACCGACCGGCTCGCGGGGCGGCGCACCACGCTCGTGGTCGCCCACCGCCTGACGACCGCCGCACGCGCCGACCGGGTCGTGGTGATGGACCACGGCCGGGTGGTCGAGGACGGCACGCACGACGAACTCCTCGCCCGCGACGGGCACTACGCGGTGCTGTGGCGCACGTTCATAGGGGAGGACGAGCCGGCCGGGGTCTGATCAGTCGCCCTCGCGGATGCCGGAGATCCGGCCCGTCGCGAGGTCGGAGCGCACGGTCAGCCAGGTGTACACGGGGTCCTCGGCGGTCCCCCAGGTGAGCCGGACCGTGGACCAGGTGTGGCCGGCGCCGCTGTGTCCGGCGGTGACCCGGTGGTCCACCGGCACGTCCTGGGCGAGCAGCACACCGTCGGCGTGGTGGGCGGCCTCCCAGTCGCGGAGGCGGTCGCGCAGCCCGGGGGTGAGGTAGAAGCCGCGCAGCGCGGTGGCCAGCGAGCGCCCGTCCCCGGCGGCGACGGCGTCGATGTACGCGGCGTAGAAGTGGTCGACGAGCCGGGACTCCTGGGTGGAGGTCTCGTCGTGCGCGGGTGCCGCCGGGGCCGCCGCCTGCGGGGCCGCGGCGGCGGAGGGAACGGCGACGGCGGCGGCCAGGAGGGCGGCGGCGAGCAGCGTACGGCCGCGGGTGCGCCGGGCCGAACGAGTACGGGTCATGGCGGTTCCTACCTTTCGTGGGGGTCTGTCCTGCCGGGCTCCATGGTGGGCCGGGGAGCCCCCGGGCCCCTGCCGGACCCGCCGGGCGCAACCTCTCCGGGGCCTCCCGCGTCGTACGCAGGGACACACCTGTGCGCCCAGGTGTCGGATTCGGGTGCGGATGTTCGATGAAGTGATGGGGCTGCTGTGACCAGAGGGACAGAACGACAGGTCTGGGGCGCACGGCGCGGGCTCTGCCGGCGCGCTGCCGCGCTCACCCTGGCGGCGGCCTTCGCACTGGTTCTCGGCGGGGCGGTCGCGGGCAGCGCGGACGCGGCCTCGGTGTGCGCCGGGCGCCCCCGTACGACGGTGAAGTTCGCGACGGGCGAGCTGCGCGTCTACAAGTCCCGTGCCTATGCCTGCGCCACCGCCGTCGCCGCCAAACCCGGCAAGCGCCGCCCGATGGCCGTGACCATCCAGCCGCGCGGCGGCCACCCCGTCACGGACAGCGGGCGCTACACCCGCCAGGCCGGGCCGGTGACCGTCCACGCGCTCAACCGGTGCGTACGGGTCTCCGGCGTGGTCGCGGGCGGCAGCGGTCGCACCAGCTGGATTCTGTGCTGACCGGGTGACACGTCCCCGTACCCGGCAAGGGGGTCTGGTGGTACGGGGGTTGCCCCGCTAGGTTCACCGCGTCAGCTGTGAACCAAGAGGTGTCTCCCGGGACCTGTTCGTGATCGGCGGGACGCCTCCCCAGGGGAGGACGCGCATGCGCAAGGCGCTCAGAGGGATTCTGTCGCTCGCGGTGCTCATCGGCACGGTCGGTGCGACGGGAGCCTCGGCCGGGGCGGCCACCGCCGCCGAACCGGCCCCGCTCGGCACCGCCGCGAGCGACAGCGGAACGAGTACGGACATCAAGGACCGCATCCTGGCCATCCCGGGCATGCGCCTCGTCGAGGAGAAGCCCTACGCGGGCTACCGCTACTTCGTCCTCGAATACACCCAGCCCGTCGACCACCGCCGCCCGTGGAAGGGAACGTTCCAGCAGCGCCTCACCCTGCTGCACAAGGACACCTCCCGCCCCACGGTCTTCTACACCAGCGGCTACAACGTCTCCACCAACCCCAGCCGCTCCGAGCCGACCCGGATCGTGGACGGCAACCAGGTGTCGCTGGAGTACCGCTTCTTCACCCCGTCGCGCCCCTCGCCCGCCGACTGGTCGAAGCTCGACATCCGGCAGGCCGCCGACGACCAGCACCGGATCTTCACCGCGCTCAAGCGGATCTACTCCGGGAACTGGATCGCCACCGGCGGCTCCAAGGGCGGCATGACCGCCACCTACTACGAGCGCTTCCACCCCCGGGACATGGACGGCGTCGTCGCCTACGTCGCCCCCAACGACGTGGTGAACAAGGAGGACTCCGCCTACGACCGGTTCTTCGCCCGGGTCGGGACGGAGGAGTGCCGCGACAAGCTCGGCGGCGTCCAGCGCCAGGCGCTGATCCGCCGCGGACCGCTGGAGGAGAAGTACCGGCGGTACGCCGCCGAGAACGGCTACACCTTCACCACGACCGGCTCCCTGGACCGGGCGTACGAGGCCGTCGTCATGGACTACGTGTGGGCGTTCTGGCAGTACAGCCTCCTCGCCGACTGCGACCGGCTGCCGGCCGACGCCGCGAAGGCCACCGACGAGGAGATCTGGAACTCCGTCGACGCGATCTCCGGCTTCTCCGCCTACACCGACCAGGGCCTGGAGCGCTACACGCCGTACTACTACCAGGCGGGCACCCAGCTCGGCTCGCCGGACATCCGGCAGCCCTGGCTCGGCGACCTCAGCCGCTACGGCTACCAGCCGCCGCGCAACTTCGTCCCGCGCTCCATCCCGATGCGCTTCCAGCCGCAGGCGATGCGGGACGTGGACACCTGGGTGCGCCACCACGCCCGGAACATGCTGTACGTGTACGGCGAGAACGACCCGTGGGGCGCCGAGCGCTTCCGGCCCGGGGCGGGCGCCCGTGACAGCTACGTCTTCACGGTGCCCGGCGGGAACCACGGCTCGAACGTCGCGGGCCTCGTCCCCTCCGAGAACGCCACGGCCACGGCCGCGATCCTGCGCTGGGCGGGCGTCGCCCCGGCCGCCGTCCAGCAGGACGCGTCGAAGGCGAAGCCGCTCGCGAAGTTCGACGCCCGGCTCGACAACAAGGACCTGACGACCGACCACCGCCTCGGCGTCCGGCGCCCCTGAGCCCCCGGCACCGGGCCCCCGTCCACCGCACCCGGCGGCGGAGGGGGGCCCGGTCCGCGTAGGGGGAGGCGCCCGGACCCGCGCCTCGCCCGACCCCTAGTACGTCAGCCCGTACCCCACCGGGTAGAGCACCTTCGACGGGTCGTCGGCCCGTTGCACCGGCACCGGGAGCTTCCCCTCGGGGCGGGCCCGGCCGGCGATCACCCGGGCCGCCGCGCGCAGTTCCACGTCGGTCCAGGAGTAGGTGGCCAGGTGCGCCGCGTGCCCGGTCCCCGCCAGGTGGGCGATGTCGTACGGGTTGCGGATGGCGAGGGTGATCACCGGGACGCCCGTCGCGGCCAGCTCGCGCACCAGCGTCCGCTGCGCACTGGTCGCCGACACGTTGTACGTCCCCACCACCACCGCGTCCTTGCCGGCCGCCGCCGCCACCGCCGCGTCGATGGCCGCCCTGCCGGGCGCGGTCCCGGTGGACAGGGCGGTCGCGGTGAAGCCCAGCTCGTTGAACGCCTCGGCCAGCGTGGTGGTGGGCGGGCCCGTGGTCCCCGAGGGGGACGCCGGGTCGGCGCCGACGACCAGCAGGTTCCGGTGCGAGCGGCGCGACAGCGGCAGCAGCCGGCCCTCGTCGGCCAGCAGGGTCGTCGTGTGCTCGGCGATCCGGTCGGCGGCGGCCAGGTGTGCCCGGGTGCCCACCGTGCGGTCGACGCCGCGCGCGGTGACGTAGGGCCGCTCGAACAGTCCCAGCTTCGCCTTCAGCCGCAGGATGCGCAGGATCGATTCGTCGAGCCGAGCCTCGCTGATCTCACCGCTCTTGACGGCCGCCAGCAGCGCGTTCCACGAGACCTCCAGGCTCGGCGGGTTGAGCAGCTGGTCCACACCCGCCTGGAGCGCCAGGACCGGCACCCGCTCGTCCCCGTACTTCGTGCGCACGCCCTGCATGCCGAGCGAGTCGGTGACCACCACCCCGTCGTAGCCCAGCTCCTCGCGCAGGATGCCGGTGAGGATCGGTTTGGAGAGCGTCGCCGGGTCCTCGGACGGGTCGAGCGCGGGCACCACGATGTGCGCGGTCATGATCGAGTCGATGCCCGCCGCGATGGCAGCCCGGAACGGCGGCGCGTCCAGCTCGGCCCACTGCTCGCGGGTGTGCCCGATGACCGGCAGGCCGGTGTGGCTGTCGGTGCTGGTGTCGCCGTGGCCCGGGAAGTGCTTGGCGGTGGAGGCGATCCCGGCGCTCTGATACCCCTTCACCTGGGCGGCGACCATCCCCGCCACGGACTGCGGGTCCGAGCCGAAGGAGCGGACGCCGATCACCGGGTTGGCCGGGTTCACGTTGACGTCGGCGTCCGGCGCGTAGTTCTGCCGGATGCCGAGGGCGGCCAGTTCGGCGCCCGCGATCTGCCCGGCCCGGCGGGCGTCGGAGCGCGAACCGCCGGCGCCCAGCGCCATCGCGCCGGGCATCAGCGTGGCCGGCTCGCCGACGCGGCAGACGATGCCGTGCTCCTGGTCGGTGGAGATCAGCAGCGGCAGCGGGGTCGGGCCGGCCAGCCCCGCGCGCTGGATGCCGTTGGACAGCTCGGCGATCTGGTGCGGGTCGCGGGTGTTGTGCGCCCAGGCGAAGTAGATGATGCCGCCCACGTGGTACTTGGCGATCATCTCCGCCGCCGTGCGCACCCCGATCTCGGCGAGGTTGGCGTCGATGTCGGCCTGGTCCGGGTCGGTGGCCGAGTGCCCGTAGACCCGCATGACGAAGAGCTGGCCGACCTTCTCCTCCAGGCTCATCCGGGAGATGAGCCGCTTCAGCCGCCGGGTCGTGGCGGCGGAGGAGTGGCTGCTGTGCGCGGCGCCCGGGGAGGCGAGGGCGCCGGGGGCGGTGGCCATGCCCGCGGCCGCGGCGACGGCGGTGGCGGCGGTGGCGGTGAGAAGGGTCCGTCTGGAGGTGCGGTGGGGCACGTGAGCTCCTTCGGCCGTACTCGGTGACGAGGGGGAGGTGAAAGAAACTTCCAAGGAGCACGGATATCCAGAAAATAACTTCCGGTCAAGGGTGCGGACCGTTTTGCGCGCGTCCCCTCCGCCCCCGCGTCCCCTCGCCCCTCCCCCCTCCCGCG
>NZ_JAKRGC010000164.1 GCF_022347745.1 Streptomyces sp. OfavH-34-F
CCGGACCTGCGCCCGGCCGGCCGCGCCCTGGGGGCGTCGGCCCTGGCGGCGCTGCCGCTGTGGGCGATGCTCGCGGTGGCCGCGCTGGCCCTGACGGACGCCACCGGCCATCTCGCGCTCACCCTGTGGCGGCTGGGCGTGCCGGTGGCCGCCGCGCTGCTCCTGGCGGGCCGCCCGGCGCTGTCCCGGCTGCGGACACCGGGGCAGTTCGCGCTGGCGGGGGCGCCGTTCATGGCGATGGGGTACTGCTCGGGGGTGGTGGACCGGGACACGCTGGTCCCGGCCCTGGCGGCGATGGCGGCCGCGGGCGTCGCGCTGCGGCTGTGGCGGCTACGGGGCGGAGCGGGCGCGGACCGGGGGACGGGGGCGCGGGCGGACTGAGCGGCCGGGGCCAGGGGGTGTCTGACACATCGCCGCGACGCCGCGGGGATGTGTCAGACACCCCTAGGCGGTGACGCGGATCTTCGACTGGCCGTGTCCCAGCTTCTCCCAGTCCTCCATGAACGTCGCGCGCAGTCCGTGCTGGGCGGCGAGGTCAATCAGGGTCTCGGTCCGGTAGTAGAAGTCCTCCCGCAGCACCTGGTGTTCGGCGCCGGTGGTGCGGTCGAAGGTGAAGTCGAAGTGCCCGCCGGGGGCCAGCACGCGCCCCACGTGGGCCAGGCACTCGTCGATGATCTCCAGGGGCGAGTGCGAGAACACGCTGTGCGCGTGGACGACGTCGAAGTACGCCTCCGGCAGGAAGTCCAGCGTCAGGTCCTTGGTGATGGTCAGGTGCGGCACCTTGGCCTGGAGCCCCTGGGTGGTCAGGGTCTGCTTGGCGGCGATCAGGATGTCGGGCGAGATGTCGATGCCGTAGTAGTGCCCCGGCTCCAGGTAGTCGATGAACCGCCAGCCGGCGCGCAGGTTGCCGCAGCCGATGTCGAGCATCCGGGCGCCGGGGGCGAGCCCGTGCTCGACGAGGTAGTCGAACTGCATCTGCCCCAGGGCCAGCCACCGCTCGTGCGTCTGACTGCCCACGGCGGCCTCGGGGTTGCGCCGGGTGTCCGAGGCCATCACGGCCCGGTAGTAGTTCACGTGGTCCGGGTGCTTGAACGCCAGCCACCTGTCCCTGGCGGCCCGCTTCAGATAGGGCGCGATGCGGTCCGGACGGCGGGCGGCGTAACGGACCTTGTGGGCGAGCGACTCACGGTTGGCGACGAGGTTCTTCTTGGAGGCCATGCTGCTCCACCTTCTCCACTGCGGTGCGGCGCCCGGGAAGCCGCAGCGTGAAGCGGCCCCGAGGGCGGGACGTAACGCTGTCACTATAGGTCGGTCACCGACATATACAAACCAACGACCTAGGCGCTCTCCCTCCTTCCGGGCCTCCGGGCCATACCGGTCCGCTATCGCCTGCGCTCCCGTCCGTGGTCGGGGTCCGCGTCCAGGCCGGGGAGTTCCTCATGGCCCTCCGAGTAGTGGTTGACCCATCCGCAGAGCGCACAGGCGTACCGGCCGGCCAGGCCGTGCACCTCGGTGCCGCAGCGGGCGCAGTCGGTGCGGGTGATCTCAGGAATCGGGGGCTGGGGCTCACTGGTCACCCGGCGACTGTACCGAGCGGGTGCGGCCCGGCGGCAGGTCGCGGAACCCCCGGCGTACCCCGCTCCCGCCCCTCATCCGCTCGTACGGGAACGGGCCGCGGCTCCGCACCCCGGCTGTCGGACCGGCCTGCCATCCTGCCCCCGTGACGATGACATGGACCGACTTCTGGGCACTGATAGCCACCCTGAACGGCGAAGCGACCGCCTCCAACTGCGGGCGGCTGGCGAAGAGGCTGAGCCGCCGCCCCCTCCCCGAGATCATCGCCTTCGCGGAACTCCACGCGGAGGCCCTCCACCGCCTCGACCAGGAGCGGTTCGGCACCCTCCCGGTCGCCGACATGACCCTCGACGACGGCGCCCCCTTCCCGCAGTCCGGCGACTCCTTCCTCTACGCCCGGTGCGCCGTGCTGGCCGCGGGCCGCCGGACCTGGGAGAGCGTCTTCTCCGACCCCGCGAAGTTCGCCCCGTACACCGCCACCACGTACGACGGCGAATTCCTCCTCTACGTCCCGGACGAAGCCTACGAACTGTCCACGGGCAAGGAGTGGGACCGCGCCACCCGGTACGACTACGAGTCCTTCACCAA
The DNA here is from genome assembly GCF_022347745.1 of Streptomyces sp. OfavH-34-F. Taxonomy (GTDB): domain Bacteria; phylum Actinomycetota; class Actinomycetes; order Streptomycetales; family Streptomycetaceae; genus Streptomyces. The sequence continues at coordinate 2,164 of NZ_JAKRGC010000164.1, forward strand.
CAAGGACGGCTGGCCCCACCACGCACCCCGATAACACAATGCACTTCACCTGCCGATCACTGAATAGCGGGAATTGCACGAAGGGGATCACCGCATTCCATTACCCGGCCCCGACGGGCACGGTGTAGAATGCAGGGCGGCACGTCGGTGCATCTCCGAGGCTGCTACACAGAGGGTGGAAAATGAAAAACGCAGGGAGTGGCTGCCGAACCATGGATGCACCGAATTGCGTGTCCGTTTTCTCGGGTGGAATGGGACTGGACCTGGGACTGGAGCAAGCCGGCTTCGACATTCGTTTCGCCGCCGACAACATGCCTGCCGCCGTCACCACGGCTCAGGCCAACCGTCCGCTCCTTCCGTTCTACGACGGAGACATCAGGGACCTGTCGGCGGAACACATCCAGCAGGTGACCGGCCTGTCCGCGGGAGACGTGGACCTCCTGGCCGGCGGCCCTCCCTGCCAGAGCTTCAGCACGGCCGGCAAGCGGCTGGGTCTCGACGACTCCGAAAAGGGACCACTCGTCTTCGAATTCGTGCGCCTGGTGGAAGAACTACAGCCCAAGGCATTCCTCATGGAAAACGTCAAGGGCCTGCTGTCCGCCTCCATCAGATGGCGCCAGCTCCCGTACAACAACAACGGCAAAATCATCGACGAGTTGCACGGTTCGCTCCTCCGGGAACTGTGTGCCCAGCTGGAGAAACTCGGTTACAGCCTCAGTTACCGGGAATTCAACGCGGCCGACTACGGAGTTCCCCAGGCCAGGCAGCGGGTATTCCTGCTCGGCTACCGGGACGGCACGCCCGTCTCCTTCCCCGAGCCGACGCACGCGAAGGAGCCGAGCCTGTTCCTGGAGCCCTGGCGCACCATCGGCGACGCTCTCGACGGCCTGGTCGACGACGACTCGTACTGCGCGAAATTCAGCGAACGCAAGCTGAAGTACCTGCGCATGATCCCCGAGGGCGGCAACTGGAGGCACCTCCCGGAGGAGATCCAGAAGGAGTCCATGGGGCGCGCCTTCTACGCCAAGGGAGGGCGTTCGGGCTACTGGCGCCGCCTCTCGTTCAAGTCCCCCTCCCCCACCATCCTCACCGAGCCGCACAACGCGAGCACCTCCCTCTGCCACCCCGTGGAGGACAGGCCGCTCACCGTTCGCGAGTGCGCCCGCATCCAGACCTTCCCGGACGACTGGAAGTTCCACGGCCCGGGGCGGGAGCAGTACAAACTCGTGGGGAACGCCGTGCCGGTCCTGCTGGCTCAGGCGATCGGCGAGCACGTCAAGGGGGCGTTGGGCTCCTACGCGGCCGTGGCGTCGTCATAAAGAAAGGCGGCACCGCCGATCCACCGGAACTCACGCGGTCACTTGTTCACCCTGCGGAAGAGCTTCGCGTAGTCGATCTGCCCGTCCCCGTTCCCGATCTCCGGCTGGGCGGCGTGCGTCAGCCTGTCCAGCAGGTCCGGGACGAGAGTGTCGAGCACCTCGGACCGGAACTCCGAGCAGAGGAGGGCGCAGACCTCTCCGACCCTCACGTCGTAGTCGGGTTCCCCGTCCCCCACCTGCTGCCAGAACTCCTTGCTGGCGAGCGTGATGTACTCCTGCCCCGGCGGTTTCGTGGTCTTCGCCCGCCCGTAGCAGGGAGCGAAGTACCCCACGAAGTCCTTCCCCTCCGCCTGGTACTGATCCCGCACCCTGACAATGGTGTTGGACAGGTTCTTCCGTGAGCTCATGGGCATGCAGTCCCAGCTCATCTTGACCTGATACCCATGGATCACGTCATCGGAATCGACGCTTTCGAAGTCGAAGTCATCGGGAAGCGCCGGCTCCACCGCCCCCGGAAAGCACACCTTGATGATGGCCTCCAGAAGATGCCCCACGGCTTCCTCCTCCGAGGCGTACAACGCGCTCTGCACCTGAAGCGTCGCCCAGTCACGCACCGTCTCCGCGCCCCGAATGCGCAAAAGGAACGGATTGGTCCTCTTGAGACGCTCGGAAACCTTGAGCCTGGAGAACCTTTCCCGCATGCGATTCACGTAAAGGCGCTCGGACTCGGCGACTATGAACGCCGCCCGCTCCCGATCCACGTGAAGGATGGCCGCGACCTCATCGGCCAACTCCTCATTCGACGCATGACGCTTCCCCTCGTCCTCGAATCCGAGAGGCAGCTGCGCGGCCGAGGCCAGTTCTTGCGTGGTGACAGGCGGCGTGTGATCTGGAGACATGCGGCTCTTGCTATCACGCCCACCCCCCACCCGAGAATCCACCCCAAGCCCCGGCCCGACCGAGGGAGCCGCGCCGACGTCAGCTTTGCAAGTTCGACAAGGCACACCCCGTCTGCGCGAATCACCACAGCAGCGGCCCACCGCGTCCACTGACGACCCCGTAGGGCTGTCCCCGTGCACCGACGCTGCTCATGACCTGGCTGCCCCTTGAGACGAGCGGGCCGATACAGCGAGCGCTTGTACGAACGACCTCGACGCCCTGGCCCGCAATGACCTTGGCTCCGAGCGCGGGGCGGCCGGAAGAGCTGGCGAGGTGCTCAACTGGTGGTTCGAGAGGTGTCCAGGGAGCGGGCGAAGTGGGCGAGCGAGTGGAAGTCGTTCTCCCGTAGGCCGATCCGCGGGTTGACGTGGTGCAGGAGTCCGGCGCCTTGGTGGTGAGCGGTTACGTAGGTCTGATCCAGCTCGCTCTGCTCATCGTCCACCCATGCGAAAGGACGGCCGCCTGCGTAGTCCACCAGCGGCCCGGTCTTCCAGTGGACCCCATCAGGGCGTTCTCGGAGCAGGACGTCGCCGAAGTCCACAAAGGGAAGTTCTGGAAGGCCCAGGACCGGCGCAATCCACCGATTGGCATCATCCATCCATGTGGTGGCCCAGCACAGCTCGAAGCCGAGCTGGAGCAGGAATCGTCCATGCTCTGGGTTGAGCCAGACCCGCAGGGACCGTCGGGACGAGAGCCCTCTGTCGTCGTGATGCGTGTCGTTCCGGGGGACTCTGAGTGTGGTGTAGCCGTCGGGACGTCTCTCCGGCTGGGCCGCGTAAGGGTTGAGCGGCCCGTCCACGTCAAGGAACAGCAGTGGTCGGTTCACGGTTTCCCCCGGCCTTAGGCACTGTGGACTGCCCCGATCAGCGTAACTGTGGGAGTGCCTGGGATTGGGCCGGCCTAAGTGACGATCACGATGTGGCGAGTGTGATCACGGCATCGGAGCCGTCCTAATCCCTTGGTAACGGGCCGTGGGACGGGGCTAGGCACCAGTCCGTTCTAGCGCCGGGGAACGATGCCCTTCGCTCATCCCGGCCTTCCACAGTGCAGGTGGTGGCAGCTTCGCGGGCACCGAACGTACGCCTGGAGCCGTCTGGGCACTCGATCCCTTTATCCAGCGCGGCGGCGCTCGGTGTCTTCGAGGCGCCACCGTCAGCACTGGCCGCTTGATCACTCGTTGGTGTTGGTGGTGCGAGCCCGCCGCACGGTGACCTCCTGATACTCCAGAGCCGTCAGAACTCCCGAGGAGACCGGGGCCCGTGGGGTGCGCTGGCGCCACGAACGGCTAGTGAGGTGGCGGACCGACCGGATGGTCGAGTCCTGGAATTAGGTCGCTGCGTGGCCCGCATGCGCTCGCAACCAGCGCAAACACCGCACCGCATCTTTGGGGAGGAAAGAGTTGATCTACTGCGGCATCGACTGGGCCGAGAGGACACACGACGTTGCCTTGGTCGACGACACCGGCCAGCTACTTGCGAGGCGACACATCACCGACGACGCGGCCGGCTACAGAAGCCTGATAGACCTGCTCGCCGAGTACGGCGACACGGAGGACACCCCGATTCCGGTTGCGATCGAGACCTCCCGCCGTCTACTGGTCGCGGTGCTGCGAGCAGACAAGCGGAAGGTGTTCGCGATCAACCCGATGGCTGCCGCCCGCTACCGCGACCGGCACGCGGTTTCCCGCAAGAAGTCCGACCCCGGCGACGCCCTGGTTCTGGCGAACATCCTGCGCACGGATATGCACGCCCACCGGCCGCTGCCGAACGACAGCGACCTGGCCCGCGCCATCGCCGCAGTGGCCCGCGCTCAGCAGGACGCGGTCTGGAACCGGCAGCAGGTCGCCAACCAGCTTCGCTTGCTGCTGCGCGAGTACTACCCCGCCGCTCTGGAGGCCTTCGCCAAGTGGGACAACGGCTTGTGCCGACCGGAGGCCCGCGAGCTGATGAAGCTCGCGCCGACACCGGCCAAGGCCGCGATCTTGACTCGCACCCAGATCACGGCGGCTCTCAAGCGTGCGGGCCGCAAGCGCGGCATCGAGGCGGACGTCGAGCGGCTGCGCGAGGCATTCCGCACCGACTGGCCCCGTCGGCCCGAGCTTGTCGAGGACGCGCTCGGCAAGCAGACGCTCGCCCTCCTCGGACAGCTCACGGCCGCCTGCACCGCCGCCGACGACCTCGCCCAGGCCGTCGAGGAGGCGTTCCCACAGCACCCGGACTCCGAAATCATCCTCAGCTTCCCCGGCCTCGGTATTCAGCTTGCCGCCCGGGTGTTGGGCGAAATCGGAGACGATCGCACCCGCTTCGCGGACGCCGCGGCCTGAAGGCCTACGCGGGCACCTCACCCGTCACCCGAGCCTCCGGCAAGAAGTCCAGCATCACCAGACGATGGGTGAAGAACGACCGGCTCAACCACGCCGGCTACCTCTGGGCGTTCTCAGCGATCACTGCCTCGCCCGGTGCCAAAGCTCACTATCGGCGGCGACGTGACGACCACGGAGACTGGCACGCCGCTGGCCAGCGCAATCTGTTCAACCGGATGCTGGGCCAGCTCCACCACTGCCTCAAGAACCGCCGCCTATTCGATGAACGCACCGCGTTCCCGGTGCCGCAGGCCCCAGCTCTGGCAGCGGCATAGGTGATCCCGCTCACGACTCACCGCCTCCCGGAGGTCGCTCCGCAGCATGCTTGAATCACCGGATGATCGACTGGTCCACACTCCACGACGCCTACGGCCCGGCACACGCGATACCCGGGTTGCTGGACCGAGCTGTCGGTCGTGACCAGGAGGCCATCGACGGGCTTTGGGGGCGCTTGTGCCACCAGGGGACGATCACCCTGGCGAGCATCGCCGCACTGCCTCAGCTGGCGGACATCGCGAAGACCGAGGGCGCCGGGGACTGGGCGCTCGATCTGGCCGGAGCCATAGCAGGTGGCCTCCTTCAACCTCACGGTGCTGACGAAGAAGTCGCCCGCTGTGCTGCGACCTTGGCCGAGCTTCGCGCCATGGCCGCCGCCCGGCTGCGGTCTGACCTGACCGGAAAAATCTACCTGAGCTGGCTGCGGACCATGCTCGCGTTCGACGGCCAGCCCTTGTGGTTCGAGGCCCTGGACGACTTCACCGATTCCTTCGTCACTGTCGCCTGTCCGCACTGCGACGCACCAGTGACGATCGCAATCGGCGACTACGGCTGCTACTCCTCAATCCGAGACTGGAATCTGGGGGATGTCCACCAGGTCCCTCTCCGGCCAGCCATCCCGCACGATCTGACCGGCACCGGGAAGATGTTGCACGAGACGGCCATACGGGATGGCCAGAAACGGCTCGCCTGGGGCTTGACGCACCTGTTCGGCCAGGCGGAATGCCCAGGATGCGGAAGCGTCTTCGGTATTGCGGACGAATACGCGGCCACCAATGCACCCGCCCCATGGGACTTCACCCGAGGCCACATCAAGGACGCTCTCTGATGACCACCGGCAGGGCCCTCGAAATCGAACATTGAGCTTGTACCCGCTGTCCCGGCTTGACGGCTTAGCGCCGTGAGGTGTCTGGATAGCCCCGTTCATCGGGCTGCACCCGCGCGCCTTCGGCAAACTGCTGACCACGCTGCGACAACTACCAGCCCGGCGAGCGGTGTCGAGAACGACGTTCGCCTCCACCTGACCAAGCCGCTGCGGGAGTTCATCAAGGCGAACTCCCACTGGCTCACTGTCTTCCAACTACCCACCCACGCATCAGACCTCATCCCGACCGAGGGTGTCTGGTCGCACGTCAATCGCGACCTCGGCAACCTCGCCGCAGCTGATCTCGGACAGATCACCCGAGCCGTGTAACGACGACTCAAGCCAATTCAGTACCGCCGACACGGTCGACGGCTGTCTCACCCGTACCGACCTGACCCTCGGCATTTGACCGGCGGCGCGTTGGTGGCACCATCCGCCTCTGCGGTCAGCAGACCGCTGGCAGACCATGCCCGCCCGCGTCAGAAGAGGTCCAGCAATTCCGCCAGGGACGCGATAGAAGGCACATCCGCTGTGACCGATCCCCGGCAGACCGCGCGCCCCGCATACCCGAGCCCGATTGCAGCGGCGACCAGGGCCGGATCGTCGTCGACGAACAGGCACTGCTCGGGCGCGAGCTCCAGCGCGGCGCTGGCGTGGTAGTACATGCGCGGGTCCGGCTTGTTGCAACCGAGCACCGCGGAGATCGCCTACGCTTCGAAGAACCGCCTGATCCCCAGCCCCGCATGAAGGTCGGGCAGATTGGGCCAGGCATCCGATACCACTGCCATCCGCACGCCCCGCCGGCTGAGCTCTTCCAGAGTGCCCACAACCTCCGGGTAGGTCTCCAGGAGCGTGTCGGGCGGGACCTCGCGGCGCAAGTCGGCGAGGAGTTCCGCGGTCGGGTCCACCCCCATGTCACACAGCATCAGCCGGTGGTAGTCGTCGGGCTCAGGCTCGGGCGACGAGGAAGCGAGAAAGCGGTCGCCTGCGGCGATGGCTGCCGCTAACTGTTCCGACGTGATCGAGGGCAGGTGGGCGAGGACCGTCTGCTCAAAGTCCGCCCGCGGGTTCCACCGGCCGCCGATCGGCTGCATCAGCACGCCGCCCGAGTCGAAGAGAACCGCCCGGAGTTCTTCCTGAGGAGAGGGGCGTGTCGTCATTCGGCTCAGTCTGGTCAACGGACGCCCGCTGGTCGACCCTTGCCGCCATCCGATACGGGTGACCAACCCGTCCGGGTCCAGACCGACATCACGAATTCAAGCTCGGTATCTAGCGACGGTTGAGGTTGGTGGCGGCTTCGGAGCCGTTCGCATGTGAGGCATAGATGCTCGCGTGGGCCGGCCTGACGCGCTGCCGTCACCCGCTGACGTCCACGCCCTCCGCAGCGGCTCTCTGCGGAGGGGGCCTGGTGGGCACTGGATGAGGTAGAGAAACCGGTAACAGCTCTCGGTGACCGGAACCGGCGTCTTGGCACCTCTGCTGCGGCACGGTGCGGTGGACTCCCGAACCGAGGGGGTAGATAGCCGTGCTGTAACAGGACTCGGTGGGGAATGGGCCAGGAAACGCGATCCGGAGGAAGCTCGCGTGGGAGCCGTTCCACGTGGGGTTGTGGCCCTTATGTGGCCGCGATCATGAAAACGGCCCCCGATCCGAGCGGACCGAGGGGCCGAACAGGCTCTCACCTGCGACTATCTAGCGTGGGCGCGGACGGTTTCGAACCACCAACATCTGCTTTGTGAGTTCGACCCGCGGTGCTCAAGCACCCTAACGGACTCCCCCACGGCTGCCGTCCCGGGCTCCCATGACCGCCGCTGTACGCCGCCGTTGATGTCAGCAGTGGATGTCAGCTCACGGGTTTGGCATCTGCTCGTCAGCCGGCCTGCGCGGACGCGACACAGCCACTGCGGCGCGCCTGTCGTTCGCATGCTTCTGCTCGATCGAGACTCGCAGTTCCTCAGGGGTCGGCCAAGGCGCGCGGCGGTGGATCATGCGGTGACAGTTGGCGCAGATGAGAGCGAGATCGCTGAGCTTGGTGCGGCCTTCGCCAGCCTCATGCAGGGGAACAACGTGGTGGCACTCGATGTATCCGCTCCCGCGGTCGCCGTAGACCTGCTCGAAATCGAAGCCGCACGCCTCGCAAGCGAGCCTGCCTCCCTGACGCAAAGCCGCGTCGATCTTCTTCTTACGCAAAGCCTTGTTTCGCTCGCGGCTCAGGTGGCGACGCAGCAGCAACCTGCCCTCGGGTGCGCTGTAGTCGTCTTCCTCCTCGACCTCGGGTGACAGCTCCTGAAAATCTCCTGCGACCAGTCCTTGCCGGATGCGCCGGGCTACCTTCGCCATCTCAGCCGGCCGGGCGAGGAAGTCGTTCATGACTTCGACATCCAGGACGTTCCCGTTCGTGGGCTTGCCTGCGTAGTCGGGGTGTCGGCATGTGATGTCAACCGTCTTACGCGCCACGCCGTTGGGGTTCCGGAACAGCTCGTTACGTAGCTCCTCAGGATGGATCGGCATGGTCTGAAGTAGGGCTGACAGCTCGATCACACGTGGGTCGTCGAATTCCAGTCGCTTCCAGCCGTTGGCCATGGCCAGGTCGCAAGCAAGGATGATCTCGTCGCGAGTCCAGTCAGGACTCCGGGACGAACGGATCGTGAAGCCGAGTCGGGCCAGCCACCTGGCGGCGTGCGACCTTCCGCCGATCAACTCATCAGGCTTCAGCGCTCGACCTTGGTCGAACTTGTGTGCCACACCAGCGATGGCCTTGGAGTCGTAGGTTCGTTCCTCGTGCAGGAGGAGATATCCGGTTGCTGGCTTGTACCCGTACTTGGACAGAAACTCGTCCCGTCCCAGGTCGTCATACTCCGCCAGAGCCCTGAGGACAGCGTCTCGAGTGATCGCACCTTTGCGCATGGCGGAAGCGTAAGGGTCGCCACTGACAAGCAGTCAGGCACCCGCAATCGCCCACCCACCACTCTCCCCCTGGCCGCTGGACGAGACCCTGTTCTTCCTCACCGCGGCCCGTAAGGGCCTGCTCTACGCGGCCTTCGTCCTCGCCATCGCGCTCGGCTTCCGCCGTGGGGAGATCGTCGGCCTTCGGTGGGAAGACGTGGACCTCGACAAGCGGGTGATCCGGGTCCTTACTCAGCGGCAGCGTGTCCGCGTGAGGCGTACGAGGACGATCCCAAGGGGCGCCGCAGGAATCAGACACTGCCCCTCCCCACCCTCTGCGTTGCACCGCTCCGCTGCGGCAGGCTGCCGGTGATCAGTGGGAGGAGACGGGATATGTCTTCACCACCCACCCCGGCCGGCCGATCGAACCCCGCAACCCTGTGTCGCTCGTTCACCCGCATCGCCGCGACCGCCGGACTTCGAGTGATCCGCCTGCACGATGCCCGCCACGGCTGCGCGACCCTGCTGACCGCTGCCGGCGTTCCGCCCCGCGTCGTGATGGAGATCCTGGGGCACAGTCAGATCGCGGTCACAATGAACATCTACGTCCACGTCGTCCAGGACACGCAGCGCGAGGCTGCGTGAGTCATCTCGACCGCATGCTGAGGCGGCAGCGTCGTCCCAACCGTCGGTGACCGCGCCCGTTGATGTAGTGGATGTCAAAGACCCCCAGCCATGATCGACTGGGGGTCTTTGTGCTGGTGGGCGCGGACGGTTTCGAACCGCCGACATCTGCTTTGTAAGAGCAGCGCTCTACCCCTGAGCTACGCACCCGTGGATGAAGGAACAGGTTACATGGCCTTCGGCGCATGTCGACAATCGGTTAGCGGGGGGTTGGGCGGGGCGTACGGGGGATAGCCCCACCCCGGAGACGGTAGCCGTCCGGATCGTGGGGGCGGGGTGGCGCTGCCTACCGTGGGACACGTCGCAAGAGGCACATCGCAGAGCCGGCCCAGGGGGACCTGATCACCATGACCATCCGCAATCGCAGCGCAGTTCTGGCCACCGGGGGCGCCGTTCTGCTCGTCGCGGCGCTCACCGGGTGCGGGAGCACCGACGTGGACGACGCTCCCGTCGAGCACAAGTCGTTCGCGTACAGCGGCAAGGCGCTGACCATCGACGCGGAGGACTCCGTCGTGGAGGTCGTCCCCGCCGATGTGGACGCGATCGAGGTGACCCGGCAGGTCGACGGATGGGTGATGCTCGGGAGCGGGCCCGACCCCGTGTGGAAGCTGGAGGGGGACACCCTCACGCTCCGGGTGAAGTGCGAGGCGATGATCAGCGACTGCGGGGCCCGGCACCGGGTCAAGGTGCCGCGCGGGCTCGCGCTCACCGTGGACGCGGACAACGGGAAGATCACCGCGTCCGACTTCACCACGCCCCTCAAGCTGTACTCCGACAACGGCGGCGTCGTCGTCAAGGACGTGAGCGGGCCCCTGGACCTCAAGAGCGACAACGGGGCCATCCGCGGCGAGCGGATCTCGTCCCGGTCCCTGGTGGCCCAGTCGGACAACGGGTCCGTGGACCTCGATCTGCGCCGCGTCCCCGATCTCGTGGACACCCGGAGCGACAACGGGCGCATCGCCGTGAACCTGCCCGCCGGCCCGACCGCGTACGCCGTGAGCGCGTCCGCCGACAACGGGCACGTCTCCGTCGAGGTGCCGCGCAGCAGCACGAGCGCGCACGTGGTGAAGGCCCGCAGCGACAACGGCGGGGTCGCCGTCCGCCACGCGCGCTGAGCCGTCCGGCGCGGAAGTCCGGAAGCCCGCACCACCGCCCCGTACGCCGTGAACTATCCGGCCCGTGTGTTCGTCCCTACTGATGGGAGAATGTATCGGGCAGGGTGAAACGGCACGGGAGAGGCATGTGACGGCGACACACGCGCGACCGCAGGTGGGAGTCGTCCGAGCGGTCCGGGGGCGGAGTCGGCGTCGTACGGCCGGGCAGGGCCTGCGGGACGTCTGCTTCCTCGTCCTCGCGCCGCTCCCCCTCCTCGCCGCCCTCCCCCTCGCCGTCGCCGGCGGCGGTACGCGGCGGTGGTTCGGGGGCCGCGGCGGCGGGCAGCGCGCCGAGGCGCAGGCCGCGAAGGACGCGGCCGCCGAGGCGTTCTACGAGCTGGACACCGCCCAGCGGGACCTCCAGATCTCCATAGAGACGATCACGGCCGTCGACAGTTCACCGGCCGCCCGCAAGGTCGTCGACGACTTCGCCGCGCTGGGGCGGCGCATCGACGAGGCGAGCCACGCCTACATCACCGCCGTCGACGCCCACGACCTCGACCGGGACGACCTGGAACCGTCCGTCGCCTCGCGGGCGCGCGCCGAGCTGACGTCCGCGAAGGAGCAGCTGGTCCGGGTCAAGGGCGAGCTGGACCGGTTCGCCTCCGGGCTCGGGCCGCTGCTCGGGAGCGCCGAGACGCAGCTCGCCCGGCTGGCCCCCGCCGTGGAGCGGGCTCGCCAGGCGCTGCTCGCCGCGAGCAACGCGCTCGACGCGGTGCGGGCGTCCGGGCTGCGC
>NZ_JAKRGC010000165.1 GCF_022347745.1 Streptomyces sp. OfavH-34-F
GCGGGCGGGGGCCCGCCACTCCCCCGTGACCGGGTCGCCCTCGGCGGCCGTGGGGCCGGTGGCCGGGAGGGGGGCGGCGAGCAGCGCCTCCACGTCGGCGACGGCCCGCGCGGGGTCGAAGGGTTCGCCGTACCGTGCGGTCACCGCGCGCCCTCCGCGGCCGGCGGCCGGCCCTCCAGGACCGCCTTGAGCCCGTCCGTCAGGTCCTGGGCGGACGGGGCCGAGTCGGCGTCCATCAGCCACTGGACCATCACCCCGGCGAGCAGCGCCTGGCAGAAGAGGCCGGCCACGCGGGCCTTCTCCGGCTCGGTCTCCGGGTCGATGCCCATCATGGTCTCGGCGAGGCCGTCGCGGCCGGCGCGCTGGGGTCCGGCCAGGGCCTTCTGGAGTTCCGGGTCGGAGTCGATGCGGGAGATGACCTCCATCTGGAGCTGCCAGACGGCGCGGGTCTGCTCGTAGCTGCCGATCACCCGCTCCCAGGTCTCGCGGAACTGGTCGAGCGGGGCCGCGGGGATCTCCGGCTCCCCCTCGCACTCGTCGTCGTCCCGGGTGAGGTTCTCGCCCCACTCCTCGGTCAGCGTGATGAAGGCGAGGTTGAGGAGTGCCTCCTTGGAGCCGTAGTGGTAGCCGATGGAGGCGAGGTTCGTGCCCGAGGCGGCCACGATGTCGCGCGCCGTGGTGCGCGCGTACCCCTTCTCCAGCAGGCAGCGCTTGGCGCCTTCGAGCAGATCCTCACGGTGTCCCATGACAGCAGCGTACCCGGCATGCAGACGTTTGTGTAAGACGGACGTCTACATACCGGGTACGGGGCCGCGGCGGGCGGAGGGTCAGCCGGCGAGGTTCACCGAGCGGGCCGACGTGGCCCCGATCTCCGAGGAGATCTCGGCCAGCACGGCCGGCGGGACGTCGTCGTCGACGGTGAGGACGACCAGCGCCTCGCCGCCCACGTCGGCGCGGGAGACCTGCATGCCCGCGATGTTCAGACCGGCCTCGCCGAGGATGCGGCCGACGGTGCCGACGACGCCGGGGCGGTCGTCGTAGCGCAGGACGAGCATGTGGTCGGCGAGCGCCAGGTCCACGTCGTGCTCACCGATGGCGACGATCTTCTGGAGGTGCTTGGGACCGGCCAGCGTGCCGGAGACGGCGACCTCCTGGCCGTCGGCCAGGGTGCCCCGGACGGTGACCACGTTGCGGTGCTCGGCCGACTCGGAGCTGGTGGTGAGGCGGACCTCGACGCCGCGCTCCTGGGCGAACAGCGGGGCGTTCACGTAGGAGACGGTCTCGTCCACGACGTCCTCGAACACGCCCTTGAGCGCGGAGAGTTCGAGCACCTTGACGTCGTGCTGGGTGATCTCGCCGTACACCTCGACGTCGAGGCGGGCGGCCACCTCGCCGGCCAGCGCGGTGAAGATGCGGCCCAGCTTCTCGGCGAGCGGCAGACCGGGGCGCACGTCCTCGGCGATCACACCGCCCTGGACGTTGACCGCGTCCGGCACCAGCTCGCCGGCGAGCGCGAGGCGCACCGACCTGGCGACGGCGATGCCGGCCTTCTCCTGGGCCTCGTCCGTGGAGGCGCCGAGGTGCGGGGTGCAGACGACCTGGTCGAACTGGAACAGCGGGGAGTCCGTGCAGGGCTCCTTCGCGTACACGTCGAGACCGGCGCCGGCGACGCGGCCCTCCTTGAGCGCGGAGGCCAGCGCCTCCTCGTCCACGATGCCGCCGCGCGCGGCGTTGACGATGCGCACGGTGGGCTTCACCTTGTGCAGCGCCTCGTCGCCGATGAGGCCGAGCGTCTCGGGGGTCTTGGGCAGGTGCACCGTGATGAAGTCGGAGACCTCAAGCAGCTCGTCCAGCGAGAGGAGCTTGACGCCCATCTGCGCGGCGCGCGCGGGCTGCACGTAGGGGTCGTAGGCGACGATCTTCATGCCGAAGGCGGACATGCGCTGGGCGACCAGGACGCCGATGCGGCCGAGGCCGACGACGCCGAGGGTCTTCTCGCTCAGCTCGACGCCGGTGTACTTCGAGCGCTTCCACTCGCCGTTCTTGAGGGCGGTGTTGGCCTGGGGGATGTGGCGCGCGGTGGCCACGAGCAGACCGCAGGCCAGCTCGGCGGCGGTGACGATGTTGGAGGTCGGCGCGTTCACGACCATGACGCCGGCCTTGGTGGCGGCGGAGACGTCCACGTTGTCCAGACCGACGCCGGCGCGGGCGACGACCTTGAGCTTCTGCGCGGCGGCGATGGCCTCGGCGTCGACCTTGGTGGCGGAGCGCACCAGGATGGCGTCGACGTCGGCGATGGCCGGGATCAGCTCGGCGCGGTCCGCGCCGTTGCAGTGCCGGATCTCGAAGTCCGGGCCCAGGGCGTCCACCGTGGCGGGCGACAGCTCTTCAGCGATGAGTACGACAGGTTTCGAGCTCACGTGAGTCCTCACAGATCCAGTGCGGACGGCCGTCCCGACGGCCGCAGGCGTGGAGGGGCTTGCCGCGTGGAAGACGCACGACACTGTGGGCCTGACGCGTGTATGGGGAGCAGTGTAGTCCTGCGCGGGGACGCCGTCCGCGCTCCGCGAAAAGATCACCCGCACGAGACCCGGCGACGTGTACGCACGTACGACACCGCCCCTTCGAGCGGTGGGGGGTTCCGGGGGACGGGCCGTGGCCCGCCCCCCGGAACGGGGTGTTACGCGTCCTCGTCGTTGACCCAGCTCATGAGCTTGCGCAGCTCACGGCCCGTGGTCTCCAGCAGGTGGTCCGCGTCGGCCTTCTTGTACTCGTTGTACTTGGGCAGGCCGTTGTGGTACTCGGCCATCCAGTTCTTGGCGAAGGTGCCGTCCTGGATCTCCGCGAGGACCTTCTTCATCTCGGCCTTGGTGGCGTCCGTGATGATGCGCGGGCCGGTGACGTAGTCGCCCCACTCGGCGGTCTCCGAGATGGACCAGCGCATCTTCTCCAGGCCGCCCTCGTACATGAGGTCGACGATGAGCTTCAGCTCGTGCAGGCACTCGAAGTACGCGATCTCCGGCTGGTAGCCGGCCTCGGTCAGCGTCTCGAAACCGGCCTTCACCAGGGCGGCGGTACCACCGCAGAGAACGGCCTGCTCGCCGAAGAGGTCGGTCTCGGTCTCCTCGGTGAAGGTCGTCTTGATGACGCCGGCCCGGGTGCCGCCGATGCCCTTGGCGTACGAGAGGGCGAGCGCCAGGCCGTTGCCCGAGGCGTCCTGCTCGACGGCCACGATGCACGGGACGCCGCGGCCCTCCTCGTACTGGCGGCGGACCAGGTGGCCCGGGCCCTTGGGGGCGACCATGCAGACGTCCACGTCGGCCGGCGGCTTGATGAAGTCGAAGCGGATGTTCAGGCCGTGGCCGAAGAACAGCGCGTCGCCCTTCTTGAGGTTGTCCTTGATGGACTCCTCGTAGACCTTGGCCTGGATCGGGTCCGGGACGAGGATCATGATGACGTCGGCCTCGGCGGCGGCCTCCGCCGGCGTCACCACGCGCAGGCCCTGCTCCTCGGCCTTCGCCTTGGACGAGGAACCCTCGTGCAGACCGACACGGACGTCGACACCCGAGTCACGCAGCGACAGCGCGTGGGCGTGGCCCTGGCTGCCGTAGCCGATGACCGCGACCTTGCGGCCCTGGATGATGGACAGGTCGGCATCGTCGTCGTAGAACAGCTCGGCCACTGGGTCTTCTCCTTGGTGTGCAGGTGTTGCGTCCCACCGTACGGCGGGGTGCGTCAGATACGTTTCGGGGTCTCGCCATACGAGCGGCGCGGCGGGCCCGGAGGGGGTTACGCCGTACGGTCCAGGGCGCGCAGCGAACGGTCGGTGATCGAACGCGCGCCACGCCCTATGGCGATGGTGCCGGACTGGACGAGCTCCTTGATGCCGTACTGCTCCAGCATCTTGAGCATCGCCTCCAGCTTGTCGGCGCCGCCGGTCGCCTCGATCGTGACGGCCTCGGGCGAGACGTCGACGGTCTTGGCGCGGAACAGCTGGACGATCTCGACGATCTGGGAGCGGGTCTCGTTGTCGGCGCGGACCTTCACCAGGACGAGCTCGCGCTGGATCGCAGCGGTGGGCTCGAGTTCGACGATCTTCAGGACGTTGACCAGCTTGTTGAGCTGCTTGGTCACCTGCTCCAGGGGCAGGTCCTCGACATTCACGACGATGGTGATGCGGGAGATGTCGGGGTGTTCGGTGGTACCGACCGCGAGCGAGTCGATGTTGAAGCCGCGGCGGGAGAACAGGGCGGTGATCCGGGCCAGGACACCGGGCTTGTTCTCGACCAGGACGGAGAGCGTGTGCTTGGTGGACATGGAGGTCGTCTCTCTCTGTCTCTCAGTCGTCTTCGTTGTCGCCGAAGTCGGGGCGGACGCCGCGCGCGGCCATGACCTCGTCGTTGGAGGTGCCGGCGGCGACCATCGGCCACACCATGGCGTCCTCGTGGACGATGAAGTCGATGACGACCGGGCGGTCGTTGATCGCGTTGGCCTCGGCGATGACCTTGTCCAGGTCGGCCGGGTCCTCGCAGCGGATCGCGTGGCAGCCCATGGCCTCGGAGAGCTTCACGAAGTCGGGCACCCGGGTGCCCTTCGCCGCATTGCCGTCCGTGTCGGCGCCGGAGTGGAGCACGGTGTTGGAGTACCGCTGGTTGTAGAACAGGGTCTGCCACTGGCGGACCATCCCGAGCGCGCCGTTGTTGATGACGGCGATCTTGACCGGGATGTTGTTCAGGGCGCAGGTGGTCAGTTCCTGATTGGTCATCTGGAAACAGCCGTCGCCGTCGATCGCCCAGACCGTGCGGTCCGGCATGCCGGCCTTGGCGCCCATCGCGGCGGGCACCGCGTAGCCCATGGTCCCGGCGCCGCCGGAGTTCAGCCAGGTGGCGGGCTGCTCGTACTGGATGAAGTGCGAGGCCCACATCTGGTGCTGGCCGACGCCCGCGGCGAAGATCGTGTCCGGCGGGGCCAGTTCGCCGATGCGCTGGATGACCTGCTGCGGCGAGAGGCTGCCGTCCTCCGGCAGGTCGTAGCCGAGCGGGTAGGTCGCGCGCCAGCGGTCGAGGTCCTTCCACCAGGACGCGTACCCCGTCCGGGCGGCCTCGCCGGTGGTGCCCTCGGTGTGCTCGGCCTGGACGGCCTGGACGAGGTCGGCGATGACCTCGCGGGCGTCCCCGACGATCGGGACGTCGGCGGCGCGGTTCTTGCCGATCTCCGCCGGGTCGATGTCGGCGTGGACGACCTTGGCGAACGGGGCGAAGCTGTCCAGCTTGCCGGTGACGCGGTCGTCGAAGCGGGCGCCGAGGGCGACGATCAGGTCGGCCTTCTGGAGCGCGGTGACGGCGGTGACCGAACCGTGCATCCCGGGCATTCCCACGTGCAGCGGGTGGCTGTCGGGGAAGGAGCCGAGCGCCATCAGGGTGGTGGTGACGGGCGCCTTGGTCAGCTCGGCCAGCACCTTGAGTTCGGCGGTGGCCCCGGCCTTCATGACGCCGCCGCCCACGTACAGCACCGGGCGCTTGGCCTGGACGATGAGCTTGGCTGCCTCGCGGATCTGCTTGGCGTGCGGCTTGGTCACCGGGCGGTAGCCGGGCAGGTCCATGACCGGCGGCCAGCTGAAGGTGGTCTTCGCCTGGAGGGCGTCCTTGGCGATGTCGACCAGGACCGGGCCGGGCCGGCCGGTGGCGGCGATGTGGAACGCCTCGGCGATGGTGTGCGGGATGTCCTCGGCCTTGGTGACCAGGAAGTTGTGCTTCGTGATCGGCATCGTGATGCCGCAGATGTCCGCCTCCTGGAAGGCGTCCGTGCCGATGGCCGCGGAGGCCACCTGGCCGGTGATGGCGACGATCGGCACCGAGTCCAGGTAGGCGTCGGCGATCGGGGTGACCAGGTTGGTGGCGCCGGGGCCCGAGGTGGCCATGCAGACGCCGACCCGGCCGGTGGCCTGGGCGTAGCCGGTGGCCGCGTGACCGGCACCCTGCTCGTGGCGGACCAGGACGTGACGGACGCGCTTGGAGTCCATCATCGGGTCGTACGCCGGAAGGATGGCGCCGCCGGGAATGCCGAATACCGTGTCGGCCCCCACCTCCTCGAGGGAGCGGATGAGGGACTGCGCGCCCGTGACGTGTTCGACGGAAGCGGCGGACGATCCGCCGGTACGGGCTCGCGGCTGGGGATGGTGGGCCCCTGTGGCCTGCTCGGTCATCGGCATTCTCTTCTCGAAGCTGAGTTATGCGAGTGTTTTACGACGTTTTGCCTGGTCCGGTGCAACAAAAAACCCCTCGTGCCGTGAGGCAAGCGAGGGGAGCGCGCCGGTGCGGTCCGCAGGGAGTCATGGAGGACCCTGCTTCAGCCGACGCGCTTTCCAAGTACGAGAATTCGGGTGCGCATGGCTCTGACCCTCTCTCCGACGCACGCGGAGTGTCAAGTGGGTGGGACAGGTGTCTCACCATGTGAACCGGTGAGCGAAGGGAGCGAGCCACCCGCGAGGACCGGCTGGGCGGGCACCCCGCCGGGCACGGGAAACGTCCTGCGGGCCAGGGCGCGGCGCAGCCGGTACTCGTCGAGCGGGCCCGAGAAGGCGGCGCCCTGGCCGTGCGTGCAGCCCATGGCGCGCAGCGCGAGGACCTGCTCCGGCACGTCCACCCCGTCGGCGACGGACTGCATGCCGAGGTCGCAGGCGATCCGCAGCAGCCCGCTGGTGATCTTGTGCAGCCGGGCGGACTCGACGACGCCCTCGACCAGACCGCGGTCCAGTTTCAGCACGTCGATCGGGAGCCGGCGCAGGGCGTTGATCGCGGCGTAGCCGCTGCCGAAGCCGTCGAGCGCGATCCGTACGCCGAGGCGGCGCAGGGCGGCCAGGCGCTGCTCCAGCTCCTCGAAGGGGACGCGCGGGTCGCTGTCGGCGACCTCGATCATGAGCGAGGCGGACGGCAGCCCGTACCGCGTCAGCAGGGCCTCGACGGACCCGGACGGGAAGCCCCGGTCGAGCAGCCGGCGGGCCGGGAGGCGGACGCACACCGGCACCTGGTGGCCCGCCCGGGCCCGGTCGGCGGCCTGCTCGACGGCCTCCTCCAGGAGCCAGCGGCCCAGCTCGGCGCTGCGGTCGCCGTCCTCCGCGATGCGCAGGAACTCGGCGGGGGTGAACAGGATGCCCTGGGCGGAGCGCCAGCGGGCCTGCGCGGCGACGGCCGCGACCGTGCCGGTGGCCAGGTGCACCACGGGCTGGTGGAGCAGGGCGAACTCGCCGTCGCGCAGGGCGCCGCGCAGCCGGGTGGCCAGTTCGGAGCGGCGGGCCACGTCGGCCTGCATCTGCGGGGCGTAGAGCTGGACGCGGTTCTTGCCGCCGGCCTTGGCGCGGTACATGGCGAGGTCCGCGTTGCGCATGAGGTCGTTGGGGGTGATGCCGGGTTCGGCGAAGGCGACGCCGATGGAGGCGGTGACCCGGACCTCGCCGTCGCCGATGCGGTACGGCTCGGAGAGCGTGAGGCGCAGCCGGTCCGCGATCTCGTGCACCTGGCACTCGCGGGCGTCCTGCCCCCGGCCGCCGTCGCCGGTGATGAGGGCGGCGAACTCGTCGCCGCCGAGGCGGGCGGCGGTGTCCCCGGCCCGGACGGACTCCTGGAGGCGGCGGGCGGCCTGGACGAGCAGTTCGTCGCCCGCCTGGTGGCCGAGGCGGTCGTTGGCCGCCTTGAAGCCGTCGAGGTCGATGAAGAGCACGGCGGTGCCCGCGTCCCCGGCGCGGCGGCCGGCCAGGGCCTGGCGGACGCGGGCGGTGAACAGGGCGCGGTTGGGCAGGTCGGTGAGCGGGTCGTGCTCGGCGTTGTGCTGCAACTGGGCCTGGAGGCGGACGCGTTCGGTGACGTCCCGGCTGTTGAGGATGAGGCCGCCCTGGTGGCGGTTGACGGTGGACTCGACGTTGAGCCAGTCGCCGGAGCCGGAGCGGAAGCGGCACTCGATGCGGGTGGTGGGTTCCTCGCCGGGCGGGGCGGCGAGGAACCGGCGCACCTCGTGGACGACCCGGCCCAGGTCGTCGGGGTGGATGAGCGAGGACAGCTCGGCGCCGACCAGCTCCTCCGCGTCGCGCCCGTAGACACCGGCGGCGGCCGGGCTGACGTAGCGCAGGACGCCGCTGGGGGCGGCGATCATGATGACGTCGCTGGAGCCCTGGACCAGGGAGCGGAAGTGGTTCTCCTTCTGGGCCAGTTCCTGGGTGAGGGCGATGTTGTCGACGAGCATGATGCCCTGCCGGACGACGAGCGCGAGCACCACCGTGCAGCCGGTGAGGACGACGACGCGGTCCACCCGGCGGCCCTCGATGACGTTGTACAGGATGCCAAGGGTGCAGACGGCGGCGGCGAGGTACGGGGTGAGGGCGGCCAGCGAGCCCGCGATGGGGCGGCTGGTGGTGCGCGAGGGCTCCGGGTCCTCGTCCGGGACGGTGCGGTCCGCGTGGCGGGCGGCACCCCAGGGGGCGTAGGCGAGGAGCAGCGAGCCGGCGAACCAGCCGGCGTCGAGCAACTGGCCGGAGTGGTAGGTCTGGCGCAGCAGGGGCGAGGTGAACAGGGCGTCGCACAGGACGGTCAGGGCGAGCGCGGCGATGGCGGTGTTCACGGCGGCGCGGTTGACGCTGGTGCGCCGGAAGTGCAGCGCGAGCACCATGGAGACGAGCACGATGTCGAGCAGCGGATAGGCGAGGGTGAGCGCGGCGCGGGCCACGCTGTCGCCCTCGGCGTCCGCGACGTGCGCGGTGTGGGCGAGGGCCAGGCTCCAGGACAGGGTGAGGAGCGAGCCGCCGATCAGCCAGGAGTCCAGGGCGAGGCAGACCCAGCCGGCGCGGGTGACGGGCCGTTTGGCGAGGACCAGCAGGCCGACGATGGCGGGCGGCGCGAAGCAGAGGAAGAAGACGTCGGCGACGGACGGGCTGGGTACCGGCACCCGGCGCACGCACTCGTACCAGCCCCAGACGGCGTTGCCGCAGGAGGCCATCAGCGAGGAGAGCGAGAACAGCAGCCAGGCGGGCCGGAAGCGGAGGTCGGCGGCGCGGGCGAAGCGGAAGCAGGAGACGGCGGCGGCGAGCGCGGCGGCGCTGAGGCCGAAGTCCCCCATGAACAGCGCCAGCCGGTCGGAGCCCCAGCCGGTGGCCGCGCCCACGGCGTAGCCGGCGCAGACGAGGCCGAGGACGAACTGCGGGAGCAGCGCGGAGGAGCGTCCGGCCCGGAGCTGCCGGACGAGGAGCGCGCCGCGGGTGCCCGCCGGGGCGCTCACCGCGGCCCTCCCCCGGCTTCCGGCCGGTTGCCGCGTCCGCTCACCGGGCCTTCCGGCCGGCGCCGTCCGTCGCGTCGTGTCCGGTCGTTCGCCCCTCGGCCGTCCATCGCCCGTCGCCCCCTCGCGTGTGGCTGGCTCCCCGGCGCCGTCCCTGACACGGCGCAGCACCCCTTTCGGGACGATACACCAGACTCGTCACTCAGGGACATAGCTTCTCTACTCTCCGTGACTGACCGGGAGGTTGTGGCCACGGAGGGCGTCCGGGGGTGCCCGGTGCGTGCTCAGCCGGTGGTGCGGACCACGTTCTCCAGCGGCCGGCCCGCGGCGAAGCGGGTGAGCTGACCGGCGATCAGCCGCTTGGCGCGCGGCAGGAACGCGGAGGTACTGCCGCCGACGTGCGGGGTGATCAGCACGTTCGGAGCATGCCAGAGGGGGTGGCCGGACGGCAGCGGTTCCGGGTCGGTGACGTCGAGGGCGGCGTGCAGCCGGCCGGACGCCAGTTCGGCCAGCAGGGCCTCGGTGTCGACGACGGGGCCGCGGGCGACGTTGACCAGGAGGGCCCCGTCGCGCATCGCGGCGAGGAAGTCCGCGCCCGCCAGGCCCTGGGTGGAGGGGTTCAGCGGGGTGGCCAGGACGACGACGTCGGCCTCCGGCAGCAGGGCCGGCAGATCGTCGATCGCGTGTACGGGGCCGCGCGCTGTGGTCCGGGCGGAGCGCGCGACGCGTGCGACCCGCGCGCACTCGAAAGGCGCGAGCCGGTCCTCGATGGCCGCGCCGATCGAGCCGTACCCCACGATGAGGACGGACTTGTCGGCGAGCGCCGGGTAGAAGCCGGAGCGCCACTCCTCGTCGTCCTGGCCGTGCACGAAGCCGGGGAACCCGCGCAGCGAGGCCAGGATCAGCGCCAGGGTCAGTTCGGCGGTGGACGCCTCGTGGACGCCCTTGGCGTTGCACAGCCGTACCCCGGCGGGCAGCTGGGCGAGGCCGGGTTCGACGTGGTCGATGCCGGCCGAGAGCGTCTGCACGACCTGGACCCCGCGCATCAGCGGCAGCGGCCGGACCGCGGCGTCCAGGCCCTTCATGTAGGGGACGACGTAGTAGGCGCAGTCGGCGGGATCGGCCGGGTACTCCTGCGCGCCGTCGTAGAAGTGGTAGGTCAGCCCCTCCGGCAGCCCTTCGATCTCGTCCGCGCGCAGCGGCAGCCAGACCTCGGGGACGGGGGCGGAATGCGTGGTGGGAGTCATGCCCAGGAGGCTATGCGAAGCCCTCCGGGGCGCAGAGGTTAGTTTTGGGGGCGGTGCGAGGAAGGGTTACGGGAGTTGGAGCGCAGGAGTCTCGGGGCGGCGGCGCTCGCCGTGGGTGCGGTCGGTCTCGGCTGCATGCCGATGAGCTGGGCGTACAGCGCGTCCCAGCAGCGCGGGGACCGCGCGCTGCGGGCGGTGCACGCCGCGCTCGACGCGGGGGTCGATCTGCTCGACACCGCCGACATGTACGGCCCGTTCACCAATGAGCTGCTGGTGGGGCGGGCCCTGAAGGGGCGGCGGGAGCGGGGGTTCGTGTCCACCAAGTGCGGTCTGCTGGTGGGTGATCAGCACATCGTGGCCAATGGCAGGCCCGGCTATGTGCGGCGGGCGTGCGACGCCTCGCTGCGGCGGCTGCAGACCGACGTGATCGACCTGTACCAGCTGCACCGCGCCGACCCGGAGGTGCCCGTCGAGGAGACCTGGGGCGCGATGGCGGAGCTGGTGGGCGCGGGCAAGGTCCGGGCGCTGGGGCTGTGCGCGGTCGGGGCGCGGGCGGCCCGCCGGCCCGGGGCGCGGACGCATGACGGAACGATCCGCCAGCTGGAGCGGGTGCAGCAGGTCTTCCCGGTCAGCGCGGTGCAGGCGGAGCTGTCGGTGTGGTCGCCGCAGGCGCTGGAGTCGCTGCTGCCGTGGTGCGCCGACCGGGGCGTGGGCTTCCTGGCCGCGATGCCGCTGGGCAGCGGGTTCCTGACGGGGACGCTGACGCCCGGTCAGGGTTTCGAGCCGGAGGACCTGCGGGCCCGGCACCCCCGGTTCACGGCCGAGGTGATGGCGGCGAACCAGCCGCTCGTGGTGGGGCTGCGCCGGGTCGCCGAACGGCACGGGGCGACGCCCGCGCAGGTGGCCCTGGCCTGGGTGCTGCACCAGGGCCCCCAGGTGGTGCCGGTGCCGGGCACCAAGCGGGAGCGGTGGGCGGTGGAGAACGCGGGCGCGGCGGGGCTGGTCCTGACGGCGCGTGACCTGGCGGAGCTGGACCGGCTGCCGGCGCCGCAGGAGTCCTGGGACTGAGCGCGGGCGCGCCGGTCCCCGATGTGGGAAAGCGGTCCGGTTCGGGGCGGGGCGCGGTGTAAGAACAGGGGACAGGCGGCCGTCGAAGGGATCGGTGCGGTGTTGGGATCAGTGCAGGAGCCGGTGGGGCGTCGGACGGCCCCCGGCGGGGGTGTCCGGGGGGCGCGGCGGGGCGCGGTGGCGGTGCTGGCGGCCGGTGCCCTGCTGCTCACCGCCGGGTGCACCTCGCAGGAGGGCATGGAGAGTTCGGCGGGCCAGGGCGGGCGTTCCCCGGCGCACTCCCCCTCCGCCTCCCCCGGCAAGTCCGCGTCCGCGTCACCGTCACCGTCCGCCTCGCGCACCCCGGCCGGCCGGCCGCCGGCCAAGGGCGCGGTCGAGGTGGTGTCCACGGTCACCGAGGGGCTGAACTCCCCGTGGGGCCTGGCCGCGCTGCCCGGCGGCGACCTGCTGGTGGGCTCCCGCGACAAGGGGACGATCACCCGGGTCGACGCGGACAGCGGCGAGAAGAAGGTCATCGGCACGGTGCCCGGGGTCGCGCCGGAGGGCGAGGGCGGGCTGCTCGGCATCGCCCTCTCCCCGGACTTCGGCGCGGACCATCTGGTGTACGCGTACTTCACCACCGCGTCCGACAACCGCATCGCCCGCATGATCTACGACGAGAAGGCCTCCACGCCGGGCCAGTCGCTCGGCGCCCCGGACACGATCCTGCGGGGCATCCCCAAGGGCGCGATCCACAACGGCGGGCGGATCGCCTTCGGCCCGGACGGCATGCTGTACGCGGGCACCGGCGAGACGGGCGACGGCGACCGCGCCCGGGACGAGGACTCGCTGGCCGGGAAGATCCTGCGGATGACGCCGGACGGCGAGCCGCTGCACGGCAACCCGGAGGCCGACTCCGTGGTGTATTCGTACGGGCACCGCAACGTGCAGGGACTCGCCTGGGACGCGGACAAGCGGCTGTGGGCCTCCGAGTTCGGCCAGGACACCTGGGACGAGCTGAACCTCATCGAGCCGGGCGGCGACTACGGCTGGCCGGACGCCGAGGGCGTGGCGCACGAGAAGGGCTTCAACGACCCGGTCGCCCAGTGGAAGACCTCCGAGGCGTCACCGAGCGGCATCGCCTACGTCAAGGGGTCCGTCTGGATGGCCGGGCTGCGGGGCGAGCGGCTGTGGCGGATCCCGCTGTCCCGCGAGGGCGGGGCGGCCCAGGAGCCGCTGGCGGCCCCGCAGGCGTTCCTGGAGGGCCAGTACGGCCGGCTGCGCACGGTGCTCGCGGCGGGCGGCGACCGGATGTGGCTGGTCACCAGCGAGACGGACGGCCGGGGCACCCCGAAGTCCGGCGACGACCGCATCCTGCTGCTCCGGGTGCGGTAGGACGGCCGGGGCGGATCACCGGGACTCAGGTACCGGGTAGAGGCGCAGCCGGTGGGCCAGGGCGGCGGCCTCGCCGCGGCCCGCGACGCCCAGCTTGGCCAGGATGTTGGAGACGTGCACGCTCGCGGTCTTGGGCGAGATGTACAGCTCCTCCGCGATGCGGCGGTTGGTGAACCCGGCGGCCACCAGCCGGTGCACGTCCTGTTCGCGCGGGGTCAGCCCGAAGGACTCCACGGCGGCGGCCGCGGCCCGCAGCTGCTCCTCGGAGGGGTCGCGGGCCGGGGGCTGCCCCGGGGCGCCGGGCTCGTCCGGGACCAGGGCGGCGGCGGGGATCTCCTCGGCGGGGCGGG
>NZ_JAKRGC010000166.1 GCF_022347745.1 Streptomyces sp. OfavH-34-F
AGCAGGGCGTGCAGTCCGCTGTGCGGGGTCCACCGCTCGGCGGGGGTCGCGGTCGTGTGCAGGACGGGGCCGGTGTGGCGGGCGTGGTGGGCGGCGGCGTGGTCCAGGAGGGCGGTGCGGCCGGTACCGGGTGGGGCGGTCAGGACCAGGGCGCCGCCGTCGCCCTCGCGGAGACGGGCCAGCAGCGTGTCGAGGACGGCGAGTTCACCGCTGCGGCCGTACAGCCGGAGCGGACTGTGCACGGTCGTGGGGGACGTCACGCCCGGGACGCTAGGTCCCCGGGCGCCGGTCCGGAAGGCGCGGGCACGGCGGCGGGGCGCCCTCCCAGCGGAGGACGCCCCGTGGCTGTGCGGGCGCACAACGGACCGGTCAGCGCACCGGGTGCCCGGCCTCCGCGAGCGCGCCCTTGACCTCGGAGATGCGCAGATCGCCGAAGTGGAACACGGACGCGGCCAGGACGGCGTCCGCCCCGGCGTCGACGGCGGGTGCGAAGTCGGCGAGCCGGCCCGCGCCGCCGGAGGCGATGACGGGCACCCGGACGTGCTTGCGGACGGCGGCGATCATCTCGGTGTCGTAGCCGTCCTTCGTGCCGTCGGCGTCCATCGAGTTGAGCAGGATCTCGCCCGCGCCCAGCTCGGCGGCTCGGTGCGCCCACTCGACGGCGTCGATGCCGGTGCCCCGGCGGCCGCCGTGCGTGGTGACCTCGAAGGTGCCTTCGGCGGTGCGCCGGGCGTCCACCGAGAGGACCAGGACCTGGCGGCCGAACCGCTCGGCGATCTCCCGGATCAGCTCCGGGCGGGCGATGGCCGCGGTGTTGACGCCGACCTTGTCCGCGCCGGCCCGCAGCAGCTTGTCGACGTCCTGCGGGGTGCGGACGCCGCCGCCCACGGTGAGCGGGATGAAGACCTGCTCGGCGGTGCGGCGGACGACGTCGTAGGTGGTCTCGCGGTCGCCGCTGGAGGCGGTGATGTCCAGGAAGGTCAGCTCGTCGGCGCCCTCGGCGTCGTACAGCTTGGCCATCTCGACGGGGTCGCCCGCGTCGCGCAGGTTCTGGAAGTTGACGCCCTTGACGACCCGGCCGTTGTCCACGTCGAGGCAGGGGATCACGCGTACCGCGAGGCTCATCGCTCCTCCGCCCGGTAGGCCTCGACCTCGACCTCGACGACCAGGCTCGGGTCGACGAAGCCGGAGACGACGACCATGGTGGCGGCGGGGCGGACGGTGTCGAACAGCTCCTTGTGGGCGCGGCCGACCTCGTCGGTGTCGCGGGCGTGCATGACGTACATCCGGGTGCGGACGACGTCCTCGCGGCCCAGGCCCAGTTCCGCCAGCGCCCGGAACGCGACGCCGAAGGCGTTGACGGTCTGCTCGTACGGGCCGCCCGCGGCGATCTCGCCGTCCACGACGGAGGTGCAGCCGGAGACCAGGACCAGGCCGCCGGGCAGCTGGACGGCGCGGGAGTAGCCGAACTTCTCCTCCCAGGGGGCGCCGGAGGAGACCCGGCGCACGGATGCGGGCGGGGTCATGCGGAGACCGCCTCCAGCGCCTCTTCGAGGGTGAACGCCTTCGCGTACAGGGCCTTGCCGACGATGGCGCCCTCGACGCCCGCCGGGACGAGCGAGGCGATGGCCCGCAGGTCGTCCAGCGAGGAGACGCCGCCGGAGGCGACGACGGGCTTGTCGGTGGCGGCGCAGACGTTCTTCAGGAGTTCCAGGTTGGGGCCCTGGAGGGTGCCGTCCTTGGCGATGTCGGTGACGACGTAGCGGGCGCAGCCCTCGGAGTCGAGGCGGGCCAGCGTCTCGTAGAGGTCGCCGCCGTCGCGGGTCCAGCCGCGGCCGCGCAGCGTGGTGCCGCGTACGTCGAGGCCGACGGCGATCTTGTCGCCGTGCTCGGCGATGACCTTGGCGACCCATTCCGGGGTCTCCAGGGCCGCCGTGCCGAGGTTGACCCGGCGGCAGCCGGTGGCGAGGGCGGCGGCGAGCGAGGCGTCGTCGCGGATGCCGCCGGACAGCTCGACCTTGATGTCCATGGCTCCGGCCACCTCGGCGATGAGGGTGCGGTTGTCCCCGGTGCCGAAGGCGGCGTCCAGATCCACCAGGTGCAGCCACTCGGCGCCGGCCCGCTGCCAGGCGAGGGCGGCCTCCAGCGGGGAGCCGTAGGAGGTCTCGGAGCCGGACTCGCCGTGCACCAGGCGGACCGCCTGGCCGTCGCGGACGTCTACGGCGGGGAGCAGTTCAAGCTTCGGCATTACAGCGTCTCGATCCAGTTGGTCAGCAGCTGGGCGCCGGCATCGCCGGACTTCTCGGGGTGGAACTGGGTGGCCCACAGCGCGCCGTTCTCGACGGCGGCCACGAACCGTTCGCCGTGCGTGGCCCAGGTGACCCTGGGGGCACGGATCTTGGGGTTGGTGACTTCGAGGGTCCAGTCGTGCGCCGCGTAGGAGTGCACGAAGTAGTACCGGGCCTCGGGGCCGAGTCCGGCGAACAGCTGGGAGTCCTCGGGGGCTTCGACGGTGTTCCAGCCCATGTGCGGGACGACGTCGGCCTTCAGCGGGCCGACCGTGCCGGGCCACTCGTCGAGCCCTTCGGTCTCCACGCCGTGCTCGATGCCGCGCTCGAACAGGATCTGCATGCCGACGCAGATGCCCATTACGGGGCGGCCGCCGGCCAGCCTGCGGCCGATGATCCACTCGCCGCGCGCCTTCCTGAGCCCCTGCATGCAGGCGGAGAACGCGCCGACGCCGGGCACCAGCAGCCCGTCGGCGTTCATCGCCGCGTCGAAGTCGCGGGTGATCTCGACGTCCGCGCCGACGTGGGCGAGGGCGCGTTCGGCGGAGCGGACGTTGCCGAAGCCGTAGTCGAAGACGACGACCTTCTTCTTCGTTTCCACGTGTCGTTCGCCGCTTCCTAGTCCCAGATGCCTTGGATGCGCAGGACGCCCGCCACCAGGCACATCAGGGAGGCGAGGGAGAGCAGCACGATGACGCCCTTGGGCATGCCCTGCTTGGAGAAGGAGTAGACGCCGCCGGCCAGGAAGAGGCCGACGACGATCAGGATGGTGCTCAGGCCGGTCACAGGGCGCCCTTCGTGGAGGGGAGGATGCCGGCCGCGCGCGGGTCGCGCTCGCTCGCGTAGCGCAGGGCGCGGGCGAGCGCCTTGAACTGGCACTCCACGATGTGGTGCGCGTTGCGTCCGTAGGGGACGTGGACGTGCAGGGCGATCTGCGCCTGCGCGACGAAGGACTCCAGGATGTGCCGGGTCATGGTGGTGTCGTAGGCGCCGATCATCGGGGCCATGTTCTCGGGCTCGGTGTGCACCAGGTAGGGGCGGCCGGAGAGGTCCACGGTGACCTGGGCGAGCGACTCGTCCAGCGGGACGGTGCAGTTGCCGAAGCGGTAGATGCCGACCTTGTCGCCGAGGGCCTGCTTGAAGGCTGCGCCGAGCGCGAGGGCGGTGTCCTCGATGGTGTGGTGCGAGTCGATGTGCAGGTCGCCGTCGGTCTTGACGGTGAGGTCGAACAGCCCGTGGCGGCCGAGCTGGTCGAGCATGTGGTCGTAGAAGCCGACCCCGGTCGAGACGTCGACCTTGCCCGTGCCGTCGAGGTTGATCTCGACCAGCACGGAGGTTTCCTTCGTGGTGCGTTCCACGCGGCCTACACGGGGGCTCATGCGTCGTGCTCCTTCTTCAGTCCGCGCACCGCATCGAGGAACGCGTCGTTCTCTGCCGGGGTTCCCGCGGAGACCCGCAGCCATCCCGGTACGCCGTTGTCCCGGACCAGGACGCCCCGGTCGAGAATGTGCCGCCAGGCGGTGTGGCTGTCGGCGAAGCGGCCGAACTGGACGAAGTTGGCGTCCGATTCGGTGACGTCGAAGCCGAGGGCGCGCAGCTCGGTGACGATCCGGTCGCGCTCGCTCTTGAGCTGCGCGACGTACCCGAGGAGCGTATCGGTGTGCTCCAGGGCGGCGAGCGCGGTGGCCTGGGTGACGGAGGAGAGGTGGTACGGGAGCCGGACCAGCTGGACCGCGTCGACCACGGCGGGGTCGGCGGCCAGGTAGCCCAGGCGCAGCCCGGCGGCGCCGAACGCCTTGGACATGGTGCGCGAGAGCACCAGGTGGGGGCGGCCCTCGATCAGCGGGAGCAGCGAGGGGTGGTGGCTGAATTCGCCGTACGCCTCGTCCACGACGACCATCGACGGCTTCGCGGCCTGCGCCGCCTCGTACAGCGCGAGGACGGTGCCGGCGTCCACGGCGGTGCCGGTCGGGTTGTTGGGGGAGGTGATGAAGACGACGTCGGGGCGGCGCTCGGCGATGACGGCGCGGGCGGCGTCCACGTCGATGGTGAAGTCCTCGTTGCGCGGCCCGGAGATCCAGCCGGTGCCGGTGCCGCGGGCGATGAGGGCGTGCATCGAGTAGGAGGGCTCGAAGCCGATCGCGGTGCGGCCGGGTCCGCCGAAGGTCTGGAGCAGCTGCTGGAGGACCTCGTTGGAGCCGTTGGCGGCCCAGACGTTGGCGGCGCCGACGGGGTGGCCGGCGGTGCGGCTGAGGTAGCGGGCCAGCTCGGTGCGCAGTTCGACGGCGTCGCGGTCGGGGTAGCGGTTGAGGTCGCGGGCGGCCTCGCGGACCCGTTCCGCGATGCGGTCGACGAGGGCGTCGGGCAGCGGGTAGGGGTTCTCGTTGGTGTTGAGGCGTACGGGGACGTCGAGCTGGGGCGCGCCGTACGGGGACTGGCCGCGCAGTTCGTCGCGGAGGGGCAGGGCGTCCCACGGGTTGGCCGCGGGGCCGCCGGCGTTGCTGAGCGTCACTGCTGGGGCACCTTCCAGCCGAACCTGGCCTTGAGCGCGGCGCCGTGGGCGGGGAGGTCCTCCGCCTCGGCGAGGGTGACCACGTGGTGGGTGACCTCGGCGAGCGCGTCGCGCGTGTAGTCGACGATGTGGATGCCGCGCAGGAAGGACTGCACGGACAGGCCCGAGGAGTGGCAGGCGCAGCCGCCGGTGGGCAGGACGTGGTTGGAGCCGGCGCAGTAGTCGCCGAGGGAGACGGGCGACCAGGGGCCGACGAAGACCGCTCCGGCGTTGCGGACGCGGTCGGCGACGGCGGCGGCGTCGGCGGTCTGGATCTCCAGGTGCTCGGCGGCGTACGCGTCGACGACGGTGAGGCCGTCCTCCAGGTCGTCGACCAGGACGATCGCGGACTGCCGGCCGGTCAGCGCGGGCCGGACGCGGTCCTCGACGTGCTTGGTCGCGGCGACCTGGGTGGCGAGTTCGGCCTCGGTGGCGGCGGCCAGCTCCTCGGAGTCGGTGACGAGGACGGCGGCGGCCATCGGGTCGTGCTCGGCCTGGCTGATCAGGTCGGCGGCGACGTGCACCGGGTCGGCGGTGGCGTCGGCGAGGATCGCGATCTCGGTGGGGCCGGCCTCGGCGTCGATGCCGATGCGGCCCTTGAGGAGGCGCTTGGCGGCGGCCACGTAGATGTTGCCGGGGCCGGTGACCAGGTCGACGGGCAGGCACTCGTCGGTGCCGTACGCGAACATGGCGACGGCCTGGGCGCCGCCGGCGGCG
This sequence comes from Streptomyces sp. OfavH-34-F, assembly GCF_022347745.1. Taxonomy (GTDB): domain Bacteria; phylum Actinomycetota; class Actinomycetes; order Streptomycetales; family Streptomycetaceae; genus Streptomyces. The sequence continues at coordinate 5,557 of NZ_JAKRGC010000166.1, forward strand.
TACACCTCGTCGACGCCGAGCAGGGCGCAGGCGGCCAGGATCGTGGGGTGCGGGAGGCCGCCGAACTCGCGCTGGGGCGGCGAGGAGACGGCGAGGCCGCGCACGCCGGCCTCCTGGGCGGGGACGACGTTCATCACGACGGAGGACGGGTAGACGGCGCGGCCGCCCGGAACGTAGAGCCCGACGCGGTCGACGGGCACCCACTTCTCGGTGACCGTGCCGCCGGGGACGACCTGGGTGGTGTGCGGGGTACGGCGCTGGGCGCGGTGCACGAGGCGGGCGCGGCGGACGGACTCCTCCAGGGCGGCGCGAACGGCCGGATCCAGCTCCTCCAGCGCGCGGGCGAGGGCCGCGGCGGGCACCCGGACCGACTCGATCCGGACGCCGTCGAACTTCTCTCCCCAGTCGATCACTGCCGCCGAGCCACGATGGCGTACGTCCTCGCAGATGGGCCGCACCGTCTCCAGGGCGGCTTCCACGTCGAACTCGGCACGGGGCAGCAGGTCGCGCAGGGCGCCGCCCTCGGGGAGGGCATCGCCGCGCAGATCGATTCGAGAGATCACACCGCAATTCTCGCAGACCGCCGCGCACGGCCGGACGGCCGTATCACTGGCTGATACATGCCGCCGCTGTGACGGCTGACTATATGCGTTCATCCGGTCACTCAGAGGGAATAACGGGATCACGCCTCCGAACGAAAGGGGCACCGGTGACGGAGCGGCACGACGAGGATCTCCCGGACGGCCTCAGCGCGGCGGAGCTGGGCATGTGGCAGTCCTTCCGGAACGGCACCACCTACGACCTGCGGACCCGCGACCGGGTCCTGGACGATCCCTTCGCCCCGCACGAGTGGGGCCCCGAACGCAGTGTGGCGGCCCGGATGGTCGCCCGGCTCCTGCTCAGCGGCCCGCCGGCCCGCCCCGGCCGGGTGACGGCGCTGAAGCTCTGGGGTGTACGGATCACGGGCAAGCTGGATCTGGCGGGCGGGCGCGTCGATCCCTACGTGGAGCTGACGGGCTGCCGGTTCGACGAGGAGGTGGCGTTCCCGGAGTGCCACTTCACGACGCTGCGGCTGGTGGGGTGCTCGGTGCCCCGGCTGGAGGCGGCCCGGCTGCGCACGGAGGGCGATCTGCACCTGCCGCGCTGCCGGATGGAGCGGGGCATCCGGCTCACGGACGCCCAGATCGGCACGGACCTGCTGGTCAGCCAGATCGAGGTCGGCCCGGACCGGCAGGGCCGGGCCCTCCTCGGGGACGGGCTGACCGTCGCCCAGGACCTCCAGGCCGAGATGGTGGACATGCTCGGGGAGCTGAGCCTGCGCGGGGCGAAGGTGGGCGGTTCGCTGAGCCTGCGCGGCAGCCGGCTGCGCGCGGTGCGGGGCCGCCGCGCGCTGAACGCCCCGCAGCTGAGCGTCGAGCGGACGCTGTACATGAGCGAGGCGTGGGTCAGCGTGGACACGGGCTTCCAGGGAACCACTCCCCCGTACGGCATCACCACCTCGCCGACCCCGGCGCACGGCACCCGCTCGCAGGTGTTCCGCTGCCGGGGCGGGGTGCGGCTGGACGACGGCCGGTTCGGGGACGCGGTGGACCTGCACAAGGCGGTGTTCGTGCTGGACGCGCACGAGGAGCTGTCGCTGCGCCGGACGGTGACGCCGGAGCTGCGGTTCAACCCCGAGCGCCCGGCGCAGGGGCGGGTGGTGCTCAACGGGGCGAAGGTGGTGACGCTGATCGACGTCTCGACGAGCTGGCCGGGCCCCGGCGGCCTGGCGATGGGCGGGTTCGTGTACGAGAACCTCGTGCCGTACGGGCACTTCCCGCTCTCCCGGCGCCTGGAGTGGGTGGCGGCGGCGACCCCGGAGTACGTGCCGGAGCCGTACGAACGGCTGGCCGCGGTGCTCCGCAACAGCGGCGAGGACGCGGACGCGCGGGAGGTGCTGCTCGCCAAGCAGCGCCGCCGCCGCGAGACCCTGCCGCCGGCCGGGAAGCTCTGGGGCTACCTCCAGGACTGGACGGTGGCGTACGGCTACCGGCCGGGGCGGGCCGCGGTGTGGATGGCGGTGCTGTGGGCGGCGGGCACGCTGGCGTTCTCGCGGTACGACCCGGCCTCGATCAAGGGTGACGAGCATCCCCGGTGGAACGCGGCGCTGTACGCGCTGGATCTGCTCATCCCGGTGATCGACCTCGGCCAGGACGGCTACTGGCGGATGGAGGGCGGCTGGCAGTGGATGGCCGCCGCGCTGATCCTGCTGGGTTGGATACTGGCCACCACGGTCGCGGCGGGCGCCTCCCGGCTGCTGCGCCGCGGCTGAACCGGCCGGCCGGACGCGTACCGGGACCGCCCCGGTACGGCGGGCCGTCCGGCGCCCCGCGGCGCCGGGGCAGATCACGGGCCTTCTGCCCAGGGCCGTTGAGAATCAGCCATAATCCGACCGTTCCTTTACTTCTCCTTGACCATGGTCCGGGCAGTGCGTCCACTCAGCACCAAAACTTCACAGCGCTCCCCTTGGCGCGGCTCCCACCTGCGCTTTCAATGGTCTGCACCATGCCTTTCCTCAGCGCCCTGCTCCGGACCGCGCGTGTGATCCGGCACTCCCCGGTGCTCTCCACCGGGCTCCCCGCCGACCACGCGGTGCTGCTCGACGCCCCCGACGAACGGCTCTCCCCCGCGCTGGTGGCCGCCGCCGCCGGGGAGTACGGGCCGGCCGCGAAACTCCTGGCGACCACCAGGGACGGGGCCGAGTGGGAGCGCCGGGACCGCTATCTGCGCTGCCTCGTCGCCTTCGCCCGCAACCGGGGCGGCTGGCTCGGGGACTGGCTGGCCGCCGCCCCGCGCGACCCCGACGCCCTGCTGGTCAAGGCGCAGCTCGCCGTCGACCACGCCTGGGAGTCGCCGGCCCGCGCCGAGCTGCTGCGCGAGGTGGGCCCGATGATCACGGCCGCCGCGGCCGGCGACCCCCGCGACCCGGTGCCCTGGCGCCTCGCGCTGGACCACGCGCGGGGCACCCAGGCCACGCACACCACGTTCGAGACCCTGTGGGAGGAGGCCGTCCGGCGCTCCACGCACCACTACGGCTGTCATGTCTCCGCCCTCCAGTACCTCTCGGCCGCCTGGTACGGCTCGCACCGCGAGTGCTTCGACTTCGCCGAGCGGGCCGCCCAGGACTCGGTGGCCGGCTCCCTGGTGCAGGCGCTGCCACTGCGAGCCGCGTTCGCGATGATCTCGGAGGGGGCCGGCGCCCGTTCGACCTCGGTGCAGGTGGAGCGGATCGACGCGGCGGCGGACCGGGCGATCTCCCTGTCGGCCGCGTTCGCCCCGGGCGACCCGTGGCCGGCCGAGGTCCGCAACCTGCTCGCGTACGTGCTGGTGGTACGGGGACGGTGGGGCGAGGCGCTGGAGCAGTTCCGCCGGATAGGGCCGTACGCGGCGTCGTTCCCGTGGGCGTCGGTGTCGGGCGATCCGCTGGGCCGGTTCCTCGACGCGCGGGAGAGCGCGCGGCTGCGGGTGGCCTCCGCGACGCCGCTGCGCCACGGTGCCGGACGGGGACGGGCGCGCGGCCATTACGCTTGACCGCTGTGACCACCGCTCGCCTGCCCCTGTTTCCGCTGAACACGGTGCTGTTCCCGGGCCTCGTGCTGCCCCTCAACGTCTTCGAGGAGCGATATCGCGCCATGATGCGCGAGCTCCTCACCCTCGGCGAGGACGAACCGCGCCGGTTCGCCGTGGTCGCCATCCGGGACGGCCGGGAGACCGCCGCCACGGGGCTGGGCATGCCGGAGGCGGTGCGCGCGCCCGTCGAGCGCGGCCCGGCTGACGGCTTCGGCCCGGACCCGCTCCAGTCCCTGCACCGGGTGGGCTGCGTCGCCGACGCGGCGACCGTGCGGGAGCGCGCGGACGGCAGCTTCGAGGTCCTGGCCACCGGGACGACCCGGGTCCGGCTGCTGTCCGTGGACGCGAGCGGCCCGTTCCTGGTGGCCGAGGTGGAGGAGCTGGAGGAGGACCCCGGGGACGAGGCGGGCCCCCTCGCCGAGGGCGTGCTCCGGGCCTTCCGCGGCTACCAGAAGCGGCTGGCCGGTGCGAGCGAGCGCTCGCTGACCACGGGCGCCGACCTGCCGGACGACCCGTCGGTCGTCTCCTATCTCGTCGCCTCGACGGTGGTGCTGGACATCCCCGCCAAACAGCGCCTCCTCCAGGCCCCGGACACCGCGACGCGGCTCCGCGAGGAGCTGCGGCTGCTGCGCTCGGAGACCGCGGTCATCCGGCACCTGCCGTCGCTCCCGGCGGTGGACCTGACCGTCGCCCCGACTCACCCGAACTGACCGAGCGACCCGAGAGAGCGCCCGTGGCGAAGAAGCAGAAGAAGCAGGCCCAGTCCGGCGGCACCCCCGCCACGGTCGCCCTCACCGCGGCGGGCACGGCGTTCACCGTGCACGCCTACGAGCACGATCCGGCGTCGCCGTCCTACGGCGAGGAGGCGGCCCAGGCGCTCGGCGTCCCGCCCGAGCGCGTCTTCAAGACCCTGGTGGCCGACGTGGACGGCCGGCTGACGGTCGCGGTCGTCCCGGTCGCCGGCTCCCTGGACCTCAAGGCCCTGGCCGCGGCGGCCGGCGGCAAGCGGGCCACGATGGCGGACCCGGCGGCGGCGGAACGCACCACGGGCTACGTCCGGGGCGGCATCTCCCCGCTGGGCCAGCGCAAACGGCTCCCCACCGTCCTGGACGCGTCGGCCCGCAGCCACCCCACGATCTGCGTGTCGGCGGGCCGCCGCGGCCTGGAGGTGGAACTCGCCCCGGAGGACCTGGCGGCCCTGACGGGAGCGGTGTTCGCGGACATCGGCCGCGGCTGACGCGAGGGGCCGCGCGTCCTAGAGCGTTTTGTCACCCGGCGCGGGGGCGGGAGACCCGTCCGGCGCGGGTGCCTGGGGCTGGCCGTCGGGCGCGGGTGCCGGGGGCGCGTCCGGTCCCCAGCCGCCGTACGAGGCCCACTCCCCCTCGAACTCCTTCGGCCCCCACGCGGCGGCCAGCAGCAGGTGCACCACCATCGCCGCCAGCGCCCAGGCCAGCAGCATGCCCTTGGCGTGCAGCTCCAGCGGCGCGTCGAACACGACTCCCTTGCCGGCCTCCCGCGCGTGCGCGACGACGTCGTCCGTGGGCCCCAGCCGCGTCCCGACCTGCCAGGCCACCAGCGCGCCGAGCACGCTGCCGAGCGCCAGGCCACCGGTCAGCCAGATCCCGCCGCGCCGCTCGTACCAGAAGGCCAGGCCCGCCGAGACCGCCCCGAACGCCAGCCCGAGCAGGGCAAACGTTCCGTCGGCACCGATCGACTCCTCGCCCTCGCTGTTGTGCAGGAAGACGGCCGATCCGTCGGAAACCAGCGGCACCCGGGGCGCCAGCCACAGCCACAGCAGCCCCAGCAGAACCCCCGAGACCGTGACCGCGGCCGCGACGACACCCGCGCGGCGCAGCTCCTGGCGTACCTCGGCCGGGTCGGTCTCCCGCACGGGAGGGGCCCAGGTGGCCCCGTAGAGCGGCCCGCCACCCCCCTCGGCCCACTGCTGCCAGTGCTGGTGTTCGTCGGGTGAGGGCCGGTGCGGCGGCGTCAGGGGTGCGGTCACCGTGCCATCGTGCCAGGCGCGGGTGAGCCGCGCCTCACCGGACCGCCGCCCTGCGGTACGCCCAGGTCGCCACGGCGAGCGAGACGACGCCGACGACGGCGCAGACCGCGAGGTCGAGGGCGACGGCCGCCCAGTCGGGACGGGCCCCGAAGGACCGGGCCAGCGCCTCGACCCCGTACGTGGAGGGCAGCAGGTCGCGCGCCCAGTCCACCGGCTGCGGCAGCCGGTCGGCGGGCAGGACGCCGAGCAGCAGCGCGGCGGACATGCCGAGCTGGCCGAGGAGGGTGGCCAGCTCCTGGCGCGGGGCGAGCAGCCCGAGCGCGGCGCCCAGCCCGGCCAGCGCGGCGCCGGACAGCGGGACGACGGCGGCGAGCACCCACAGATGGGCCATCGGCAGCCCGAACAGCATGCTGCCGGTGACCGCCGTGACGACGGTGCCGGGCACGGTGAAGGAGGCGTACGCCCCGGCCGCGCCGAGCACCACGGCGGCGGGCGGCACGGGCAGCGTGGCGTAGTGGTCGAGCCCGCCGCCGGCCCGCAGCTGCCCGAAGTACTGGGCGAGGAGGTTGAGCGCGACGAAGGCGACGACCAGGACGCTGGAGCCGGCGACGACGGCCCGCGCCTCGGAGCCGCCGTCCACCACCCCGCGCATCAGGACCATGATGCCGATGGACTGGAAGGTCGCCACGAACAGCAGCGGGATGCGGGCCACCCGGGCGCGGGAGAGCTGGGCCCGGTAGACGGCCGCAAGGGAGGGGAACAGCCGGGCCCTCGGGGCGAGCGTCGCCGCCCCGGACGCCACGCCGATTCCGCTCATGCCTTCACCAGCCCCTTGGTCGCGCCGCCGCCGAGCGCGAGATAGACGTCCTCCAGGCTCGGCGTCGCCAGGGTGAAGTCGTCGAGGGCGGCGAAGGCCGCGCCCCCGGTGACCGCGGCGACCGCCGCCCGCGCCTCGTCGGGCGCCAGCCGCAGCGCCCAGCGCCGCCCGGACTCCTGGGCGACGGCGCGCAGGGCCGCGACCTCGGGGACCTCCAGCGGAGCGCGCTCGCGCCAGACCAGCTCGACCCGGATCTCCCCGGCGACGCGCTCCTTGAGCCCGGCCGGGGTGTCGCAGGCGATGACCTTGCCGCGTTCGATGACGGCGACCCGGTCGAGGACCGTCTCGGCCTCGATGACGTTGTGGGTGACGAGCAGGACCGTGGCGCCGCGCTCGGCGCGCCTGCGGTCCACGGCGGCCCAGACGGCGCGCCGGGCGACCGGGTCCATGCCGGTCGTCGGCTCGTCCAGGACGAGCACCGGGCGCTCCCCGACGAGCGCGGCGGCGAAGCAGGCCAGGCGGCGCTGGCCGCCGGAGAGCTTCTTCAGGGCGCGTCCGGCGATGTCGGCGAGGCCGAGTTCGTCCAGGACGGCGTCGCGCTCGGCACGGGCCCCGCGCGCGGAGAGGCCGCGCAGCCGCCCGGTGGTCTCGGCGGCCAGGGCGACGGTCAGTTCGTCGAGGGCGGTGGACTCCTGCCCGAGGTAGCCGATCAGCCGGGAGGCCCGCTCCGGGTGGCGCACGAGGTCGTGGCCGAGCATGTCCACGCTGCCGGAGTCGGGCCGCATCAGGCCGGTGAGCTGGCGTACGAGGGTGGACTTGCCGGCTCCGTTGGGCCCGAGCAGTCCGAAGATCTCACCGCGCCGGACGTCGAGGCTGATGCCGTCGGTGGCGCGCACCTCCGGGGTCGCGGGCGCGCCCCGGCGGCCCCGGGCCGGGGGGTAGGTCTTCACCAGATCGCGCACCGCGCACACGGTCGTGCTCACTGTCGGCGCCTGCGCTGTCCCCGTACTCACGAGGTACGAGGGTACGGGGTCCGGGAACCGGCATTACGCACGGGGCCGCACCGATCGGACACCGGCGCGGCGCGGCCGGGCGGGCCGGGCGGCCCGGTCCCGGGCACGCCGGC
>NZ_JAKRGC010000167.1 GCF_022347745.1 Streptomyces sp. OfavH-34-F
ACGCGCGCTTCGACGCCCGGCAGGCGTCCCGGCACGAGGACCTGGCCGACGACGTCCGCGCCCGGCGGAGCTCGCGGAGTGGGAGCGCATCGACCAGCTGCTCGCCGCCGCGCCGGCGGGCACCGTCTACGACCCGGACACCGACGATGTCGTCCAGGCCGAGCTCGCAGCCGAAGCCGCGGCCGCCGCCGCCCGCGAGGCCGAACTGCGCGAAGCCGCCCGGGTCACGGCTCGCGCCGATGAGCTCCAGGCCCTGTGCGAGCTCGGCACGCTGGAGCAGACCGAGCCGCGCATCGGGGACGAAGCCGTCCGGGACGAACTCACGCGGCGAGCCGGCGGGTACGTCCAGGCCGACGTCGATGCCTGGCTCGCCCACGCCCTGGCCGCGCACCTCGGGCACTACCGCGACCCGGCCGACCGCGAAGCCGCCGTCGGCCTTCTCCCGCCTCCGGTTCTCGCGCACGCCGCGCTGCTCGCCGAACTCGCCCGGCTGGTCCCCGGCGCCGACGTCGACGAGCTGCGTGCGCGGCCCCTGGCGCGGCACCACCCTGCACCCCGTCGACTGGCAGCAGGTCGCCGCCGAGGGCCCCGGGTGGTACGACACCAGCGGGCCGCGCGAGGACTGGCGCCGGCTCATCGCCGATGTGGAGAACCGGGCCGTCCCCATCCCCGAGGACGTCGCCGGCCTCCTCGACCAGCTGCGTGAGCGCCTGGACGCCCTGGCCGACGACGCCCCCCTGGCCGCACTCCGCATCCTGGCCGCGCTGGAGTCCTCGATCGCCTCCGCCGGCGAGGTCGCCGCGTACACGTCCCGCGCCGACGACCAGAGCGGGGACACGATCGCCGCGGGTCTCGGCCTCACCGCGTCCGAGGCCCGCTCCCGCCTCCACCGCTACGCTTGCGGATACTGACCACCGGCAAGGGTGCTGAACCGTCGGCAGGCCCTTGGCCTGCCCGTACGCCTGCATTCTGGCCGGTTCGGCCTCGTCCGTCCCTCCTGCCGCGATATGACAGGGGTTCCACACGGGATGACAGAGGGGCGGGTGTCTGGGGATGGGTGCGTTGCTGCTGCTCGTGCTGGCGGTGCTTGCGGCGACCGGCTGGTACTGGAGCAGGTACCCCGGCAAGTGGGTCTACGCCTTCACTTCGGCATACGCGCAGGAGCGGGCGGCGCTGCGGGGCTGCCGGCGGGAGCTGGGCGAGGTGACCAGGAAGGCCCGGCAGGCAGAGAAGGCCGCCAAGGAGCAGGCGGACCTGGCGGAGGCTGACTACCGGCGCGGCGTCCGGGTGCTGGAGCAGGAGATCAAGGAGCTGCTGGAGCCGGGGTGGGGGCGGCTGGTGAAGGGCCCGGTCGGTGACATCACCCTGTACGAGCACGTGGTGAAGGTGACCGGCCGGTCCCTGGCCGTCATCCCGCTTGCCGGGCTCAAGGCCGTGTTCAGGTCCGATCCCACGTACATGATCGACCTGACGGAACCCGGCGGCCGCACCCACCGCGCGAAGTACCCTCGTCGCCGCGATCCGGACGACCAGGGCGCCTTCTTCACCTCGGAGCAGCTGAGCGACTTCACCCTCGACATCCTGAACGCCGCAGCGGACGAGCACGAGTTCCTCGCCCAGCGACAGACCCGTCTGCCGCAGGCCCGCCAGGAACTCAAAGCCGCGCGGTCCGACACCGAAGCGCGCGACGAAGCGCTGGAGAACCTCCGCGCGGTGTGTGCCTGGCAGAAAGCCGACCCCCGCCGGAAGGAACTCCTGGCCGAGCTGGACGCAGAACGCAGCCGGTGGCAGCAGCTCACCGGGAAGATGCCCCCGCGGTAACCGGCCGCGCCGGCACAGGCCGAAGGGCTCGCTATGGGGCGGGCTCGTACCGGACGGTGGAGTCCGTGCACGTTTCGGCACGCTCGAGAAAAGCCGTACGTTCGGCCTCGTCGGCGCTCAGGCTCCAGTGGAGCTTGGTGGCAGCGCTGCTCAGTCTTCGGACCGATGCGGACGGCCTGGCCGGCGCGCTCGACCTCGCGCGGGAAGTCGTGGCCGACTTCCCGCGTTCGGTAGCCGCGGGGATGCTGCACGCAGCGGAAATACTTGCAGCGGTGATCTCTGTCGTTGCGCACCCGGTTATGACCCCGCCGATGGACCAGTCGCCCGATGGCAGGGAGACCGCTGAGACACCCGACCCCGAGCCCTTGCTCGCCGGATGCGCGGCGCTCGGCGAAGTACTGGCGGAGAAGACGAACGGGCAACGCCGACACCCGCCGCCCTCACCCCTGCACCGAGGTCGAACGCCGCCCCCGCACCCTCACCCATCCCCTCATCGACCACGACGGCCGTCTTCTGCTCCTGCCCTGGCTGCTGACCACCGCCGCCGCGCTCTACGGCTCCCACCTCGACGACGGCCGCCTGCCCCACTCCGACCTGCCCGCGCTGGTCCGCGACGCCCTGCGCCGCCACCGCCAAGTCCTCGACCAGCAGCTCGAAACCGACGTCGAAGACGTCGCCCGCACCGCCGAGCTGCCCCACTGCGCCCGGCTGCTGGAGAAGACCGCCGCCCAGCACGGCCTCCCTGGCCTTCCCGGCGAGATCGACCTCCTCATCGCCGACGCCGCCACCGCCCGCCTACGGGCCATCGAGGCGAAGAACCCCGAACAGGGTGTGGCCGTGCACCATGTTTTCCAGCACGTCCAGCGGTTCGGGCGCTATCGCGACAAGGTCCTCGTCAAGACCGCCGTCATCGGCGACCACACAGCCGCAGCCGCGCACCTTTGCGGCGCCGCCGGCCACCTCGCCTGGAGGACAGTCCCGCTCCTCGTCACCCGTACAGTCGAGCCGGCCGCCTTCCTCACCGACCCCCAGGTCGCCTACACCAGTGCCGCTCACCTGGCCGCCATCCTGGCCGCGCCGAGCGATCCCCTCCCGGGCTGGAATGGCCCGGGACAGCCAGGAGCACCGGTCAGTCGCTGACACCCCAGTCCCGAACAGCCTTGAGCGCCTGGGCGCGCTGGTCTCCGAACGGCGAGTGGCGAGCGACGGCGTACTGGTCCAGCGGATCAGCCGCCTGCTGCGGGCCCGCGAGAGCGAGAAGTAGCCGCTCACGCCCTGGTCGGGCGCAGGAAATCGCGTACGAAGGTGCGGTGCCACCAGCGGCCGGTGGCCCGCAGCTCGCGCCAGGTCGTGAACCGGTAGCGGAAGACCCTGGCCCGTACCTGGGCGGGCGGGGTGTCCGGGAACGGGTTGTGCCGCAGCAGCCGCAGCGTGTTCGGGTCGTTCTCCAGCAGCCGCTCCACGAACGGCCCGAACCAGGACCTGGCGTACGCGGGGGAGAGCGCCGCGAACCACATCATCCAGTCGAGCCGCAGATGGTACGGGGCGAACTGGCGCGGCATCCGGCGCGGATCGCCCGGCTTGCCCTTGAAGCCGTACTCCTTCCACACGGTGCCCGGGTGCACCACCGCGTCGTCCGTGCCCTCGACCACCACCTCCAGGCGGACCCGGCTGATGCTGCCGAACGCGCCGTACGTGTTGACCAGGTGCAGCGGGTCGAAGGACCGGTTCATCACCTGGCGGCGGGAGACCAGATTGCGGGCCGGACGGTAGCTGAGGGCCAGTACCAGTGCGGTGACCGCGACGACCACCACGGCGTACCAGACGGGCGCGCCCCGCTGGGCGGGCGGCTCGGTCACCGGCGACCAGTCGATGACCGGCAGGGCGAGCGTGATGGTCAGCCAGTTGAGCCAGGCGAAGTTCCCCGAGAGCACCAGCCACAGCTGCGTGACGATCATCAGCCCGGCGGCCGCGCTCGCCACCGGCTGCGGGGTGAACAGCAGCACCGGAACGAGCAACTGGACCACATGGTTTGCCGCCACCTCCACCCGGTGTATCGGCCGGGGGAGCCGGTGGAAGAACCAGCTCAGGGGGCCCGGCATCGGCTGTGTCTCGTGGTGGAAGTCCAGACAGGTCAGCTTCCGCCAGCAGGCGTCGCCGCGCCACTTGATGAGCCCGGCGCCGAACTCCAGCCGGAACAGCAGCCACCGCAGCAGCCAGAGCACCAGCACCGGGGGCGCCGTTCCCGCGTTCCCCAGGAAGACGGCGAGGAACCCTGTCTCAAGGAGCAGCGATTCCCAGCCGAAGCCGTACCAGACACCGCCCACCTGCACGATTGACAGATACAGCAGCCACGGCACCGCCCACAGCGCCATCGCCGCCCCCAATGGCAGCCGGTTGTCCGCCCCGGCGAGCAGCGCGAGGGAGACGGCGCACCCGGTCCACGCGACCGCGGCGAAGAAGCGGTCGGAGTAGTGCAGCCGGAAGAGCCCGGGGGCGGTGCGCCAGGACGTACGCCGCAGCTCCCCGGCCGCGGGCAGCATGCCGCGCTCCCCGATCAGCGCGCGGAACTGAAGCGCCGCGGTGAGGAAGGCGGTCAGGTAGACGACGGCGAGGGCCTTCTGGAAGACCAGCCGGCCGAGCCAGTACCCGTCAGCGGTGAACCATTCCATCGAAACCAGTATCGGCCGTGCGCCCGCCGCCCGCCGGATGTATCCGCGCCGGAGACGCCCACACCGCCCGGGGAGCCGGTGGCGGCCTGCGGCGTGCCCGCCCGGGTGCCGGGGGAGACCCGCTGCCCGACGTCGACCGGGGAGCCCACGGACGGGCCCTCCGGGTTGCCACCGGCCGCCCGGGTCCGACGAGCCGCCGACGACGGCCCGGCCGGGCGGTGGTGAAGGCGGGGGCGTCACTCCTCGGTGGGCAGCCAATTGCCGTGGAGGCCCAGGGGGACGCGGACCGGGATGCGGACCCGGGCCACCGGGCCCGATGCCGGGTCCTCGGACGGGATGACGAGCAGCCAGCTGGTTCCGTCGGTGCGGTCGGTGGCGTACGTCATCCAGTAGCCGGCCTCGCCCGGTCCGGTGCCGGGGACGGGCGCGAAGACCGGCTCGCCCACCGACAGGTCCCCGGCCCGCCACGCCACGTGCGGGCCGGAGGGGTCGTTGCCGTCGTACCAGCGCAGCGTGTCGTACTCGCCGGGCAGCAGGTCCGGGCCGCCGGAGTCCGAGGCGACGGCCAGCTGGTGGTGGCGTCTGCCGATCAGCCGGTCGTCGGTGCGGGGGAGCTCCATCCGGACGTCGTCCAGTACGGTCCGGCGCATCGTGCCCGCGACGGGGTCGATGACCGCGCGCACCAGGCCCGTCCGGTTGGGCTCCGCCCCCTCGGCGGGCGCGCCGAGCGACAGGCGGGTCCACTGCACGTAGTCCAGCACCACATCGCCGCCGCCGGGCTCGGTGTCGTAGGCGTTGACCGTGTGCCACAGCCAGAAGGCGTCGTCGGACGCCCAGCGCACCGGGCTCCCGTCGCGGGGGATCAGGGCGAGGCGGGTGCCGCGTTCGGGGCGCCAGTCGAGCATGGAGCCGCCGTTCATGGCCGCCGCGATGTCGAAGAACACCGGTGCCAGCACGATCACCAGGAAGCGCGGGGTGATCGCCATGTCGTGGATCATCATCGGCTCGTCGACCCCGTCCACCGGCGTGGGGCCCCGGAGCACGTCGCCCCCGGGGCCGATCACGGACCAGGTGAGGAAGGGAGGCTCCAGGCCGTAGCAGAAGACCAGCATCTCGCCCGTGACCGGGTCGGTCTTCGGGTGGGCGGTGATGCCCGCCGGCAGTGCTCCGCCGAAGGTCTCCTTGCCGACGGTGGCCAGATCGGGCGTCATGAGGAACGGGCAGTCGGACTCGGCGAGCGCCAGCAGCCGCCCCGCGTGACGCACCACGTTGATGTCGGGCATGTCGCGGAAGGTGCCGGCCAGCTCCGGACCGACATCCGGCTCCTGCGGCAGGATCATCGACTCGATGCCGCCCCACAGCGCCCGCCCGGCCCGCTCCTCGGCGACCACGGCGGGTGTCCGGACGAACCGGTTGCGGTAGCGGGCCCAGCCACCGGAGATCCACACACCGTGCAGCATGCCGTCGCCGTCGATCGGGTAAAGGTACGAACCGATCGGCGTGAAGCGGGGATTGGGGCCGTTGCGCAGGAATACCCCGTCCAGCTCGCCGGGCAGTTCGCCCATCACGTCCAGGTCCGCCTCGTCGACCTCTTCGGTCACCGGGGCGAAGCGCCCCGAGAGGTGGACGACCCGGCTCGGGTCGAAGGCATGTGCGGCCATGGCGGCCTCCCTTGCCGGGACGTGAGGGCGCACCCGGATGCGGGCCGGGCTGACTACTCATTCAATCCCCGGCCCAGGGCCCCCGCAACGCCAGTGGTGGGGTGCGCAGGGCAGTTCCCTGGCCCACCATGGAAGACGGGGCGTGTTGCCGAGCCGGGCCGCACCTCCGGGGGTGTCCGGTGTTCGGAACCCGCTCCGGGCGGGCTGTACCGAGCGAGGGCTGGGGGGCAGACCGTCCGGCAGGAGCCACGTCGCCGCGCATGGGCCGCCTTCGGCCCCCCGGGCCGGTCTCGCAGTTCGCAGAGCTTCAGCATCCGGTCCGGTGGGCGGAACACATACCGAAGTCCTCGTGCCAACGCCATCCGCTGCCACCAGCTCACCGCAGGCCCTGCACAAGCCGCATGAGACGCAACCGAGAAGAGACCGCGCCCCAGGATCTGCCGGGCGGCCTGTGGCAGGCCCTGTCCAGCTCCACCACACCGGGTCGCCGCCGACAGCCGGCCCACCGTGGCCGTACAGCACCGTTCCTCGAAGGTGGTCACCGCCGAGCCGACCAGGCGGGCGACGCGTCCCGGCGTCGGCGGCTCCATCCGGTCTCCCCGCCAGCGCACGACCACGGCCTCCGCCAGCCGGTCCCGGTTCAGTTCCACCCCGCACAACTCCGCCGTCAGCCACTCGGCGAGCTGGGCCTGATCCTCCGCGGTGCACTCCCGGAACCCGAACGCGCCCCGGATCTCCACCCGGTGCCGCTTGATCGCCCGCCCCGACCAGTCGTACGCGGCCCACTCCTCGGCCGGCACTTTCACCTGCTGCGCCACGGACGACACTGCGAGCACCGGGATCTCCCCGGGATTCTCCGGGAACCGGGCCTCCACCTCGAAGAACTTCAGCAATAACGGTGGTGCAACCCGGTGCGAGTCTGCGGAGCAGCCCGCAGCGCATCGGACTGTGGCGCCGCCCGACCGGGGGCCGACCGGCGAGGAGGCCGTCGCCGGTCGTGTCGCCCGTGTTGACCGTGGCCGCAAGGACCCTGGGCGGTCATCCTGACGCGGTCCACCTGGGCGGGGGCACTTTGTCCTGGGCGGAGCGGACCGACCCGGAGATGCCTACCTACTGACACAGTGAGGCCCTCCGGACTCGCCGCGTCAAGCAGGTGCGGCAAGTTTCCAACAGAATGAAGAAAAATTTTTGCGACGGGCGAGTCGCGGTGGTGGCGGATGATGCGCCTGTCGCCGTCGCACGCAAAGGGCGTGCAGGGAGCGCAAGGAGCGCAAGGGGGAAAGGGTCTCGGCGCCCCTCCCCGGTCGGCTGGGTCGCTGATGCCCCCGGTGGCGGCTTACCAGGTCGCGCGGGCAAAGTGGTCGACGAGCGCCCAGGTGGAGCCGTCGACACCTCCCCGGGGCATCCCTGCCGAGGTGTCGCAGTCCGGGAAGCTCGTGACACAGTCGTAATCATGCATTCCTGGGTCGAAATCTTGCGTAACCCTGTTCTCGCGCCCTAATGTGACGCTCCGATCAGGGCAGTGCCCTGGGGACCAGGGACCACCTCGGAGGAGCCGTAATGAAGCCCCGCAACGTCGCGATCTTTCTGATCACTTCAGGTCTTGTCCTGTCAGCCACGGCTTGCGGTGGTGACGCGGACACCGGAGCCGAGGGGGATGTCACGATCACCGTGGCCTGTCAGCCGGCGAAGTCGGCGCCCAAGCAGCGCCAGGCATGGAACGACGACGTCAAGGCGTTCGAGAAGGCGCACCCCGGCGTCAAGGTCAAGAGCACGGACCAGCAGCCGTGCTTCGACCCGAAGACGTTCGCCGCGAAGCTGGCCGGCGGCCAGATGGAGACGGTCTTCATGGCCCCCGTCACCAACTACGCCGATGTCATGTCCAAGGGACAGGCGAAGGACATCACCGCGTCCACGGGCCTCGTGAAGAACTTCGGAGACATCAACCAGAGCGTCCGCGACATGGTGACCAAGGACGGCAAGATCTACGGCGTTCCCAACGTCAGCTACACCGTCGGGCTGGTCTACAACCGCAAGCTCTTCGAAGAGGCGGGCCTCGACCCCAACTCCCCGCCGAAGACCTGGGACGAGGTCCGCGCCGCGGCCAAGAAGATCGCCGCCCTGGGCGACGGCTACGTCGGCTACGGGGAGTACGGCGGCGGCAACGTCGGTGGCTGGCACTTCGCGCAGTCCATCTTCAGCCGCGGCGGCGAGATGGTCGTGGACGGCAAGGCGGCCTTCAACAGCGCCGAGGGCAAGGCGGTTCTGCAGACGCTGCACGACATGCGCTGGAAGGACGACAGCGTCGGCAAGAAGGTGCTGATCGGCTGGGAGGCGCTGATGCAGCAGATGGCGGCCAACAAGACGGGCATGATGCTCGGCGCCCCGGACGTCATCACCGACCTGGTGCAGAAGTTCCAGGGAAGCAAGGACCAGTACGGCATCGCCCCCATCCCCGAGGGCAAGGCGTCCCTGAGCGGCGGCGAGGCCTACATGATCAACCCGAAGGCGAGCGCCGCCGAGACCGAGGCGGGCCTCCAGTGGATCGACTTCCAGTTCAACACGCCGGGCAAGGGCCGTCACGACTACGCGCGCGGCAAGGCCAACGGTGAGGCCGTGGGCGTGCCGAACAACGACTACATGGGTGACTCGCCGACGGGCCGGAAGATCGCCGCACTCCGCGAGAAGAACGCGGTCCTGCCGGTCGAGTACTACCAGCCCTACGTCGAGGGGTCGAAGAACATCGAGCTCAAGCTGGAGCCGGTGAAGGCGCAGGAGCTCTACGCGGTCCTGGACGTCCCCATGTCCGCGGTTCTGACCCGCCAGGACGCCGACATCGACAAGCTGCTCGCCGATGCCGAGAGCAAGGCGAACACGATTCTGGCAAAGAGCTGACCGTCGTGAGACGGGTGCCGCATCCGTATCCGGCGGAGTGCGGCACCCCGACCGCGGCACGGAACGGGAGATCACCATGGACGCACCCACCGTGCAGGCGAAACGGCCCCCGAAGGCGCGGCGCCGGTCACCCGCACACCCCTCACGTCGAAGAAGGACTCTGCGCACCAACATCACCGCCTACGGGTTTCTGTGCGCGGCCCTGTTCTGCTTTGCGCTCTTCGCCTGGTGGCCGATCATCCGGCAGGTCGTGCTCAGCTTCCAGGAGACGAACCTCGTCGACGAGCCCAAGTGGGTGGGGCTGGACAACTTCCGCTCGGTGGTGGAGGACCCGGCGTTCGGCCAGGCATGGAAGAACACCTTCGCTTTCACCTTCCTCGCCCTGCTGTGCGGCTACGTGATCCCCTTCGCGGTGGCAATCGTCCTCAACGAACTGCGGCACGCGCGCGGATACCTGCGCTTCGTCGTGTACCTGCCGGTGATGCTGCCTCCGATCGTCTCGGTGCTGCTCTTCCGCTGGTTCTACGATCCCGGCCCCGGCCTGTTCAACCAGGTGCTCGACTTCGTGGGCCTGCCCGGCCTGTCCTGGCTGGACTCCACGGACACCGCGCTGATCTCTCTGGTCATCGTCTCCACCTGGATGAACATGGGCTCCGGCGTCCTGATCTATCTCGCCGCGCTGCAGAACATCCCCGGTGACCTCTACGAGGCGGCCGAACTCGACGGAGCCGGCATCTTCAGGCGGATCTGGAACGTCACCGTCCCGCAGACCCGGCTGATCCTGCTCCTCATGCTGATGCTCCAGGTCGTCGCCACCATGCAGGTGTTCATCGAGCCCTACATGCTCACCGGCGGAGGACCGGAGAACGCGACGGTCACCGTCGCCTACCTCATGTACCAGTACGCCTTCATCTACGGCGGCAACTACGGCGCCGGCAGCGCGCTCGGAGTCATGCTCATGATCGTTCTCCTTGCCGTCGCCGCAGTCCAGCTCAGGCTGACCCGCGACGAGAAGAGGTAGTCCCGTGGCCCACACCGTTGATGTGACGACCCACCCGGAACCCACCAGGGACACCAGGAAGGGTCCGTCGAAGGCCGTATCCCGCCCGCGCGAGCGGCGCCGCGCCCACTGGGCCGAGGGCCACTCCCGCACCATCGTCTCGCCCCTCGAGCTCAAGTCACGCTGGGGGTCGAGGATCTACTGGACGGTGCTCGCCGCCATCCTGGCCGTCTTCACGCTCGTGTTCGTCTTCCCGCTGTACTGGATGGTCACGGGCGCGATGAAATCGGGCGAGGAGATCGCCCAGATGCCGCCGACGCTGTGGCCCGAGGACCCGGACTTCTCGGTGTTCGCCGATGCGTGGGAGCTGTTCGACGTCGGGCTGCTCCTCAAGAACACGCTCTTCTACTCGGTCGGCGCCTGGCTGTTCGCCCTCGCGGTGGACGTGACGGCCGCGTACGCGCTGTCCAAGCTGCGCCCGATGTTCGGCAACGTGATCCTCGGGGCGATGTTCGCCACCCTGATGATCCCGCCGATCGTCGTCATGATCCCGGCCTACATCACCGTCACGGACGTGCCGGTCTTCGGATGGAACCTGCTCAACACGCCCTGGGCGATCTGGTTCCCGGTGGCGGCCAACGGGTTCAACATCTTCCTGCTCAAACGATTCTTCGACTCGATCCCCGACGAGATCCTCGAAGCGGCGGAGATCGACGGGGTACCGCCGTGGCGCGTGCTCGTCTCGATCATCCTGCCGATCTCGCGACCCATCCTCGGCGTGGTGTCCATCTTCACCATCGTGATGGTCTTCAAGGACTTCGTCTGGCCGCTGCTCGTGCTTCCCGACAGCGAGAAGATGACGATCAGCGTGGGTCTCTCCCAGACCGCGGGACAGGTGACGCAGAACCAGGTCATGGCGGGTCTGGTGATGGCGAGCATCCCGGTCATCATCGTGTTCGTCTTCTTCCAGCGGAGCATCATGGCCGGCCTCACCGCCGGCAGTGTCAAGGGATGACCCGCGCCCTCGTCCCTCACCTCCGCTTCACCACCCACATGCCTCCGCCGTCGGCCGACATCTTCCATGCCCCGTCCTGGCCAGCGGCGGAGACCCACCTGCCCGAAAGGACCTCCTGTGGCAGCCGTGCACCCCTCCCGCACCCATGATTGGTGGCGTGACGCCGTCATCTACCAGGTCTATCCCCGCAGCTTTGCGGACGGCGACGGGGACGGGACGGGCGACCTCGCGGGAGTCCGGGCGAACCTGCCCTATCTCAGAGAACTGGGCGTGGACGCCGTGTGGTTCACCCCCTGGTACCTCTCGCCCCTCGTCGACGGCGGCTACGACGTGGCCGACTACCGCACCATCGACCCGGCCTTCGGCACCCTCGACGACGCCGAGAAGCTGATCGCCGATGCCGCCGAGCACGGCATCAAGGTCATCGTCGACATTGTGCCCAACCACGTCTCCGACCAGCACGCCTGGTTCCAGGCAGCCCTCGCTGCCGGGCCCGGCAGCCCCGAGCGCGAGCGGTTCCACTTCCGCCCCGGCCGCGGCGAGCACGGCGAACTCCCGCCGAACAACTGGCCCTCGCAGTTCGCCGGTGACACCTGGACCCGGGTGCCCGACGGAGAGTGGTACCTGCACCTGTTCACTCCCGAACAGCCCGACCTCAACTGGAATCACCCCGACGTCCGCCGCGAACACGAGGATGTGCTGCGCTTCTGGTTCGAGCGCGGCGTCGCCGGCGTCCGCATCGACTCCGCAGCCCTGCTCACCAAGCACCCGGACCTGCCCGACTTCACCGAGGGTATCGACCCCCACCCCTACATCGACCAGGACGAGATCCACGACATCTACCGCGCCTGGCGGTCCATCGCCGACGAGTACGACGGCGTCTTCGTCGGCGAGGTCTGGCTTCCCGACGCCGAACGCTTCGCGCGCTACCTGCGCCCCGACGAACTGCACACCGCCTTCAACTTCAACCTCCTCGCCTGCACCTGGGATCCGGACGCCCTGCGCCGCACCATCGACGACACCCTCGCCGAGCATGCCCCCGTCCATGCCCCCGCCACCTGGGTCCTCTGCAACCACGACGTCACCCGCACCGTCACCCGCTACGGCCGGGAGGACACCGGCTTCGACTTCGCCAAGAAGCGCTTCGGCACCCCCACCGACTCGGACCTCGGTACCCGTCGGGCCCGTGCGGCCGCCCTGCTGACCCTCGCCCTGCCCGGCTCGGTCTACCTGTACCAGGGCGAGGAGCTCGGCCTTCCCGAGGCCGACATCCCCCGCGACCGCATACAGGACCCCATGCACTTCCGCTCCGGCGGCGTCGACCCGGGCCGCGACGGCTGCCGCGTCCCCCTGCCGTGGAAGGCCGAAGCGCCCTCCTTCGGTTTCGGCACCCCGCCCGGTACTGAGCCCTGGTTGCCGCAGCCCGCCAATTGGGGCCGCTACGCCGTCGACCGACAGCGGGCCGACGCCGATTCCATGCTCACTCTCTACCGCACCGCGCTCGGACTGCGCCGTTCCCTCCCCGGCTTCGGCGACGGACCGATGCGCTGGCTCCCCGCCGGGGACGGCGTCCTTGCCTTCGTCCGCGAGCACGGCCTGATCTGCGTCGTCAACCTCTCGCCTGCCCCCGTGGAACTCCCGTCCCACTCCAGACTCCTGCTGACGAGCGGTCCCCTCACCGCCGGCACGCTTCCCCCGGACGTCGCGGCCTGGCTCCAGGCCTGACCCCCGGGCAGCCCCGACAGCGCCCTTCGCGCACGTGGCCGTCGGCGGCGCCCCATGGAAAGACCCCATCGTGCGGCCGAGGCCGCTCGGCGCCGACTCCGTCGGCCGCGCCGCACGATGGCTGAGGCCGGAACCCTGACCCGGCCGTGACGGAAGCCCCGTTCCCGTTCCGTGGGGGGCCGGGGGCGGGGTTTCCGTGTGTGCGGCTCGACACCCGCTCGCAGCCGCCGCGCAGTCCGCCCGCCGCGAAGCCCGTTCGCCGCGGCTCCACACCCTCGGAGAAGCGAGCTCAGATGATCCCAAGCCGCGTTCGTCCGCGCGTGCGCGCCGGTGCCAGAGCCACCGCCGTCGCCTGCGCGCTCCTCTGCCTC
>NZ_JAKRGC010000168.1 GCF_022347745.1 Streptomyces sp. OfavH-34-F
GCCCGCCGCGTGCCGCCGTGCGCCGCGGGCCGCGGGCCGCCGCGTCAGGCGGAGTCGCGGCGGACCAGTTCGGTCGGCAGTATCACCGCGGCCGGGTCCTCCCCGCCGATCTGCGCCAGCAGCACCCGGACCATCTCGGAGCTGATCCGGTCCCACGGCTGCCGTATCGTCGTCAGCGCCGGCCGCGAGGCGAGCGCCGCCGGGGAGTCGTCGAAGCCGCCCACCGCGACGTCGTCCGGCACCCCGCGCCCGGCCTTCTCCAGCGCGGCGAGCACCCCCTGCGCCATCAGGTCCGAGGCGACGAACACCGCGTCCACGTCGGGCGCCCGCTCCAGCAGCAGCGAGGCCGCCGCCTCGCCGCCGGCCCGGCTGTAGTCGCCCGGCACGATGAGCGCGTCGTCGGCGGGCAGCCCGCAGTCGGCCAGCATCTCGCGGTAGCCCGCCAGCCGCTCCACCCCGCCCGGCGTGTCCAGGGGGCCGCTGACCGTACCGATGCGGCGGCGCCCCGACTCGTACAGGAAGCGCACCATCTCGCGGGCCCCGTCCCGGTCGGCGGCGGCCACGTAGCTGACCTTGGAGCCCTGCCCGAGCGGCTTCCCGCAGGCGACCAGGGGGACACCGGCCTCGTGCAGCCGGGCGGCGACCGGGTCGCCGGAGTGGCTGGAGACCAGCAGGACCCCGTCCACGTGGCCGGCGATGTAGCGCATGTTGCGGCGCCGTTCGGCCTCCGTGCCCGCGATCATCAGGATCAGCGGGATGTCGTGCGCGGCGAGCGCGCTGGTGCAGCCGCGCAGCAGCACATTGAAGTTCGGGTCCTCGAAGAACCGCTCCTGCGGCTCGGTCAGCAGGAACGCCACCGAGTCCGAGCGGCCGGTGATCAGCGAGCGGGCGTGCCGGTTCACCGTGTAACCGGTCTTGCGGATCGCCGAGTTGACCGCCTCCAGCGCGGCCGGGCTGACGTTGTGGCCGCCGTTGAGGACCCGCGAGACCGTGCCGCGCGACACCCCGGCCTCCCGCGCCACGTCATGGATGGTCGGCGGCCGTCGGCGTCCCGATCCGGTCTGTTCTGTGCGGCTCATGGTGCGTGATCTTTCATCAAGTGACGTCCTGGCGGGGCCCGTCAGGACTTTACGGCCCCGGAGAGCAGGTCGAGGCTCCAGAACCGCTGGATGACCAGGAACAGGGCGACCAGCGGGACGATCGCCAGCAGCGCCCCGGTGATCACCAGCGTATAGAGCGCCGGGGTGGTGGCCCCCTGCTGGAGCAGCGTGAACAGGCCGAGCGTGACCGGGAACTTCTCGTCGTCGCCGAGCATGATGTACGGCAGCAGGAAGTTGTTCCAGATCGCGACGAACTGGAAGAGGAAGACGGTCACCAGGCCCGGCAGCATCATCGGCAGGGCGATCGTGCGGAAGATCCGCAGCTCGCCGCCGCCGTCCATGCGCCCCGCCTCGATCACGTCGCCCGGCACGGCCGCCGCCGCGTAGATCCGGGCGAGGTAGACCCCGTACGGGGAGAGGATCACCGGCAGCATCACCGACAGGTAGGAGTCGGTCAGGTCCGCCTTCGCCATGAGCAGGTACTGCGGCACCGCCAGGATGACCGGCGGCATCAGGACCCCGGCGAGCAGGATGTTGAAGAGGGTCTCCCGGCCCCGGAACCGGTAGACGGCCAGCGCGTACCCGGAGACGGCGGAGACGGCCGTGGACAGCAGCGCGCCCACCCCGGCGTACAGGGCCGAGTTGGCCATCCACCTCCAGTACACCCCGTCCCGGTACGCGGACAGGTCGGCGACGTTGTCGGCGAGCCCGGTGCCGGGCAGGAAGGTGAAGGTGGAGAACAGCTCGCCGCCGGACTTGGTCGAGGCGACGACGATCCAGGCGACGGGCAGCAGGCAGTAGACGGCGCCCAGCAGCAGTGCCGCGGTGGGCACGAGGGCGAAGCGCCGGCGGGGCCGGGCCGCCGGGCGGCCGGCGGAGAGCGTGGTCACTGGGTATCCCCCTGCTTCGTACGGGAGTTGGCCGCCCGCAGGAAGCCGAAGGACAGGGCCAGGGTGACGACGGCGATGATGACCGCCTGGGCCGCCGCCGCGTAGATGTCGTTGTTGACGAACGCGTCCTGGTAGACCTTCATCAGCGGGCTCCAGGTGGTGGAGAGCGAGTTGGTGAGCGGCTTGAGCGTGGTCGGTTCGCTGAACACCTGGAGGGTCGCGATGATCGAGAAGAAGAAGGTCAGCACCAGCGACGGTGCCACCATCGGAATCTTGATCCGGAGCGCGATCTGGAGCTGCGAGCAGCCGTCGAGGCGGGCCGCCTCGAAGATCTCGGCGGGGATGGCCCGCAGCGAGGTGTAGATGACGATCATGTTGAAGCCGGTGCCGCCCCAGACCGCGATGTTGGCCAGCGCCAGGTACAGCGGACCGCCGTCGAGCAGGTCCGGCTGCGGCAGCCCCGCCTTGTCCAGGACCCAGTAGAAGGGGCTGACGTCCGGCAGGTACAGGAAGCCCCACATCAGCGCGGCGACCACGCCGGGGATCGCGTACGGGAGGAAGATCGCCAGCCGGGAGAAGCCGCGCATCCGCAGCCGCTCGGTGTCCAGCAGCAGGGCGAAGAGCAGGGCGAGCCCGAGCATCACCGGGACGACGATCATGCCGTAGCCGAGGATGCGCAGCGCGCCGTGCAGCAGCTCGGAGTCGGACAGGGCCTCGCGGTAGTTGGCGAACCCGGCCCACACCTCCTCGCGGGCGCCCTTGCCCAGGCCCAGGCCGCTGACCTCGGTCCGGCGCAGGCTCAGGTAGAGCGCGTAGCCGATGGGCAGGGCGAAGAAGAGCAGGAAGAGCACGGTGGCGGGGATCAGGAAGGCGTACGGGGCGCTCTTGACCCCGTACGGCTTCCGGCGGCGGGCGCGTGTCACTCGGAGACTCCGAAGCCCTGCTTCTTCAGGTCGGCGACGGTGGCCTCCTGCATCGCGGTGAGCGCCGGCCCGAAGGGGGCCCGGTCCTTGGCCGCCGCGGCGAAGTTGTCCTTGAACGAGGAGTAGGCCACGTTCACGTTCGGGCCCCAGGCCGCCGGGGCGGTGCCCTTGGCGATCTCGGCGGCGGTGGTGTAGAAGTCCGGCTGGTTGGAGAAGTAGGCCGGCGGCTTAGCGAGCGCGCCGCCGGTCTGGGCGGCGGTGGCGGCGGGGTAGATGCCGCTCTCCTTGACCAGGGCGGCCAGCGCGGCCGGGTCGGTGTTCAGCCACTTCGCGAAGGTGGCCGCGGCCTCCTGGTGCTCGGAGTCGTTGGTGACGGCCGTGGAGGAGCCGCCCCAGCTGCCGGTGACGTTGTCGCCGGCCTTCCACTGGGGGAGCGGGGCCATGGCCCACTTGCCCGCGGTGTCCGGGGCGGCGGTGGTCAGGGTGCCCGGCGCCCACACGGCGCTGACCCAGGCGATCTGCTTGCCGGTGTTGAGCGCCTTGTTCCAGGCCGGGGTGTACATGGGCTGGTTGTCGATGGCGCCCTCCTTGACCAGGCCGCCCCAGAAGTCGGCGACCTTGCGGGTGGCCGGGTCGTCGATGGCGACCTTCCACGTGTCACCGGAGGGGGTCCACCACCGGGCGCCCGCCTGCTGGGCCAGGCCGGCGAAGAGGCCGGAGTCGTTGGAGGAGAAGGTGGTGAGGTCCTTGTCCGGCGCCTTCTTCTTCAGCGCGCGGGCGGTCTCGGCGAACTCGTCCCAGGTGGTGGGCACGGACAGCTCGTACTTCTTGAACAGGTCCTGGCGGTAGTAGAACATCAGCGGCCCGGAGTCCTGCGGCAGCGCGTACAGGGCGTCCGAGCCGAGCGTGGTCTGCTGCCAGACGCCCGGGGCGAACTCCTTCTCCGCGTCGCCCGCCACCTTCGAGATGTCGGCGAGCACGTCGTTGGAGACCAGGGTGGGCAGCGCCTGGTACTCGGCCTGCACCAGGTCGGGGGCCTTGTGCGCCTTCGCGGCGGTGATGATCTTGGTGACCAGGTCGTCGCCGGACGCCTGCTTCTTCACCGTGACCTTGATGCCGGCCTTCTTGCCCTCGCCCTCGTTCCAGAGGTCCGCGACCTTGTCCAGGCCGGGCGCCCAGGCCCAGTAGGTGAGCGAGACGGGACCGGACGCGGCCCGGTCGCCGCTTCCGTCGTCGTCGGACGAGCCGCAGCCCGTGAGCAGGGCGGTGGCGGCGAGCGAGGCGGCGGCGGACGCCGCGACCATGCGGTACTTCATGGAGGTCTCCCCTGACGAGAGCGAGGGTTTCAGCGCCTGCTGTGCGCTGTGATCGTTCACAGTAGAGAAACGAAGCCGACACTTGTCAATGGTTGTTGCTGTGAGGTTATGTTGGCTTTGCGCCGCCGGGAGGGCGTGTGCACGTTCCCAGTTCTCGTCCCAAACGCTCAGGAGACACCCATGCCGCACCCCCCTCGCGCCACCGCCCCGAAGGGTCTGCGCCAGCTGGCCTTCGGCGGCGACTACAACCCCGAGCAGTGGCCGGAGGAGGTCTGGCACGAGGACATGCGCCTGATGCGGGAGGCCGGGGTCACCATGGTCAGCGTCGGGATCTTCTCCTGGGCCCTGCTGGAGCCCGAACCCGGCCGCCACGACTTCGGCTGGCTCGACCGCCTCCTGGACCTGCTGCACGTCAACGGCATCCGCGCGGACCTCGGCACCCCCACCGTCGCCCCGCCCGCCTGGTTCTACCGCGCCCACCCCGACGCCCTGCCCGTCCGCCGGGACGGCGTGCGCTACGCGTTCGGCTCACGCGGCGCGATCTGCCACGGCAACGCCGCCTACCGGGCCGCCGCCGCGGACATCACCGAACGGCTCGCCCGCCGCTACGCCGACCACCCGGCCCTCGCCCTGTGGCACGTCCACAACGAGTACGGCGTCCCGGTCAGCGCCTGCTACTGCGACGACTGCGCCGTCCGCTTCCGCCACTGGCTGGCCGACCGCCACGGCTCCGTCGAGGCGGTGAACGAGGCATGGGGCACCGCGTTCTGGGGCCAGCGCTACGGCAGCCTCGACGAGATCGACCCGCCCCGGCTCACCCCGACCGCCTGCAACCCGGCCCAGCAGCTGGACTACGCCCGCTTCGCCGACGCCACCATGCGCGACAACTTCCGCGCGGAGCGCGACCTCCTGCACCGCCACGCCCCCGGCATCCCGGTCACCACCAACTTCATGACCGCGCTCAGCCAGTGCGAGTCCGTGGACTACTGGGCCTGGGGGCGCGAGGTCGACCTCGTCACCAACGACCACTACCTGATCACCGACGGCCGCCGCACCCACGTCAACCTGGCCATGGCCGCCGACCTCACCCGCTCGGTGGCGGGCGGCGCCCCCTGGCTGCTCCTCGAACACTCCACCGGCGGCGTCAACTGGCAGCCCCGCAACCCCGCCAAGCGCCCCGGCGAGATGGCCCGCAACAGCCTCGCCCACGTGGCACGGGGCTCCGAGGGGGCGATGTTCTTCCAGTGGCGGCAGTCCCGGCGCGGCGCCGAGAAGTTCCACTCGGCGATGGTCCCGCACGCCGGCACCGACTCCCGGATCTGGCGCGAGGTCTCCCGCCTCGGCGCCGACCTCGGCCTGCTTGACGGCATCCGCACCACCCGCACCGTCGCCGACGCGGCCATGGTCTGGGACTGGCAGTCCTGGTGGGCGCAGTCCCTGGAATGGCGCCCCAGCCAGGACCACGACGCCCGCGAGCGCGCCGACGCCTTCTACGCCACGCTCTACGACCGCCACCTCACCGTCGACTTCGCCCACCCCGACGCCGACCTGTCCGGCTACCCCCTGGTCGTCGTCCCGGCCCTCTACCTCGCCACCGAGGAGACCGGCCGCAACCTGCGCCGGTACGTGGAGGGCGGCGGCACCCTGGTCGTCTCGTACTTCTCCGGGATCGTCGACACGAACGACGCCG
This sequence comes from Streptomyces sp. OfavH-34-F, assembly GCF_022347745.1. GTDB lineage: Bacteria > Actinomycetota > Actinomycetes > Streptomycetales > Streptomycetaceae > Streptomyces. The sequence continues at coordinate 5,920 of NZ_JAKRGC010000168.1, forward strand.
TGCACCCCGGCCCCTGCCCGGGAGCGCTGCGCGACGTACTGGGGCTGACCGTCGAGGAGTTCGCGCCGCTCGGCGAGGGCGGGACCGTCCGCCTGATCACCCCCGAGGGCGCCCCCGAGGGCCCCGACCTCACCGGCGACCTCTGGTCGGACGTGGTGATCCCGCGCGGCGCCGAGACCATGTGGTCCTACGCCGACGGCATCCCGGCCGGCCGGCCCGCCGTCACCCGCCACCGCCTCGGCCGGGGCACCGCCTGGTACGTCTCCACCCGGCTGACCGGCGACGCCCTGGACACCGTCCTGGAACGGGCCTGCGAGGACGCCGGGATCGCCCCCCGCACCGGCATCCCGCACGACGTCGAGGTCGTCACCCGGACCGGCGAGGCCGGCACCTACCTGTTCGCCATCAACCACACCGAGGACGCGGCGAAGGTCCCGCTCGACGCCCCCGGCACCGAACTCCTCACCGGAGAACCGGCCACCGGACACCTCGCCGTCCCGGCGGGCGCCGTCCGCGTGGTCCGGCTCGACGGCTGAGGACCCGCACCACCCACTTCCCCCGCACCCCCCGCACACAGGTCGAAGGGACATCGACGATGTACGGAACCACGCACGGCAGGAAGAGAGCGGGGGTGCTGGCGGCCTCGCTGTCCGGCCTCCTGCTGGCGGCACTCCCGGCCCAGCCCGCCCACGCCGCCACCACCCCCGTCAACACCGGCTTCGAGTCCGGCTCCACCGGCTGGTCCACCTACTCCGCCACCGGCCAGAACTCCGCCTCCTTCACCGAGGCCGGCGGCCGCAGCGGCACCACCCGGCTCAGCCACTGGTCCGCGTCCGCCTACAAGGTGGAGACGTACCAGTACCTCACCGGCCTCGCCGACGGCACGTACACCCTGAGCGCCTGGGTGCGCTCCAGCGGCGGCCAGAACTCCGCCTACATCGCCCTGCGCAACTGCGGCGGCGCCGAACAGCGCACCGACCTGCCGCCCACCCCCAACGGCGCCTGGATACGCCTGGTCACCTCCGTGAAGGTGACCGGCGGCGGCTGCACCCTCAGCCTCAACTCCGATGCCCACGCCGGGGAATGGGCCAACTTCGACGACATCGCCCTCACCAGGGGCGCCACCGGCCTCACCGTGAAGGGCGGCGACCTCTCCACCCTCCCCAAGAACGAGGCACACGGCGCCGTCTACCGCGGCGCGAACGGAACCGCAGGCGACGCGATGGGCCTGCTGCGCTCCGCCGGCATGAACTACGTCCGCCTCAAGGTCTGGGTGAACCCGGCCGACGGCTACAACGACAAGGCCCACGTCCTGGCCATGGCCAAGCGCGCCAAGGCCCTGGGCATGAAGACCCTGATCGACTTCCACTACTCCGACAGCTGGGCCGACCCCGGCAAGCAGTACAAGCCCGCCGCCTGGGCCGGCCACGGCTACACCCAACTGCGCGACGACGTCTACCGCCACACCTACGACGTCCTGAACGCCCTCAAGGCGCAGGGCACCACCGCCGACATGGTCCAGATCGGCAACGAGCTGAACGCCGGCATGCTCTGGCCCGAGGGCTCCACCGACCACTGGTCCCAGCTCGCCGGGCTGCTCACCTCCGGCGCGAACGCGGCCAAGGCCGTCTCCTCCACGACGAAGGTGGCCCTGCACCTCGCCAAGGGTGGCGACAAGGCGGGCACCCGCTGGTGGTTCGACAACGCCGTGGCCCACCACGTCCCCTTCGACGTCGTCGCGCTCTCCTACTACGGCTACTGGCACGGGCCGCTCTCCGACCTCCAGGCCAACCTGGACGACGCCGCCGCCCGCTACGGCAAGCCGGTGCTCGTCGCCGAGACGGCCTACGCCCACACCCTCGCCGACGCGGACGGCCTGGAGAACAACGTCGCCACCGCCGACCAGCTGGTCAGCGGCTACCCGGCCACCCCGGCCGGCCAGGCGGCCAACCTCCGCGACGTGCTGAACGTCGTCGAGGCCGTCCCCGGCGGCCGGGGCCTGGGCGCGGTGTACTGGGAGCCGGCCTGGACCGCCGTCAGCGGCAGCGGCTGGGACCCGGCCGACCCCTCCTCCAAGAACGCCTGGGAGAACCAGGCCCTGTTCGGCTACGACCAGAGGCTGCTGCCCGCGGCGAACTGGTTCTCCCACCGCTAGGGGGCGTCCGACACCTCCTGGGAGGCGCTCACTCCGCCGGGGCGCTGCGCCACTTCCAGGAGGTGACGCGCTCGCGGCCCGGCAGTTCGGCGCGGCCGGTGGACCACAGCAGCACGGTCCACCGGTCCGCGTCGTCCGGGGCGTCGGGGAAGAGCCGGGCCAGCGCCCGGTCGCACAGCGCGGCGGGCGGCGCCCACTCCAGGCCCAGGCCCGCGGCGATGTCGTGGGCGTGCACCAGGGTCTCCACGACGCCCATGGCCGCGAAGCCCTCCGGGTCGGAGACCCCGTAGCCGTGGTACGAGCGCAGGGCCGGCGAGGCCGTGCGCACCATCGCGGCCAGCAGCGCGCCGCTCGCCTCCACGGTCTGGAGCAGCCCCGCCGGGCCCGCCTCCGGGTCCGCGAAGACCGCGTTCCACGGGCCGCCCTCGCGCCGCCGGCTCCAGTGGTAGGGCACCTCCGACTCGACCGACGGCGTGCGCGGCCCGAGCTGCGCGGCGTACGCGAACAGGTCGTCGCTCAGGTGCTCCGCGGTCTCCCGGCAGCTCCACGTCAGCGGGCCGGCCGGGACGCTCCAGTCGGCGCCCCCCGCGGCGCCGAGGGTGTCCACGGCCAGCCGGACGGCCTCGGTCACATCGTCCGCGGTGACCGGCAGCCGCCTGCCCAGGAGCGCCGCCCGTTCCGCCGCGCCGCACTCCACGCAGAACTCGTTGCCCTCCGGGTCGGCCAGGGTCGCCCAGCCCCGCCCGTTCGGTTTGCGGTGGTCGGCGACCAGGGTGGCGCCCAGCGCCAGCAGCCGCTCGACCTCCTCGTCGCGGTTGCGGTCGTCGGGCTGGATGTCCAGGTGGACGCGGTTCTTGGTCTGCTTCCTGTCGGGCACGGTGACGAACAGGAGCGCGGCGCCGGGGGCTTCGACCAGGGCCTCGGGGTCGCCGGGGTGGTCCTCGTCGGAGAGCGGCGCGCCGAGCACGGCGGACCAGAAGGTCGCCAGGGTGTAGGCGTCGGCGCAGTCGATCGTGATGTGCTGTACATGGGATGTCATGCGGCCACTGTGGCCGCCGGGCCCGTCCGGGTCCACCGAGATATGCCGCGGGGGGTGGGACGGCTGCTCCGTCCCACCCCCCGCAAGGCCCGTGCGGCGCGGCCTACTTCACCGGGGTGAAGTCGCGTGCCCCGATGAACTCCGGGCGGCGCACCGGCGCCGCGAACGGCTCCTGCGCGGCGTTCTCCACGCTGTTGAACACGATGAACACGTTGCTGCGCGGGTACGGGGTGATGTTGTCGCCCGAGCCGTGCATCGCGTTGCAGTCGAACCAGGTCGCCGAACCGGGCTTGCCGGTGAACAGCTTGATGCCGTGCCGGTCGGCCATCCTCGTCAGCGCCTCGTCGGACGGGGTGCCGGCGTCCTGCATCTGGAGCGACTTCTTGTAGTTGTCCTTCGGCGTCTCGCCCGCGCAGCCGAGGAACGACTTGTGCGAGCCGGGCATGATCATCAGCCCGCCGTTGGTGTCGTGGTTCTCGGTCAGCGCGATCGACACGGACACGGTCCGCATGTTCGGCAGGCCGTCCTCGGCGTGCCAGGTCTCGAAGTCCGAGTGCCAGTAGAACCCGGAGGCGCCGAAGCCGGGCTTGACGTTGATCCGGGACTGGTGGACGTAGACGTCCGAGCCGAGGATCTGGCGGGCCCGGCCCACCACCCGCTCGTCGGCGACCAGCCGGGCGAAGACCTCGCTGATGCGGTGGACCTCGAAGACCGACCGCACGGACTGCGACTTCGGCTCGATGATCGAGCGCTCGTCGGCGCGGACGGCCGGGTCGGCGATCAGCCGCTCCAGCTCCGCGTGGTAGCCGGCCACCTCGTCCGGGGCGATGAGCTGGTCGACGGTGAGGAAGCCGTCGTGCTCGTAGTCCTGGAGCTCCTTGGCGGTGATCGGGCCCGGCGTGCCCGGCGCCGACCAGATGACCGGGTCCTGGCGCGGGGTGATCATCTCGGCGGCGCCGCGCGAGGGATACAGGTCGGTGCGTACGTCGGTGGTCATGGGTTCAGCCCTCCTCGGTCAGCAGCGGATAGACACCGTTCTCGTCGTGCTCCTCCCGGCCGGTGACCGGCGGGTTGAAGACGCAGACGCAGCGGAAGTCCGTCTTGGGTCGCATCGTGTGGCGCTCGTGGCCGTCGAGCAGGTACATCGTGCCCGGCGTGATCCAGTGCTTCTCGCCGGTCTCGTCGTTGGTCAGCTCGGCCTCGCCCTCGACGCACAGGACCGCCTCGATGTGGTTCGCGTACCACATCGACGTCTCGGTACCCGCGTACATCGTGGTCTCGTGGAGCGAGAAGCCGACCTTCTCCTGGGCGAGCACGATGCGCTTGCTCTCCCAGGTGCCGGAGGCGGCCTTCACATGCCGGTCGGTGTTCTCGATGTCGGCGAACGATCGGACGATCACAGCGGTGGGGTGCCTTTCTCTCTGCGACGGTGGGGTCGTCGGGTCGTGCGGTTCAGGCGGTCTCGCGGACGGCGCGGGCCAGCGTGCGCAGGCCCTCGTCCAGTTCCTCGGGGGTGATGGTGAGCGGCGGCAGGAGCTTGACGACCTCGCTCTGCGGGCCGGAGGTCTCCAGCAGCAGGCCCAGCTCGAAGGCGCGGGCGCAGACGGCGGTGGCGCGCGCCGGGTCGTCGAACTCCAGGCCCCAGACCAGGCCGCGGCCCCGGAAGCGGGCGCTGCTGTGCTCGCCGCAGATGGCCAGCATGGTCTGCTCCACCTGCCGGCCGCGGGCGAGCGTCTGCTTCTCCATCTGGCCGTCCGCCCAGTAGGCGTCGAGCGCGGCGGCGGCGGTGACGAACGCCGGGTTGTTGCCCCGGAAGGTGCCGTTGTGCTCGCCCGGCTCCCAGACGTCCAGCTCCGGCTTGAACAGGCAGAGCGACATGGGCAGTCCGTAGCCGCTGATGGACTTCGACAGCGTCACGACGTCCGGCGTGATGCCGGCCTCCTCGAAGGAGAAGAAGCCGCCGGTGCGGCCGCAGCCCATCTGGATGTCGTCGACGATCAGAAGCATGTCCTGGCGGTGGCACAGGTCCTGGAGGGCGCGCAGCCACTCGGCGCGGGCCACGTTGATGCCGCCCTCGCCCTGGACGGTCTCCACGATCACGGCGGCCGGGTGGTTGAGCCCGGACCCCTGGTCCTCCAGGAGCCGCTCGAACCAGAGGAAGTCCGGGACCTGGCCGTCGAAGTAGTTGTCGAACGGCATCGGCGTGCCGTGCACCAGCGGGATGCCGGCCCCGGCCCGCTTGAACGCGTTGCCGGTGACGGCCAGCGAGCCCAGCGACATGCCGTGGAAGGCGTTGGTGAACGAGACGACGGACTCGCGGCCCTTGACCTTGCGGGCCAGCTTCAGCGCCGACTCGACGGCGTTGGTGCCGGTCGGGCCGGGGAACATGACCTTGTAGGGGAGGTCGCGCGGGCGCAGCACGACGTTCTGGAAGGTCTCCAGGAACGCCCGTTTGGCGGTGGTCGCCATGTCGAGGCCGTGCGTGATGCCGTCGCGTTCGATGTAGTCGATCAGCGCGCGCTTGAGCACCGGGTTGTTGTGCCCGTAGTTGAGCGAGCCCGCGCCGGCGAAGAAGTCGAGGTAGGAGTGGCCGTCCTCGTCGGTCAGCCGGGCGCCCTGGGCGCGGTCGAAGACGGCGGGCCAGCCGCGGCAGTAGCTCCGGACCTCGGATTCCAGGGTTTCGAAGACACTGAGGGCGGGCGGGGTGATGGTCACAGCGGGTCTCCTGCGTGAGGTGGTGTGACGGGCGGCGTTGAAGGAAGCTGCGGCGGGCCGGCGGCCCGGCGGGGGAAGCGCGCGCTCAGGCGTGGAACGGGCCGATGCGGTAGAGCACTTCCGGCAGGTGGGTGCCTTCGGGGAACAGGCCGCCGTCGAAGAGCACCTCGCGCTCCAGGGCCACGTCGTGGCGGCGGGCGTAGGAGGTGAACAGGCGGTCCGATGCGGTGTTGTCCGGGGTGACGGTCGTCTCGACCCGGTTCAGGCCCTGCTCGGCGGCGACGCGCTCGGTCAGGGAGTCCAGCAGCTTCGCCGCCAGACCGGTCCCGCGATGGCCGTGGTCGACGGCCACCTGCCAGACGACGAGCGTCTCGGGACGGTCGGGCCGGATGTACCCCGTCACGAAGGCGACCGGGGCACCGGTCTCGTCACGGGCGACCACGGAGGTCGCCGCGAAGTCACGACACCACAGCAGGTAGCTGTACGAGGAGTTGAGGTCCAGGACCTCGGAGTCGCGGGCGATGCGCCAGATCGCGGCTCCGTCCTCCACTCGTGGCGTGTCGATCGTAAGGAATTCGCTTCGGGCACGGGCAATATCTGCTGGTGCGGCGGTCATGGCATTTGAATTTACCCAGCAAATTTCGAAATTGCATCGACGCAAGGGGTTGGGTGGCGCCGCTCGTTGTGTTATCAGGCGGGTGCGCGCACCAGCGCGAACCCTCGGCGTTTTCTTCCGATTCGACCAGGATTTATCGGGCAAATCTCTGCCTGTGTGGAGTCGGTCACAAGACCGTAACTCTCTCTCCACACGGCCCCGGAATGCGCTGCGAACACTCCCTGGAAACAAGGGTGTTTAGTCCGGTGAGAAGCGGGAACAAGAATGCGGGGAGCTGCTCTGAATTAAGCAGCTCCCCGCATTCTTCCGTACACCCGCGATTTACGCGCTCGGCCAGGTTTCCGCAACGGCCTTCCGGGCAGCCTCCAGATCGACCGGCCGGCCCGCCTCGGCGAGGGCCGACCCCAGGGCCGCGAGCGAGGCGAGCACCGCGCCGCGCGTCGCATCCGCCCCGTAGTGGTTGACCCGGATCATCTCGCCGGAGAGCGCGCCCCCGCCCGCGATCAGCGGCAGCGACGGCTCACCGGCGAGCGCCCGCGCGACCAGCCCGGCCGCGTCCACCCCCTCGGGCGTCCGCAGCGTGGTGGCCACCGGCGC